>NZ_JBJGXV010000010.1:0-179263 GCF_045447295.1 Pseudomonas sp. O39
ATTTGAGAACTGTTGTTGACCATAGCACAGGTTTTGTATCGATCACCACAAAACGAATTTCACATCTCCGAACTTCACTGACCAGAGATGCGCACGGAAGAACTCTCGAATGGAGGAGCAAGAACTGGTCAATTTTTGATATCGACTCGCACCCTTGTACATCAAGTGAATAGGCGGAGCACGTGAACCAACCATTCAGCGCCAGGATCATCTACCGTCGCATGCAATCGGTTAACCTGCCTTTTGAGAGGCGAAGATCACTCTTTACCAAAATGATGAGTATGGGCGAGTAACGAATCGGGTATCCCGTCGCGAATGAATCCGCCCTCTTCTATCCAGGCTTGGGTTCACTGATAAATAAGCTGCAGCAGTTGGTCTGTCTGGTTGAAGTCGAACACTGAAGCGTCCAGTGGGCATTAAGCGCGGACGCAAAAGCGGCGCAGACGCCGAGCGTTTATTGGAAATTGTGCATCAGTTCAAACTCTAATCGCGCGTCATCTCGGGTGAGTCCAGTCGGCTTTAGATGAGGTCGGCAATCACATTGCCCACAACGAAGTCCATCTTTCCAATGCGCGGCCCGTGATCCTACTGGGCAAAGGGCGGCAATTCATCTCCTCGCAACGGCTATCTCACCGCATCAAGGCCGGCGCAGCAAACTTCGTCCAGGGACATCGAAGGACTCTATAAATCTCCGAAACCACCTGCATCGTCGCGTCTTCGATCGATCCTTCATTACGGCATAAAACCCAGCCGTGATCTGCAACCGCTTGCTCGAACGACCTGGTACAAGCGACATGTTCTTCCAGCTTATGGATTACGGTACTGCTCAGCCCGCGCCGGCGCGCCGCTGCCCTCGCCCATGAAATATCAGGGGTGGTGACAACCCCGACATGCAGGTCTGGGACACGCACGTTTCGATCAATGTTCAACTGTAGAATCTCTGCAAACGCGATTGTCCGGCGAAACGCGGCATCAGACGGGTACCAGCGATCGATCAAAATGATGCTGCCAGGTGGCTGTTTAGCCAGAACGTGCCGGGAAATCCAGTGACGGCTATCAGCAAAGCGCTCACAAACCCCCAGCTCCAAATCCCGGGAGGGATTTCTGACGAGCTTGTTAACGAGGGCCATGGTTTCACCCCTATAGGGATCGCTTTTTTTCTCGCAAAGCCGGATCACCTTTTTGTTGTCTGCCCTCAGTACTTTCGTAACGGCCTCCAACAGTGTGGTTTTGCCCGTGCCTTTGGGCCCATCGAGAGAAACAAACAGCGGACAATTCATTCTTCAAACAACGAGTGATATACGTTTTTTTGCCCGATTCGTTCGTTGAAACCGCTTGGCGCGACTACGCGAATCGAGTGGAGGGTTCTTATGAACAGACAGTGATGAACACTCTACCCCGCTTTCTGGCTAAAGGTTCCCAAAATCCAGGGTCTCGCACTCTCCAGATAGACAACCCTGGGGAGTACGAGGTGAAAACCACTGAAAACGTCTCCTCGCGGCTCAACGGCGCAGGAAACGGTCCAGCACCAGCAGGGCCACTGCGCCGATTGCAAGTGCGGCAACAGGCTTCTCTTTAACGAACGTAGATACGCTGTCCAGTGCGTCACCATAGGTCTGGGTCAACTGACCAGCAGCCTGGCGACCGGCACCTTCAGCTTCAATTTTCGAATCACCCAACAGTTTCCCGACCGCGCTCTGCGCCTTGCCGGCAAGTTTTTCTGCAACACCTTCGACTTGTTCACTCTTCATGATTCACCAAACCTTCGCGTGTAAGGGGTTAGCTCAGGGTCGAACTAACCTGGGGGCTATTTGCACAGCGTTAGGGTGATGGGCATTATGATTAGTTCATAATGGATGAGCCTCAGGAGCCGTTCGCAGAAACCGACTTATCAACCGTTTCGAACAGGAAACGCCAAGCAAAAGCTCGTTCCTGCTGGACTGCTGTCTACGGTCACCCGACCGCCATGTAACTGCATAATTGAGTGAACGATTGCTAACCCCAGGCCACCGGAGTCATCTGGCTGATTGCGTGATGGGTCGCACCTGTAGAAGCGTTCAAACAGTCGCGGTAGATGCTCCGCTGAAATCGGCGGGCCTTGGTTGTGCACAGAGACTTCAATCCAGTCCTCCCGCACCACACTGTTGATAATCACGTCCGCAGCGGGAGCTCCGTAGCGCAGTGCATTGGCCACCACGTTAGCCAATGCTCGACGGATCAAAGCCGGATCAGCCTGCAACTCAGCATGGGCATGATTGATCAGCGTTACATTGCGCTCTTGCGCAACTCCCTCGAAATACTCGCACAACTGTTCGACCAGATCATGCAGGTTGATGCGCTCGTCATGCACGGATGCTTGCGACTGCTCGGTACGCGCAAGAAACAGCATGCTGTCGATCATTCGCGCCAGCCGCTCATATTCCTCTTGATTGGATACCAGCAGGTTCTGGTAGTCCTCGATTGAACGACTGTGCCTCAGGCTGTGTTGGGTATGCCCCATCAGATTACTGAGCGGGGTACGCATCTCATGGGCGAGGTCTTCCGAGAATCGTGAGAGCTGGGCGAACCCTTCTTCAAGGCGTGCAAGCATTTGATTAAGTGCATGGCTGAGCGCTTGCAGTTCACTCAGTTCATTGAACTCATCCAGCCGCAGATGCAGATGCTGTACATCAATACCGGTTGCGCGCTGCGCCAGCCTGCGCACAGGTTGCAAGCCTCGTCGACTGACCCACCCGCCGAGCACAAAAGCCAACAGCGCGCCGACTGACATGGCCAGCCAGAGTTTGAGTCGATAAGCCCCCAGCATCTGCTCACGCTCACTTAACAACTTGCCCGCAATAAGGGTCAAGCCGCGCCCGCCCTGCATGACATCCTTCCAGGCAAGTCGCACTGCCTGCGAGGCATGGCCGTCACCGAGCCGGGCCTGGGCAGCCGCTGGTAACGTGGGCAAGCTCATGCTTACGGGGTTGATTTCGATCAGCACCTGGCCCGTGTCATCGACAATCCACAGCAGGTTGTCGCGATTGCCCAGCATATTTTCGTAGAGCGTGGGCCGATTTCTGAGTTGCTCGACGCTGACACTGTCATTGATCAACGCCTGCATGCGCTCCAGGCGCCCAAGCAGGGCCTGGTCATCGCGCCACGCGATTTCTCGCTGTAACGACTGATAAAGATAAAAACCAATCGAGCCCAGCAGCAGCGCACTGACCAACGCGAACATGACTGCCAGGCGCAAGCTCAGGGCACGCGGGAACAGTTTCAGGATTGCACCTCAAGCATGTAGCCGATGCCACGCACTGTGTGTATCAATTTGAGCGGGTAAGGATCGTCAACCTTGGCGCGCAGACGCCGGATGGCAACGTCGACCACATTGGTATCACTGTCAAAGTTCATCTGCCAGACCTGTGAGGCAATCAACGAGCGCGATAGCACCTCCCCTTCACGACTGACCAGCAGGTGCAACAGGGCAAACTCCTTGTTGGTTAAGGTCAGGCGCTCTCCCCTGCGCGTAACCTTACGCCGCAACAGATCCAGGCTCAGGTCTGCAACCAGGAACTGCTCGACCTCACGGGGCGGCCCCCTGCGCAGCAGAGTACGTACGCGTGCCAACAACTCGGCATAGGAAAAAGGTTTGACCAGGTAATCATCGGCGCCAGACTCAAGCCCCTTGACCCGATCCTCCACAGAGTCCCTGGCGGTAAGAAAAAGCACCGGGGTTTGCCACTTGCGCCGAATAATCTGAAGCAATTGCCATCCGTCTAGGCCCGGCAGCATGACGTCCAGGATGATCAAGTCGAACTCACTTTCCTGCGCCAGGTACTGACCCTCCAGGCCATCCAGGGCGACCTCAACCACGTAGCCCGATTCAGTCAGGGCTTTGTGCAGGTAATCCGCTGTTTTCGATTCATCTTCAACGACCAGGATACGCATCTCTTCCTCCAAACCGGGAGCATAGGCTAGCGCGCCCGACCGGTTTGGCACATTACATCTTGGTAATCATGAGGCAATCATTCTGACGGAGTGCACGGGTCATCATGCCTGGCTATGACCCAGCCAGACAAAACAAAGGAAAACGCATGCGTATAAGCCTATCGACTTCATTGCTGATGTCACTCGCAATGAGCTCTGCGCTCGCCGTTGCAGCCCCGGCTCAAGTTGTGCAGCGCAACGACGTGTCACTGGCAATGGCCAATGATTTGCTAAATGCCGCGCTGGCAGCGTGCCATGCCGATGGCCGCACAGGTGTTGCTGCAATTGTCGACCGCGGAGGCAATTTAGTTGCCCTGCAGCGCGACGATAACGTTGGCCCACACAACACATTAGCGGCCCAACGCAAGGCCTATACCGCCCTGTCGACCAAGACGCCAACACGACTATTGGCAGAGCGTGCTCGCAGTACACCCGATGCTGAAAACCTCAACACCCTGGGTGAACTATTGCTGCTGGGCGGTGGAGTGCCGCTGTTGTTTGAAGGGCAAGTCATTGGCGCTATCGGAGTGGCTGGTGCCGGTGGTGCCGCATTCGACGAAGGTTGCGCATTAGTCGCGATCAACAAAATTTTACCTGCTGTTAAAAACTAAGGACATCATCATGACTGTATTAAAAGCACTCTTCGCTGGCGTGGTATTGAGTGTCGTATCGTCACTGGCATCAGCGGCAGGAAACCCGCTCAGTGTGCATGTACTCAACTTACAAGATGGTTTGCCGTCCCCGGGTGTCAATGTCACGCTGGAAAAACAGGACGGCGAGCGCTGGAACATACTCAACAGCGCAGCGACAAACGAGCAAGGTCGTATTCCCGGGCTTTACCCCGAAGGTCAGGCCCTGGAAAAAGGCACCTACCGTGTCACCTTCAAAACCGGTGAGTGGTTCAAAGCTCACAAGATCTCAAGTTTCTTTCCGGAGGTACCGGTCATTTTTGAGGTGGACGGCACCCTTGCGCACTACCACATCCCATTGCTGCTCAGCCCCTACGGTTTCTCTACCTACAGAGGGAATTGAGCTTCTACCGGACAAAGAGACAAGGCCGCCCCTCATCCCATGGGCGGCATTTTTTTGCACGCCCCGCTTTGCTGGAAATGACCGGTTGGGCCCTCCCCCCGAACATGAACGCCTTCGCCTAGCTCGCCGCCACCATCCTATCGAAGGCACAGGCAGTCCCTTCACAAAACCGGGCATCACCGTCCTTAGCGCAGTAAAAAAACACTGCCCATTGTCAGGTTGTTTCTTTCGGCATATCTTGTATAAAACTTATACAAAGGCCTTGTCGATGTACAACAAAATGAATTGGCCGCTGACGCTGTACTTTGACGGTGAATGCCCTCTGTGTGCGCGCGAAATCAAGTACCTGCGCGGGCATGCGGTGAAGGATCGACTGGTTTTTGTGGACATCAGCAGCGGTGCATTCGATGCCGAGGCACTCGGGTTTACGTTCGAGCACATGCAGTCGTCGTTGCACGCCCGTTTCGCTGACGGACGCTGGGTAACCGGCCTGGACGCCACCCTGTGGAGCTGGCGAGCCGCCGGTTTGGGTTTTTGGGCAACGCCACTGACGTGGCGTGCATTGCGCCCGTTGCTTGAACTGGGTTATCGCCTTTTCTGCCGCTTACGGCCCCATTTGGCGTGGTTACCCCACCCAGACAGTGGTCGCCGCTGTGTCGATAACCGTTGCACGGTGCCGGCGTCCAAACCCGCATCAGACGAGGCGTCAACGTTGAAAACCAAGCAGACCTAGAAAGCTTCGCCTGGTCATGGCCCCGACGCAGAACCTGGCTCATGGCTGATTTGGCGAACCCTGTGTCATCTGCGTCAGACGTGCGCAGCAGATACTCTCCTACCGCCAAGGATTGCCGACACATACAGCGCAGCATGGCTGCGAGGAATCAAGATGAACCCATCATTAGCCGAACATTACCGTGAAATTCTCGTCGGAGTAGGCGAGAACCCTGAGCGTGAAGGTCTGCTGGACACCCCCAAGCGTGCCGCCAAAGCGATGCAGTACCTGTGCAATGGCTACACAATGAGCCTGGAGGAAGTGATCAATGGTGCACTGTTCGAATCGCAAAACGATGAAATGGTCATCGTGCGCGACATCGAACTGTATTCATTGTGTGAGCATCACATGCTGCCCTTCATCGGCAAGGCTCATGTAGCGTACATCCCCACTGGCAGAGTACTGGGCCTGTCGAAAGTGGCCCGAGTGGTGGATATGTTCGCCCGTCGCCTGCAGATCCAGGAAAACCTGACCAAACAAATTGCCGACGCCATTCAGCACATCACCGATGCCGCCGGCGTGGCGGTGGTCATTGAAGCGAAGCACATGTGCATGATGATGCGGGGCGTGGAAAAACAAAATTCGGTGATGACCTCATCCGTGATGCTGGGCGCCTTTCGCGAGTCCTCCGCGACGCGTCACGAGTTCCTGCAACTGATAGGGCGACTGGGTTAACACCAACAAATCGCATCAGACCGCAGGAGAGCCTGGATGAACAGTCCCTTGACGATGAACTCCCTTGGTGAGGGCTATCGTGCCCTCGTGATAGGCGCCAGTGGCGCGCTCGGCTCGGCTTTTTGTGAGTTGCTCAATCAGGATCCACGGTGTGGGTATGTTCGTGAGTTGGGGCGCAACAGTGTTCCATGCCTTGATCTGGAGGATCCCGACAGTATCGCCAGAGCGGCAGCCGAATTGACTGAAGAAGCACCGTACCAGTTGATCGTGCATGCTGCAGGCCTGCTTCATCGCGACGAAATAAAGCCTGAAAAAAGCTACTCCGCGATTGCAGCAGACGCGTTGCAGTCAGTCTTTCAAGTCAACACGTTCGGGCCTGCGCTGGTTTTGCGTCACTTCCTGCCGTTGCTGGACGCTCATGGCGCAATGGCGATGCTCTCTGCCAAGGTAGGCAGCATCGGCGATAACCGCCTGGGCGGCTGGTACGCCTATCGTGCATCCAAGGCAGCACTGAACATGCTGATTAAAACGGCTGCCATCGAACTGGCACGAACCCGCCCTCAGACCCGCTTGTTGAGCCTGCATCCCGGCACGGTAATTTCGGGCCTGTCACACCCGTTTCGTGGTGCCTCGGCAGCCAGGCCGGCGAGCATTGCTGCCCATGAGTTGTTATCTCTGATTGACCGCTTGGCGCCTGCCGACAGCGGCAATTTCTTCGCTTATAACGGCGAACGTCTTCCCTGGTAAGCAGGGAGTGGACCTTGAATCTATAGGGGCTGGCCGATCATCAATGGTCGACTCAGGTTGTTGCAGTGCGCCCATGATGAGATTTGCGGCTCAGGTGAAGGGCACATCGAATCGTCGGCAATGTCTCGGTAAGTCACAGGGATACTTTCAAATGATCTCGAAAACCTTCTTGCCCCCCAAATTGTCCTAAAATGATGTGAAATTTACTGGGGCTCGGAAAATGATCAACGCAGAACTGCTGAAACTGGTTGTTGAAGCATCAAACGATGGCATCGTCGTTGCGGAGCAGGAAGGCGATGAGAACATACTGATCTACGCCAACCCCGCCTTCCTGCGCCTTACAGGCTATAGCGCCGACGAAACGCTGTACCAGGACTGCCGCTTCCTGCAGGGGGATGACCGTGACCAGGCCGGCCTCGCCGCTATTCGCGAGGCCATTAAGAACCTTCAGCCCTGCCGGCAAATCATTCGGAACTATCGCAAGGACGGTAGCGCCTTCTGGAATGAGCTGTCGATTACTCCGGTTTTTAACGAGGCGGACCAGCTTACCTATTACATTGGCATCCAGAAGGACGTCAGCGTCGAATTTGAGGCTCGCGAACGCGTGCGTGAACTTGAAGCGCAAGTCGCCAGCTTGAAGGCTCAACTGGCTCAATAGCCATGAGCGGCCTGAATAGAGACTTAACTCGCCTCAGCAAGCCCTAGGGTTCAGGGAATGGCAGTGGTGCATCTCCATCGCGTCGCACGGCAAAAACATTGAGTGTCATCGCCACAAACGCGTAGTACCCGTAGACACCTATCAACTCAACCACAGCAGGCTCGCCAAGCGTACTGACGGCGTCGGTGTACAGAGCATCATCAACCCGACGATGCTCATAGAGCGCCCTCCCCAGACGATAAACAATACGTTCGTCATCCTGCTGAAACTCGGGCAAAACCTGCTGCTTGAGCGACTCGATGATGCTGTCTGACACACCCGCGCTGCGGGCAATGGGCTCGTGAATTTGCCACTCGGCCTGGGACTGCCACCAGGCGGCAGTGACAAGAATTGCCAGCTCGGTCAATCGAAGCTCCACGCGCGTACCGTATCGGCAAAACGCACCCAACTTTTGCGCATGGTTGGCAAGCTCGGGACTGTGAATCCAGGCTAAAAACGGGCCGTCAAGGTTACCTCGTGGGCCACTGATAATCTCCCTGAGGACAGCTCTCTGTGATTCATCCATCTGTTCTTCAGAAAGTGGGCTGAGGCGCGATTGTAGGGTCATAGCTAATTTTCCTTTAAGGCCCACCTCGGAGCCACGCTCCAAGAGGATAGTTGCAGCGATTCTTCCCATGACGGGACTCAATGTGCTGCTCGGATAAAACCGTCGGCCGTTGCGATCCTATGATCCGTTTCAGTCATCGATCCGATTTAGGCAGGTACCTGCACATCAATCACCGGAGCGTTTTGCGCCTGAACGCGCCTTAAAAGGCAACACAAAACTTATACGCGACATTTATCCATGTACAACAAAATCGGGTGAGCGCTGACGTTTTATTTGCCATACGCACCCGCTTCGTCCGTCCTGCTCATCACACCTGGCAATACTGCATACGGGCAAATCAGCAAGACGGCCAAAGGACCATCGTCACGCTCAACGTATTTGGGCGACTGGTTTGCAGGAAGTCTCGATAACGGTAAAGAAATCATTGGGAATGACGTTGCCTGCTGCGATGTCCGCCTCGCTCATATTCATAGCTATGAATGTGTGGGAGTGGGAGTGGTTGCATTGGACAGCGCTTTCCCAAGAGTGCCCATTTCGATTGGCGTCTTTGTAAAAAACACTGATATGTCCTCAGCGTCGAGTCGCTTGAACAGTCGCTCTGATTCGTCCTCTGTGATCGCCAAGCGAATTTCCGTAGGCTGATCGGCCAACTCGAAAAAGTGCGATGAATGAAGTTGCCCAGTATGCCCAAAGCCTTCGATTCCAGTGCAGAGCGTGGCACCGCGCAGCCCCATTTCCTTAGCTACATCGACGATCCATTCGCCTAGCATTTTTCCCTGATAGCGACGGTTTTGTTGAGTAAAGAAAACGACCATAAAACCTTTCATTTCTATCTCCTCAGCGAGTACCCATCATTTGATAGGACAGAAGCCCGGCAGCGGTCATGGCTAACGAACCTACAACGTGCAACGAAATTGAGCCGAGCGCCCAGAGCAGTCTGCCCTCCTGAATCAAGGCAACCGTTTCGGCTGAAAATGTAGAAAAGGTGGTAAGCCCACCACAAAACCCCGTGATGATCAGGAGACGCCATTCAGGGCTAAGGGTAGGAGATGCGGCTAAAAACGCGATGGCCAGGCCGATGATGTAACCCCCAACCATGTTCGCAACCACGGTACCGGGGGGAATCGTCGGAAACAACGCATTCAGCTTCAAGCCCAAGAGCCAACGCAACCAGGCTCCCAGTGAAGCGCCAACGGCAATAACGATTAATGACTTCAGCATGGGGAGCCCACCTCATCAAATCTGAGTGGACTAACGGGCAGACGGCTCGCGCGCCGGCGGAAAGAGAAGAAAAGCTCGAAGGGTAAAGTCATATCCTGTCCTGAATTGGGGGACAGGGAGACACACCTACGCACCCTGTCCAGGGTTCACGTAGGCATCATCAGCACGGAGGCGGTTTAAGGAGGAATGCCATCTCCTTTGTTCATCCTATAGCAGCGTCGACCACGGATTCAAGCTGCGCTCAAGAAGTAACGCCTACCGAGGTATCCATCCTGCCTGTTGTAAGCAAGCGCACGCCGTCAGTTACCAAAATTGAATCACTGCCGCAGTGGAGGGTCATTTGTTGGGAAGTTTGAATTCATACAACGTTAGGGGAATAAGGCCGAGTAAAAGGCGGCCTTGGAATGCGACGGACAACGCACATAACCAACCATGCTTTAGGCGTGAATGGCCCCAGAGCGAAAATAGCGTTAGCATTCCGCCCACTCGGCTTAAACAGCCTGTTTTTCAGATCAGGGTCGCATCGTGGAAAAGCTAATACGCCTCCAAAGTGGAATAGAAGGGCTCGACGCTCTGCTCAAGGGAGGGCTGGTCGCAGGCGCTTCATACATAATCCAAGGGCGCCCAGGGTCTGGCAAAACGATCCTCGCCAACCAGCTTGGGTTCCATCATGCGAACAATGGAGGTCGGGTTCTGGTCGCCACGCTACTGGCCGAGTCACATGACCGTCTTTTTCAATTTCTTTCCACCCTGAGCTTTTTCGACGCTTCCAAAGTCGGCGCCGAAATTCAATTTGTCAGCGCGTTTGACACTCTGGAAAACGAAGGTCTGGATGAAGTAGTAAAGCTGCTTCGGCGCGAAATAAGCCGTCAAAAAGCCACGGTGATGGTAGTCGACGGTCTGCTCAATGCGCGCTCAAAAGCCGACTCGCCGATCGACACAAAGAAGTTCATCTCCGAGTTGCAGGGGCATGCCGCTTTCGCGGGTTGCACGGTGCTGTTTCTCACCAGCTCCCGGCTCGACGACGGTAGCCCTGAGCACACCATGGTTGATGGCGTAATCGAGATGGGCGAAGAGCTATATGGAACGCGCTCAGCACGTCGTATTCAACTGCGTAAAACCCGTGGTAGCGGAGCAATGACCGGTCTGCATGAGTGTGAAATCACGGACAATGGATTAGTGGTTTACCCGCGTCTCGAAAGCCTTTATAGCCACCCGTCCGCCCCCGACAGCGCCGACATGACGCGTATTGCCAGTGGTATTGGATCACTGGACAGCATACTGGGCGGAGGCCTTTACAGTTCCAGTGTGTCTCTGGTCATGGGCCCCTCCGGGATAGGTAAAACCACGCTGGGTCTCAAATTCCTGGCCGAGTCGACGGTGGAAACTCCGGGGCTGCATTTTGGCTTCTACGAGAGCCCGCAACGGTTGCGACTCAAAGGCCAATCACTGGGTATCGATATCAAAGGTATGGAAGACAGCGGCGCGCTGACCATTGCCTGGCAGCCTACTACGGAAGGCCTGCTGGATGGACTGGGCGCACGCCTGCTGAGTATCGTTGAAGCAAAGGGCATCAAGCGCCTGTTCATCGATAGCCTTGGCGGTATGACAAGAGTCTCGACAAATCCGGCGCGGATCAATGACTTCTTCAGTGCATTGATGAACGAGCTGCGATCCCGGGGCGTTACAGTGTTTGCATCCTGGGAAATGCGCGATCTATTTGGCTCCGAGGTCAGCGCACCAAGCTCTGACCTGTCCAGCATCGTCGACAACCTGATGCTGATGCGATTTTCTGAGAATCACTCTGAACTAAGCAGGACGCTATCTATTCTTAAAGTACGAGATAGCGCTTATGACCCCTCGCGATTTGAGGTCGTCATCCAAGATCAAGACGTTTTCCTGAAAAAGGCTTCAAGGCATGAACCACCAGTCCCCACTGAGTGATCTCCCGGTTCAATTTCTTAAGCTTTTAAGTGGGTTGAATTAACATGACCACCGTCCTGGTCGTCGACGACGAGTATTTGATCGCTGACATTCTCAGCTTCGCGCTGGAGGATGAGGGGTTCATGGTGGTGACGGCCAGCAATGGTCGAAAAGGACTCGAGGTGCTGGACAGAGAACGGCCTGCCCTGATCATTACCGACTTCATGATGCCGGTCATGGACGGCCTGGAATTCGCCACCGCCGTCCGAGCCCTTCCTTGCGCGAATGATTTGCCGATCATCTTGATGAGCGGTGCTCAGGCACATATCGGTATGCAGAGATCAGATTTGTTCGATGCTGTATTGGCAAAGCCATTCAATATCGATTTGATCATTGCCGAAGTTAAAAAACTCTTGGCTTCAGGATAGCGCGCAACCGTTCAACGCCATGAGAGCCCGCCATGTCACTCAAAGGGCTCTCATTTGCGCTCAACACAACGATGCAGCGTGTAGTCCTTCGTGTGCAACTCCGCAACCGCCTGCGTGGCTAAAGTCAGCGCTCACCAATATGATGAGTATGGGCGAGTAACGAATCGGGTACCCCGTCGCGCATCAATCCGCCCTCTTCTATCCAGGCTTGGGTTGACTGATACGCACGTTGCAGCAGTTGATCTGTCTGGTTGAAATCGAACACTGACGCATCCAGTGGGCACAGCGGCGGCACTACATGGATAGCTGCACGCGCCTTGTACAATTCGATGTCGCGTACCAGTTGACGCATACTCATCAAGTTAAGCGTGTGCAAGGCTAACGCAACGAGCCCGCTCGGTGGGCACAGGCAAGCACAACCGAACCCGGTGGGCAGAACTACAACTCGCGTTGCCCCCAATGTCACCGCACTGGAAATCGGCGTGTTACTGGTGACACCGCCATCGACCAAGAACTTTTCTCCCACCCGGACATTGGGAAACACTAACGGAATCGCAGCACTGGCGAGCAAGGCCTGTTCAGCATTACCACTGGACAGAAGTTCTTCGGCGCCGCTGAGCAGATTGGTGGTGACAATATGCAGGGGTAGTTCAGTCTCTTCGATTAATTCGACCGGGAGAGATCTGCGCACTAAACGATGCAGCGCCGAAGCACTCAGCAGGTGACCGCGACGATTCAGAATACCCTTGAAGGTGTCGAGTGCCGAGAACGGAAACACATCCGACTTACGTAAGCTGCGCCAGAAATCCGCAAGCTCGCTCACGCCTTTAGCATTCGGTCTGGCCGCGAAGTAGGCACCATTGATGGCTCCGACCGAAGCGCCAACCACCAGGTCGAATGAAACCTCGGCCTCAACGAGCGCCTGTAACATTCCGACCTGAACCGCGCCAAGGCTCCCACCACCAGCAAGTACAAGAGCAGTTTTAACAGTTGCCATAAACGTACCCTCACCGATAACGCCCTCCGGACGTTACAAGCCTAGCTGGCTGGCGACATTGGCCACGAGAATGATTTTACTCGACGTAACCCCCTCGACGCCGCTTCGAGCTTTGAGTCCCCCTTCAACGTGTTCGGCTTTTTTATCAAGGCGTCAATTTGTCGGGATCAAGTCAAGTTTTTCGGATGGAGACTACCTGCCTGATAGGCATATGGGACGTACGGAACGCTTCGTCCACCTCAAAGGAGCATCGTGTTTTGAGTTAGCGTCTACACTCGATCAAATGGTTATGACGTTATTCCTGTTTGGAGTCTCCTCCAATGCAAGCCGCACCTGAAACAACCCGTGCTGCTCCTGTAGTCCCACAAAGCAGCCATCCCGCCTGGTTGAGATTGGCCCATTGGCTGAACGCTTTGGCGGTGTTGGTAATGGTCACCAGCGGCTGGCGTATCTACAACGCCTCTCCCCTTTATGATTTTAATTTCCCCACGTCGATCACCTTGGGTGGCTGGCTCGGGGGCGCGTTGCAATGGCATTTCGCAGCAATGTGGATGTTGGTCGTCGTCAGCCTTTTCTACCTACTTTTCAATCTTTTTAGCGGCCGTCTGTCGCGACGTTTTTTTCCTGTATCACCCAAAGGTTTTTTTAATGACCTGTGGTCTGCACTCCATGGGCGGTTGGGGCATAACGATATAAGTCATTACAACCACGTGCAGCGTGTGGCGTATCTGTTTGTGATGCTCGACATTATTGCTCTAGTGGTTTCCGGGTTGGTTCTGTGGAAATCAGTCCAGTTCCCGCTACTACGTGAACTGCTGGGTGGCTACGACAGCGCGCGGCATGTGCACTTCATTGCGATGTCTTTGTTGGTGGCATTCATCGCCGTGCATTTGGTGATGGTCGCACTCGTTCCAAAGACGTTATTGGCCATGATTGTTGGCCATAAGGAGCGCGTATGAGCAAGCGTGAGCAACGCCCAGCGCTGGATGAGTCGTCCATTTTGAAGGATGCACGGAAAATTATTTCGCTCCAGGTCGAAGATAGCTCGCGGCGCTCCTTCCTGCTGCGTAGCTTGACCTTGGGCGGCGTGGCGATGCTGTCCGGCTGCAACATTTCCGATAACGATCACGTTGAAACCGCTCTGTCCTCCATGTCGCGCTTCAATGACAGGGTGCAGGGCTGGCTGTTCAACCCGAACGCCATGGCCCCTACCTACGCAGAGTCGATGATTACCCGGCCATTTCCCTTCAATGCCTTCTACGGCATCGACGAAGCGCCTGCCGTCGATGAGGACACCTACCGATTGGAAGTAACCGGCATGGTCGCCGACAAGCGCAGCTGGAAGCTTGAGGAACTGCGTGCCATGGCACAGAGCGATCAGATCACCCGGCACATCTGTGTCGAGGGCTGGAGTGCCATCGGGCGCTGGGGCGGTGTGCGCTTCAGTGATTTCCTAAAACGCGTCGGGGCCGACACCGACGCAAAGTACGTCGGCTTCAAATGTGCCGACGATTACTACACCAGTATCGACATGGCCACGGCGCTACATGCTCAAACGCTGCTGACGCTGACCTACGACGGTGCCGTATTACCGCGTGAATATGGCTTCCCAATGAAGCTGCGCATGCCTACCAAGCTTGGCTACAAGAACCCAAAACACATTCAAGCGATTTTCGTCACTAATACCTACCCGGGTGGTTACTGGGAAGACCAGGGCTACAACTGGTTCGGTGGCAGCTGACGCCCGTGGCAACCCCATTGCGCAGCCCGGGCTGCGCTTTTTCGCAACCTGAGTCTCAAGGAGCTTCACGATGAAAAGGTTAACGACTGCAATCCTGGGTATGTGCCTGGCAGTGGGCGTCGCGGTTGTACACGCCGACGATACGATGAGCAATGACACGATGAAGAAAGACACGATGTCCCACGATACGATGAAAAAGGACACGATGAAAAAGGATGAAATGCACAAAGACACCATGGGTAAGGACACGATGAAAAAAGACACCATGGGCAAAGACACGATGAAGAAAGATTCCATGTCCAATGACGGCATGAAAAAAGACGACATGAAAAAGAATGACATGTCTCAGTAAAGCGGTGCATTACAGGAAAATTGTACTGCGTCTGGAAAACCCGCCTCGGCGGGTTTTCTCGATAGCGCTCCCAGGTGCGATGGCATCAACCTGCAATCTGAAAGGTTCTCCTCTCATTGATCAGGTGTTTGCAGTTCCAAACGTTCGGTGCCTGATGCCAAGCATTGTGCAAAGGAGCACCAGGCACAAGCGCGTACGAGCGCCTGTTCTCCAGCCCTTCAATGAGTTTGACGGCCTCTTGCGGTTTGATTTGTTCAGTGCTTAAGCATGTGCACGTCTATTACTGCCAATGCGCACACAGTTTGACCAGCTCATCGACCACATACCGCACTTTGGGTCGCAAGTGCGAAACCTTCGGCCATACCGCGTGCACATCAACCGCTTCAGGTTCATAAGCATGTAACACCTCAACCAGCCTGCCCGCTTCGATATCGCCCTGGAACAGGCTGCGCGGCATCTGGCATAAGCCGGTGCCTGCTACGGCCGCAAGAATCATGGCTTCGCCGTCGCCAATCTGATGGCTTGAGGGCGGTGCGTAGCGTACGGTCTGCCCCGCTTGCATCACGCGCCATGCGAGCGGCTGGCCACGGCGATGGCCGACAATGCAGCGATGCTGGCTCAGCTCTTCCAGGGTTTGCGGGATGCCCAAACGTGCCAGGTAATCAGGGGCTGCACAGATGGCCCAGCGCTGACGAGTCAGTCGTCGCGCCACGAGGTCACTGGTGTCCTGCAATTCGCCAAAACGTACGAGCAGATCAATACCTTCTTCGAACGGGTCCACCAAGTGGTCGGAAAAGGTCAGGCTCAGGTGCAGCTCAGGGTATTTGTTGGCGATCTCGAACAACAAAGGTGCGACGACCCGACGTCCGAACGCCACCGGCACATCAACGCGCAAACGCCCGGTTGGCTCTCCACCTCCCGAAGCCAGCCCACTTTCAGCTGTGCCGATTTCCTCCAGCGCCGTAGAGCAAGCCAAAAAATAGGCCTCGCCATCCGCAGTCAGGGAAATCCGTCGCGTCGTGCGATGAAACAGCTGCGTCCCCAAGCGTTCTTCAAGGCGCGCGATGGCTTTGCCCACGGCGGACTTTGACAGCCCCAAGCGCTCGGCTGCCTGGGTAAAGCTGGAGGAGCGGGCCGCGACGACAAAGGTGATGACGCCCTGAAAGGAATCGATAGGTACCATGCTCGGCTCGCCAATTGTAGAGTTTTAGTCTACCCAGATTATAGCTGGAGGCCATTTATCACCAGCATGTTCAACAGTACGATGGATTCCAGTCAGACAACGGTGCACCGCGCACCGCTCCCCGATCAATGTCCTGAAGGAATACATCATGCCCGTCGTACGTGTGAGCTGGTTCGAAGGTAAGGAACACGCGCAAAAAGCTGCTGTTGCAGCCGATATCACTCAAAGCATCGTCAAACACACCGGTACCGATGCAAATTACATCTACGTCATTTTCGAAGACGTCGCCGCCTCGGATTGGGCGGGCGCCGGCAAGCTGTTCGGGGAAGCGCCCGAAAACACCTGATGCTCCCTGCCCGCACCGCATGAATCGGCTAGGCCAGCGACATGGCGGTGCAGGCGTTTGTAATGCCTCTGCCGGAGACAACCACGATGCACCCCATTATTTCCTGCCTGTTTTCTCTCGCGGTAAAACCCGCGCAGTTCGCTGAATTCAAGGCCTTGATCGCCACAATCGTTGCCGCCACCCGTGCCGAACCGGGCACACGGGTTTACGAATACAGCGTCAACGAAGAGCTGAGCACCGTGCACATTCTTGAGCGGTATAACGCCGATGCCGTGGTGAGCCACGTAGACAGCACTTTCGCCCCTTTCGGCCAGCGTTTCCTGGCGCTGTGCACCATCACCAGCCTGGTGGTATACGGCACACCCGATGCAGAAATTCGCAAACGCCTGGACCCTTTCGGGGCCGTATACATGACCCCGTTCGATGGCTTCAGCCGATGAGTTCGCTCAAAGCCAGCACCGTTTCCTGCGCACCCCACATCCTGCACAAAGATCACTATGTCCGTTATCGCCGACGTTATTAAGTCCCGCATCTGCGCCTGCGCTTTCAGGTGTTGACCTGATGGGATGAATCGCCCCCATCCCCTACGGTACTGCTTAGTCGTCAAGCCCCGGGCCCTTCGTGTATTGCCTCGGGCCCTCGCACGACTCCTTTAAGCAGGCAGTAGAAGGCAAACGAACTATGCAGGGTGACCAGGATCAGTTGGGGGCTTATCCCATCAACGAACAATACCCGGCAGGTCACAACCCTCGCGAGGGTGATGCGTTTGCTGCGGCTCAGGCAGAGATCGACAAGCTCAACAATATCCATGCGCTTGAGGCGGTGGATTGGCAGCGCCTGTCGACACTCTGCGAAGGCATTCTCAAATCGGAAGGTAAAGACCTCAGTGTCGCCATTTGGCTGCTGTGTGCCTGGACTCGCCTGCGCGCGATGGCCGGGCTAAGCGCCGGGGTTCATCTGCTCAGAGAGATGTTGGACCTCTATTGGCACACCCTGACGCCACCCGTCTCGCGCTTGCGGGCTCGGCGCAATCAAGCGCAATGGCTGATCGAGTGGCTGGACAAGACGCTGGCAGAGCCTTTTGAACCGTTGGACACCCTGGCGGCTGAGCGTTTGGTCAGCGACTGGGAGGCCATTGAGGTGTTCTGGCGCACGCAGGATGACCAGGCCCCGAGCTTTGCCAGAGTTCGTCGGCGCCTGGAGCAACTGACCCGTAGCAAAACCCAAGAGCCGTCACAGGGCACGACGTCGCCAGCCGCGCAATCCACGCCCGCTGACGTCGCGACCGGCGCCCTGCCCATGGTCATCAGCCCGCCAGTGACCTTATTGGACGGCGATGAGGCCATCGTCAGCAACGTAGAAAAGGTGTTCGAGTCGCTGCGTCCGGTGCACGCCTACTGCCTGGATCAGCGCCCTGCTCTGCCCTTGACCTATCGGCTGAATCGCCAGGCACTGTGGATCACGCTCGAAGCGCCTCCCCCCAGCCAGGGTCGAAACACTCGCCTGCCGTCTCCGCCCCTTACTCTGCGAGAGAGTCTCCTGCGTTTGCAGGAAGTCGCCGAGCCGCTGGATATCGCGCGTTTCTGTGAAGGTCGGCTGAGCAGCTACCCCTTTTGGCTCGACCTTAATCGCATCAGCCACACCGCCCTTTTACAGGCGGGTGCGAGCGCTGCTGCCCAGGCCATAGCGCACGAGGTGCAAGGGTTGGTAAGCCGCCTGCCTGGCGTTATCGATCTGACCTTCGCCGACGGCATGCCTTTTGCCGATGGCGCCACCCGAGCGTGGCTGGAAAGCCTGGCGCCGACGACGCCCGTAGTCGCCCCCAAGGACGCTATCGAGACCTGCGTAGAAGACGCTCGGCGTATGGCCAATGAAGGTCGGCTGAATGATGGGTTAGCCGAACTGCAGCGCTGCATCGCCCATACCGCCAGCGCGCGCGACCGTTTCAGGCTGAGTGCCTCGCAATGCGTGCTGGTTTATCGGTTCGACCCCCACCCTGATCTGCGTATCGCGCTGGAAGGCCTGCTGGCCCGGGCCGACGAGCTCAATCTGGAGCAATGGGAGCCCGAGTTGGTCAAGCCGCTGCTTGAAATGATGCTTGAGCACAGCAATTCGTCTGAATGGTCACGGCGATTGTCACGCCTGGACCTCAACGGGTTCTGGCGCAAGCGCAGCGCCTGTACCGCAACCGACTGAACCCCCTGACACGACGCGACCGCCTCTGCGAGTCGCTCACTGAGGAGAAACACCATGGCAAGTGACGGTTCCGTCGCGCCTAAAGAGCGCGTCAATATTGTCTACAAACCTGCGACGGGCGATGCCCAGGAACAGGTCGAGCTGCCGCTCAAGCAATTGGTGATCGGTGACTTCACCCTGCGTGAAGACCAGAAACCTGTCGAAGAACTCAAGCCGATTCGCGTCGACAAGGACAACTTCACCGACGTGCTCAAAGGCCAGAACCTGAGCCTGCAACTATCCATCGCCAACCGCCTCTCGGATGACGCAACGCCAGACGAGCGTCTGGCGGTGAATCTGAAGTTCGAATCGATTCGTGACTTTGAACCGGACGCCCTGGTTGAGCAGGTACCGGAACTCGGCCAGTTGATCGCCCTGCGTGATGCACTCAAAGCGTTGAAAGGCCCACTGGGTAACGTGCCCGACTTTCGCAAGGAATTACAGGCATTGATCGAAGACGACGGTGCGCGTGCCCGCTTGCTCGGTGAGTTGGGCGTTGAGGAAAAGGAGTAAAGCCATGACCCAAGAAGCAACGCAAAACCCGGCCACGCAAGCGTCTGCGACGCAACAGGAGGGTTCGCTGCTGGATCAATTGATCCATACCGCGCGAATAAAGCCTGGCGACGAGGCCTACGCGGTGACGCGCCAAGGTCTGGAGGCCTTTGTCGCACAGTTGCTGGAACCCAGCCGCGCGGTCGAAAAAGTCAGCGCCAACCTGATCGACGACATGATTGCAGCGTTGGACGCCAAGCTCTGCCGTCAAGTCGACGCTATTTTGCATCATGAGCGTTTCCAGGCGCTCGAGGCGTCATGGCGCTCGTTGAAATTTTTGGTCGACCGTACCGATTTTCGTGAAAACAACCGCCTGGAAATTCTCAGTGTGTCCAAGCAAAAGCTGCTGGACGACTTTGAAGACGCCCCGGAGATCACGCGCTCGGGTCTGTACAAGGCCGTTTACAGCGCAGAATTCGGACAGTTCGGCGGCCAGCCGTTCGGCGCCATCATCGGCAATTACGAGTTCAACCCTGGCTCACAGGACATCAAGCTGCTGCAGTCCATCGCGTCCGTATCGACGATGTCGCACACACCCTTCATCGCGGCGGCAGGCCCGCAGTTCTTTGGTGTCGAGAGCTTTTCCCAGTTGCCCAACCTGAAAGACCTGCAAGCCGTATTCGAAGGCCCGCAGTTCATCAAGTGGAATGCGTTTCGCGAGAGTGAAGACTCACGTTTTGTGGGGCTGACGTTGCCGCACTTCCTGCTGCGCACGCCCTACGGGGAAGAAACGGTGCCGGTCAGAAAATTCCGTTACAACGAAAGCGTGACCTCCAGCAATCACGATTTCCTGTGGGGCAATGCCGCCTTCGCCTTTGCCAGCCGATTGTCCGACAGCTTCGCCCAGTACCGTTGGTGTGCCAACGTCATCGGCCCGCAAGGTGGCGGTACCGTCAGCGACCTGCCGATTTACAACTACGAAGCCATGGGTGAGGTGCAGACCAAAATCCCGACTGACGTGCTGATCTCCGAGCGGCGGGAATTCGAGCTGGCCGAGCAGGGTTTTATAGCCCTGACCATGCGCAAGAACACCGACAACGCCGCGTTCTTCTCCGCCAACTCTTGTCAGAAACCCAAGTACTTTGGCAATGACAAAGAAGGCAAGGAAGCGGAGTTGAACTACAAGCTCGGCACCCAGTTGCCCTACATCTTCGTGGTCAGTCGCCTGGCTCACTACATCAAGGTCATCCAGCGCGAAAACATCGGCACCTGGAAAGAGCGCGGCGACCTGGAGTCGGAGCTCAATGGCTGGATCCGTCAATACGTCGCCGACATGGACAACCCTGCCGTGGGCGTGCGCAGCCGCCGGCCATTGCGCCAGGCCGACATTTCCGTAAACGACGTCGAAGGTGACCCAGGCTGGTACCGCGTGAGCCTCAAGGTCCGGCCGCATTTCAAGTACATGGGGGCCTCGTTCACCTTGTCGCTGGTCGGCAAGCTGGACAAGAGCTGAAAGCTGCGCGCTGCTCACTCTGCGGTCATCCGCCCTGCCGATGGCCGCAACCATTGAATCATGAGTGATGGAGGGATCGGTGATGAAAGAAAAACGCCTGCTGGAACGCATTGGCGCCCTGCAACTGGGCAGCGAACGCTCCCACTTGACCCAGGCTCAAGTGCTGCTGGACTCACTGATGGAGCATCTGAGCCGGATCCTTAACACTCGCCAAGGCAGCGTGCCGATAGACCCGGATTTCGGGGTGCCCGACTTCACCAACCTGGCCGGCAGCTTCGCCACCGGAGAAACGGCGCAAATCATCGACCACATGACACGCATGGTTGCGCGTTACGAACCGCGTCTGAAATCACCCTGCATCACCCTGGCCGAACACGGTCGCGAGGTGTTGTCGTTGCGCTTCATGCTCGACGGATTGGTCGCGATCAATGACCGCGACATCCCCATCCACTTATCGACCCTCGTCTCCTGCGACGGGCGCGTCTCGCTGTCGATGCGCTAGGTGGACTGTGCAGAACTTCTACTACCAAAGTGAACTGAATAACCTGAGGCATCTGGCCGATGAGTTTGCCCAGCGTAACCCTGCGCTGGCGCCCTTGCTCGGCAGTGGCTCCGCCAGTGATCCGGATGTGGAGCGGCTGCTCGAAGGCGTGGCCTTCCTGACGGGCATGGTGCGCCAGCGGTTGGATGACGAGTTTCCCGAATTTGTCCAAGAGCTGGCGCAGTTGCTTTATCCGCAGTATTTGCAGCCGCTGCCGTGCATGACGCTGCTGCAGTTCGCGCCGCGAACAGCGCTTTCACAGACACAAGCTATCGATACCGGCTGCGAAGTGGCTTCCGTGCCCATTGATGGCCATCGAGTGAGCTTTCGCAGCACGATGCCGGTCGACCTTGAGCCGGTCACGCTAACCGGTGCGCGCTGGGAAGGCGGAACCTCAGACAGCCGTTGCCTCGTGCTAGATCTTGCGCTGACCGTCGCGCCCAATGACTTCAAGGCCGACAGCCTGACCTTTTACCTGGGTGATACCTTCAGCGAAGCCTGCGCCCTGCTCCGTCTGCTGGACCAGCATGTGCGCGAAATACGCATCCAGGGTGAAGGCCAACCGATAACGCTGCTGTCGGCCAACCACATCCAATCGTGCGGCTTTGATCGTGAGCACGCGTTGTTGCCCTACCCGGACGCCGCACACCCGGCCTACCGGGGCTTGCAGGAGTATTTCGCGTTGCCGGAAAAATTCCTGTTCGTGCGCTTGAGGGGTTTGCAGCGCTGGCGCCATCGAGGCGAACACACCCGCATGAGCGTAAAGCTGGTGTTGGACAAAGTGCCATCGTGGGCACCCTCGATAACTGAAAACAGCTTCATGCTCGGGGTGACACCCGCGGTCAACCTGTTCACCCAGGACGCTCACCCGCTCAGGGTCGATCACCGCCAACCCGAATATCGCATCCAGCCTGCGAACCAGTCCCAGCGCCAACGCCTGCGCATTCATTCGGTGCTGAGTGTCAGCGCCTATTCGGGCACCGGCAACGAAAAAACCTTAAAACCCTTCCACACCATTTACCAGCGTGATGCGTTCAACCTGCGCATTCGCCAGGGCAGCAACGACCCGCGTGATTACGAGCACTTCATCAGCCTGCCGTATGTCGACCGTCAATCGCCGGAAGACCTCACCCTGTCGATCTCGCTGCTGTGCACTGACGGCCCGCTGCCCGAGAGCTTGCACCCCGGGGACCTCAACCAGCCGATGGACAACACCCCGGCGCGCGTCACGCTGCGCAACATTCGTGGCATCACCCCCTGCCATCCGCCCAAATACCAGGACCGGTTGCTGTGGCGCATGCTTTCCCAGCTGAACGCCAACCACTTCAAACTGCTGGACGCCGATTACCTCAAGAGCCTGCTCAAACTCTACCTGCCGAGCGCCGATGAGGGTGGGCAAGACGCCAACAATCGACGGATCAACGGCATTGAAAAAGTCTTTGCCACGCAGGAGCGACGCTTCATCAACGGCCTGCCCATCGAAGGTACGGTGGTGCGCCTGGAGTGCCGCGGCGACCATTTCCTGGGTGCCGGAGGGCTTTACCTGTTTGGCGTGGTACTCGATGAGTTCTTTGCTGGCAGTGTCGCGCTCAACAGCTTCGTAGCGCTCAACCTGTACGACAGCGTTAATCAGGAAACACTGGCTTGGCCGGCGAAAATCGGCCGGCAGCGCCTGCTATGACTCAGGACGCCTTGCTGGCCAACGGTCGCGACTATGCTTTTTTCCAGGCGTTGCGCTTGCTGCGTCTTCGCTTCCCGGACGATAACGCCTTCAGCGATGGCGTACGCGTGCGCCCTGGCCTGGGGTTGGGGTTCCCCGAGAGCGATATTTTAGCCATTGACCAGGACGACAGCGGGCGTTATCACCTGCAAGCCAGCTTCTTTGGCTTGTATGGCGTGACCTCACCGCTGCCGACGTTCTACACCGAAGACCTGATCGACGAGCAGCTGCAAGGCCGCAGTGCCGGCCGTGATTTTCTCGATATCGTGCATGCCGCGCTGTACCCGCTGCTGTTTCGTGCCTGGGAAAAACACCGTCTGTGGATGGCTATCGGCGAGCGTCGTGACCTGAGCCGTCTCAACCTGGTGCGTTCGCTGATCGGCCTGGCCGACGCCGACCCGCAGTGGCGCCAGCATGCACCGCAATTAGTGCGCTACGCCGGCATCTTCAACCAGTTTCCGCGCTCGGCGCTCGGCCTGGAGCAACTGCTCAGCAGCACACTGGACGGCGATCCCGTCGAAGTCGTGCCCTGCGTGCTGACCCAAGTGCCGATTGATGACCAGTCTCGCTGCCGGTTGGGTCTGCAGGGCAACGTGCTGGGGCAGGACAGCCTGCTCGGGCAACAGGTCAGCGACCGCACCAGCACCCTGGACATCCGTATCGGCCCCCTGGACGCCTTGCGTTTTCACCTGCTGATGCCGGGCGCCGCACTCTACAAACGTATCGAACGATTAACCGCGTTGTACCTGCACACCCCGCTCAAATGCCGGCTGGTGCTGAGCCTTAAACCAGAACAACAGCGTGGCACGCGTTTGGGTGACAGCTGGCAGCGCCTGGGCACCAACACCTGGCTGGGGCGCACAGTCGACCAGGGCAAGGCGGTATTCACGCTGGCCGGGGCGCAAAGTCCCGGCGCTCAATCGAGGACCGGACAATGATTCAGGTAGAACTCAAGCCGTTATTTGCCAGGCTCAATACCTTCAGCAATCACGCCCTGGAAAATAGCGCCGGCATGACGCTGGCGCGCGCCCATTACGAGATTACGATCGAGCATTTCCTGCACCAATTACTGCAGGACCCGCAGGGTGATATTGCGTTGATTCTTGCGTATTTCGAGGTAGATCCCTTACGCCTTTCAGCCCGGCTTGACGATAGCCTGGCCCAGTTCAAGCGAGGTAATCCGGGACGCCCGGTCTTTTCACCGCTGTTGACCGAGTGGGTGCAGGACGCCTGGATCGCCGCGTCGCTGATTGTCGGCAGCCCCAGCATCCGCGCCGGGACGTTGCTGCTCGCCTTGGTCACGCGCCTGGGTTACTACACGGCGGGCACCCGTTACGGCGAACTGCTCAAGGGCGTTTCACGCGAGCGCCTGGGTAATCAGTTCGCCGATATCGTCGCTGGTTCCAGCGAAGGCCCATTGGCACACCTGCAAGGCGCAGTGCCGGGCGGCAGCGCGCCTGATACCAGCGCTGGGGTCAATCGCGAAAACACCATCGCGCGGTTCTGCGAAGACCTCACCGCCAAGGCCGCCAAGGGTGGTATTGACCCCGTGTTCGGACGTGACCAGGAAATTCGCCAGATGGTGGATATCCTCGCCCGACGCCGCAAGAACAACCCGATCGTGGTCGGCGAACCGGGCGTTGGAAAGTCCGCCGTGGTCGAGGGCCTGGCGCTGGCTATCCACCAGGGCGATGTCCCGGATTTTCTGCGCAACACACGGCTGCTGAGTCTCGATATGGGCCTGCTGGAGGCCGGTGCCAGTGTCAAAGGTGAGTTCGAGAGTCGCCTGCGCGCGGTGATCGACGAGATTAAAGCGTCCACCGTGCCGATCATTTTATTTATCGACGAAGCCCACATGCTGATTGGCGCCGGGGGGCCGACCGGTGGCACTGACGCCGCCAACCTGCTCAAGCCTGCACTGGCCCGGGGAGAGCTGCGCACCATCGCCGCAACCACTTGGGGCGAGTACAAGAAGCACTTCGAAAAAGACCCTGCCCTCGCCCGCCGCTTCCAGCTCGTCAAGCTTGAGGAGCCGAGCGTGGCAACCGCTGTGCTGATTCTGCGAGGCCTCAAGCCCCACTATGAAAAAGTCCACGGTGTCAGCGTTCGCGATGATGCAATTACCGCCGCCGCCGAACTGTCCGACCGCTATGTCACAGGGCGGTTGTTGCCCGACAAGGCTGTCGACCTGCTAGACACGGCCAGTGCGCGCGTGCGTATTGGCCTGGACACACGGCCCGCGAACCTGGAACAGCTCGAACGGCATCAAGGCGCCTTGTCCCGCGAGCGCGAGGCCCTGGAACGCGATCAACGCCATGGCCACCCGGTGGACCCTGGCCGCATACAGGCCATCGAGCAAACACTCATTCAACTGGGTGTGGAGTACCAGGCGCTGGAACACCGCTGGCAGTTGGAGCGTGCTGCTGCGTATCGCGTGCTTGAGGTGCGCGCCGAGGCGCAAACCCTTGACGACTGGCCAGCAAGGCTGGCTGAGGCCCGTGACAGCCTGGCGCACCTGCAAGGTGACGACCCATTGCTGTTCACCGAGGTCGGTCCGGACACCATCGCCAAAGTCGTGTCTGACTGGACCGGCATCCCGCTGGGCAAGGTCTTGCGCGATAGCGCCGGCGGCGTCACGTCGTTGGCCGCCACGATCAACACCCGGATTCATGGCCAGGACGCGGCCGTCCAATGCATCACCGACATACTCAAGGCGGCACAATCGGGTCTGCGCGATCCGCAACAACCCTTGGGCGTGTTCCTGCTGGTGGGCCCTTCCGGTGTCGGTAAAACCGAAACTGCACTCGCCGTGGCCGATCACTTGTTTGGCGGCGAGCATGCACTGACCACGCTCGCCATGAGTGAGTTTCAGGAAAAGCACACGGTGAGTCGCCTGGTCGGCTCGCCTCCCGGTTATGTGGGTTATGGAGAAGGTGGCTTGCTGACAGAAGCCGTGCGCCGTCGGCCCTATTCGGTGGTGCTGCTCGACGAGGTGGAAAAGGCCCATCTGGAGGTGGTCAACCTGTTTTATCAGGTGTTCGACAAAGGCATCCTTTCCGACGGTGAAGGCCGCCAAATCGACTTCAGCAACACCGTGATATTTCTCACCAGCAACTTGGCGAGCGATGAAATCAGCGCATTGTGTGCCGGCGAACGCCCGAGTGCCGACACGCTGGTGGAGCGGATTCAGCCCGTGCTGTCGTCGCACTTCAAACCGGCGTTGCTCGCCCGCATGACCGTGGTGCCTTACTTCACCCTGCAAGCAGAACACCTGGCGAGCATTGTCGAGCTGAAACTCCAGCGCCTGGCGTCGCGCCTGCTGGCATCGGCCAAGGTACGCCTGTGCTTCAGCGCGTCGGTCGCGCGCACCCTCGCCGAGCGCTGCACGAACGTCCAAAACGGCGCGCGCAACATTGACTTTATGTTGCGCAAAAGCCTGACGCCGCGCCTGTCGGACGTGCTGCTCACGGCGATGGCCGAGCAGCGCGTGCTCAGTGCCATCCGCGTCGATCTCGACGCCAGCGGTGGCTGGAGGATCGACGCCCTGGACAGCTGAACAATCAGGTCTTTACCCGAGCGCAAAAAAAACGGGCCCGCCCTACAGTGGCCCCGTGACTCGATTGCGCAGGTAACCAGGAGTTCAGACCATGACATTGACCGAGCAACCTCTGTGCACCTTCCTCAGTGACGCGCTTGCCTTGGAACCCCTGCTGGTCGCCCGTTGGCAGGGTGAAGACGTGTTGTCACGGCCCTATCGCTTCGAGGTGGTACTGGCATCGCTGAACCCGTTACTGAACGAAGATGCCATGCTCGGTGCAGTCGCGCACCTGACCCTGTTTGACACCCTGGGCGCCGCTCACCCGTACCACGGCATCGTCACGTCGGTGGAACTGTTGGACGCCGATGATCTTTACCACTATTGCCGTGTGGTGCTGGAGCCGCGCATCACTCGACTGCGCCAGCAGCGCTTCAGCGAAATCTGGCTGGACAAAAACCTGCCGGAGTTGGTCCGCGACATCCTCAAAAATGCCGACCTGACGCGTGAAGGCCCGGGCTCGGACAGCATCAGCACGGCTGCCTTCGATTTTGACGTACGCCTGCGGGGCGACGACATCCCCCATACGCAAGCCAACTTTACCTGCCAATACGAAGAATCCAGCTTCGACTTTCTGTCGCGCCTGTTGGAATACAGCGGCTGCTACTACTTCTTCGAGCAGCAGGATCAGCAGGAAGCCCTGATCATTTGCAGTGATCGCAGCGCCCAACCCAAGGCAGTGCTGCCGGTGCTGTACCGCCCCTTGGACACCGCGCTGAACAACGGTCTTCAGGCGGTAGCGCACACCTTTATCCGTCGCACCGTGGTGCAACCGGAGCAGGTGGTGCTACAGGACTTTTCTGCCAGCAATGCACAACTGGCGCTACACAGCACAGCGTCGGTGGCGGCCGGTAGCGTCGCCGAAGATGCCCAAGCTCCGAGCGCCTCGCCAGCGTTCAGCGGCGACTATGGCCTCTATGGTGAGCATTTTGGCAGTCACGCTCAGGGCATCTGGCTGGCGCAACGCCGTGCCCAGGCGCTGGGATGCCGTCATCGGCTGTTCCACGGCAGTGGCCATGTTACCGGCCTTCGATCAGGCGGTTCGATGGTCTTGGCCGGGCATGCGCGGCCCTGCATGAATGCGGCTTATCAAGTGCTTGAAGTGCACCACAGCGGGCAACAGCCACTGCCCGCTACGGGCGAGGATAACGTGGCCCGCGATACCCAAACGCGCTTTCTGGTGATCCCTGCCGAGGTGCAGTTCCGTCCGCCCCTGGAAACCCCAAAACCCAACGCGTTTGGCGTACTGAGTGCCGTGGTGGATGGCGACGACAGCGGCAAGCCCCTGCTCAACCAGCACGGCTGCTACAAAGTCCGTTTCCCGTTTACCCGCGATCAAAAACCCAGCACTCGGGGTTCGGCATGGCTGCGCAGGGTGTCGTTGTCTGCCGGTTCCAGCCATGGCATGCACTTTCCGCTGCTCAAAGGCAGTGAAGTGTTGGTGTCATTTCTCGGCGGCGACCCGGACCGGCCGATTATCGTTGGCTGCGTGCCAAACTCGGAAAACCCGAGCATGGTCATTGAGCGTAACGCCACCCAGAGCGGCTTCTCCACGGCCGGAGGGCACTTCCTGGCGATGGAAGACCACCCTGGGGCCGCCCATCTGAAACTGGGCGCGCCTGGCGGTAACAGCACCTTCACACTGGGCAATGGCGAAGTCGCCGGCGCGCAACTGCGCACCAACGCCCATATGCAATTGACATCGTCCTCGCTCACGCACGAGGTGCCCGGCGTGTACTCGTTGTCCATGGGCACCGGGGACCCGGCGACAGCCAGTGGCAGCGACTCGGGCCCGGATACCACCGTGCCGACTCCGCCACCCAAACCAACACCGGGGGAACTCAACACAGGTGTCAATTGGGGCGGCCCGAACTGGCTCAACCTTGGCGCCAAGGCTGAATTCAGCAATGCGCCTACCTTCTCGACATCACTCAAGACGGCGGCAGCCCAGTTGGAGGCAAGCCTGGGCGGAGCCAAGGGAAGCCTCACTGTGCAAGGAAAAGCGACCACCGTGAATATGTCGGGCGTCAGCATTTCACTGTCGTGTAACGGGTTCACTTACGTCTGGGAAAAGATCGGGAAGAAGGTCGCGGCAATTTCCGAAGACAAGAAGCTCATCGATAAAACGGTGGCCTCCGTCTCAAAACTTGAAGCAGAGCTGCACAAGGTGACTGCCGATCTATACACGGTGACCGGTACGACCTCGATCACGCTGAAATGCGCTGAGCATTCCATCGTATTAAACCAAGATGGCATTCGGATCCAGTCGCCTAAACCGATCATGATCGACGGCGACGTGGCCATTACCGGTAAAACCCGGTTCGTGGGAAATGTCGATGTGGCTGGCGATATCAACTGCAAAAACGCGACCGTATCCTCCCAGTTGAAAGCCACCTACACCAGCCTCGACGAACTGAGTGCGACCAATGCAACGTTGGGCGCCGTTTATATCCCTCCCACGCCGACGCAAGCGCTGATAGAAGCCGAAGAAACCGCGCGGCTCAAAGCCTTTGAGGTGCTCAACGAAATGGCTGAGGCGGTCGCCAGAGGGTTGGACGACGGGGCCAATGCGGCACTCCAGGTAGTCGACAACTTCGAGCCTTAAAGCGTTTCTTCCTGACGAGGGTTCAAGCATGCACCTTTCCTATTCCGACATGAGTCTGCTGACCCTGGCCCGTCAACAGGGGCCACGGCCTGCCACCCTGGCAATTACCGTGGGCCTGCTGTTCGGTGCCGACCATCAGGTGCTGGCCGCTGAACATGCACTGCCCTGGCTCAGCCAGCGCTTCGACAAACAGCCGTTCGACAGTGGTTTGAAAAAGGCCCGTGGCAGCTTCGCCGTGCATGGCGACGCGTACCCTCTGACGCCTGAGCAGCAACACACGGGCATGGCCGTACGCGTGCGCATCGCAAGCATCAGTAAGACCTTGCACCTGCACCCGCCAAGGTGCTGGGAGCGCGGGGTGCTCGGCCTCACTGCGCGCCCAACGGGCCCGCTCCTGCGTTTGCCGTTGGATTTGCAGCACGCGTTCGGCGGCGCCGGCTGGGCGGATAATCCCGAAGGCAGCGGCTATCTGGCGGACCCCGACAGCAGCGTGGGCATGCCGTTGCCGCAAATCGAAAACGAACACTTGCCCCTGCAGGTACCCGGCCAAACGCTGCCAATTGCCAGCCTGCGTCCGCTGCCGCCGCAATGCCGTGAACGCCGCGATTTGTGGGGCACTTGCGATGAACACTGGACAGCACGCCGGGCCCCCTGCCCGCCTCTGGATTGTGACGCTCGCTGGTTTGATGAAGTCGCTCAGGACCAATGCAACCCAGGTTATTGGGCCGGCAACGAAGCATGGTGCGTTGACGGCATGCACCCTCAGCATGCGCAAATCCGCGGTACGTTGCCCGCATTCCGTGCCCGGGTGTTTCTCAAGCGAGCAGCACCGGCACAAGCGATTGAAGAGCCACCCCTGGACCTGGATACGGTGTGGCTATTCCCCGACGTTGAGCGGGTGTTGCTGCTGTACCGGGCCGAGGTCAACGTGGCCGATCTTGACGGCGCCGATATTGCCCAGTTGGGCGCCGTGTATGAACACCCCGACGCGCCAAGCGAAACCGCCGCAGCCTGCTGCGAAAAACTCTGGCCCGCGGTCAAGCCGCCTCCTGCGGCCATGCCAATACCGCCTGCAACGGTCGACAAAGACGCCATCATTCACCGTATGCAGGCCTCGATAAATGCCCGTTACGCGGCCTTCGCCGCCGAACAAGCCAAGGTATTGGCCTGCGCTGGCGACGTGGGCAAACGCTTCGGCAAACCGTTGAACCCGGCGGAGTACCCGGCGACTGCGCCTAACCTCGCCGCACTGGCGCAACGCCCGCCGGCCGAGGTCCGGCCGTTTAACCCGGCCGCCCTCAAAGCGAGCATCCAAACCAGCATTGAACACGCGGAGGCGGCAACCGAGAAGTTCCTCGACGAGACAGCGGTACGCCTGAACATGAAGCCTGAGGCACTGCGCGAGGCGATCAGACAGGTTGAACAAAACGCGCCGCGCCCCGTCAAGACAGACCCAATGTCCAGTCTTGACCCACTGCCCCTGCCGGCGTCACGCAAAGCCTCATTGCGCGCGCAACTGAGCGCTGGTTTGCAAGAGATGCGTGAGACAGAGCAGCAGATCAACGCGAAGATGCAGGCACTGCGGGCGAAATTGCCGGCGGCCAGTTCGGTAAAAGAACAATCGCCGCGCCCTCCTGCCGGCGGCGACACCGCAACCCCTGAGGCCGGCCCCTGGACTCGTGCGTTGCTCGAAGCTGCCCACGCCCGGGGTGACCACCTGGAAGGCGCGCGTTTTGTCGGTCTGGACCTGTCTGTCAGTGATTTGGCCGGTGCGGTACTGCACCGCTGTTCGTTTGATCACTGTGTGCTGGCTGCCGCGCATTGGCCAGGTATCGACCTGACCGGGAGCACCCTGAAAAATTGCGACCTGCGGCAGATCGACTTGCGCGAAGCGCAGTTAGCCAAAACACACCTGCGCGACTGCCTGTTGGACCATGCGCGGCTGGCCGGCGCCGGCCTGCACGCGGCAGCGTGGTCAGGGGTCGAAGGCCAAGACATCGACCTGACCAATGCCCATGCCGCCGAACTGCAACTGGACCTGGGTTGCCAGTTGCCCGGCATTCGCCTGGATAACGCAGACCTTGCGAATGCCAGCCTGCAAGACGCGTCACTGATGGGGGCAAGCCTGCGTGGCAGCCACCTGCACAACGCCCTGCTCATTCGCTGCGACTTGCGCAGCAGCCAGGGTTATCGCCTGGACGCGCGCAATGCCGACTTCACCGGCAGTGACCTCAGCCAAATACAGTGGGTGGGCGCCAACTTGCAGCAAGCCCGCCTACGCAAAGTCCGACTGGATCAGGCCGACCTGCGCGACTGCAATCTGCATGCGGTCGTCAGCGAAGGCGCCCGAGGTGTCGGGGCCCGCCTGGAAGGCGCTTTATTGAGCTATTGCCGATTACCCGAGGAACTCGAACATGTCTGAATCAATGACCGCCGAACAGCTGCGCGCGCGCGTCGCCGAGGGTGGCGTGCTGCGCGACCTGTGCCTGGCCGATGGAGACTTCCGGGGCGTTGCGCTGCGCCATGCGCGCCTGGAGCAGGTCGACGCGCGCAACGCCTGCTTCAACGACGCCGACCTTGAGGCCTGTACCTGGGTCGACTGCCAACTGGCGGGGAGCCACTTTTCTCGCAGCCAGTTGCGTCAGGTCGACTTCAGAAACTGCCAATTCGATGGGGCAAACCTGGCCACGGCAACCCTCGACGGTGGCCGTTGGTTACGCTGCGAGGCCGTTGGGTTGAACCTCAACGAAGCCAGTGTCAGCAACCTGAGTTTCATTGACTGCGCATTCTCAGTGCCCAATTTGCGCGGCAGCATCATGCGCCAATGCCAACTGGACCATGTCAGCCTGTGTGATGCCGATGCGAGCTCGGCGCAATGGCAGCAGGTGCGCGTGACCGACAGCCTGCTGCGCAACCTCTACCTGATCGACGCACACCTTGAGCAATGTGCCTTTGATCGCAGCAGCCTGACCGATGTTGACCTGAGCCACGCCGAGACCCGTGCCCTGTCGCTGTTCCAATGCCAGGGCGCTCGAGTGCGGTTCATCGCCACGAACCTCATCCAGGCCATCTTTACCGACGCGCGGCTGAACGCTGCCGACTTCACCGACAGTGGCTTGGTCCAGGCCAACCTGAACGGCGCAGTGCTGCCCGGCGCGCAGTTCTTGCGGGCCCGCCTGCGCTATGCCCAATGCATCTATCTGCGCGCCTGCGGTGCCGACTTTACCGATGCGGACCTGTTTGGCGCCAACCTGCACGCCGCCGAACTGGACAACTGTCAGTGGAAAGGCGCGCGGCTCGACGACATTCGCCCTACCGACCCGCTGCGCCTGGCCGCCGATCGTTGGCAGCCGACGCTGTAAGGAGAACACCATGCCACTGCAAGCCCCGCAGCACAGTCAATGCCCGGCCACGTTGCACCATGGGCGGATCAATGCCGAGGATGGCGAGCGTTTTGGTGTCGTCAGTACCGACGGGCGCCGTTACTGGCTCAAGCCCGCGGCCGGTTGCCTGTTGCGCCCGGCACTCGGGGATGCGGTGCTGATCTGCGTGGAGGGTACGAGCGGCTACATCCTCACCGTACTGGAGCGCGACAGCAGCACGCCCGCCCGTTTGAGTGTGGACGGCGACCTGCACCTGCACTTGCCGGCAGGTGCGCTGCATATAGAGGCGCGGGACGGTATCAGCCTGGACGCCGGCGCGGCACTTGCCGTGCGCAGCGCTAACGTCCTGCTGCACAGCACCCACGCGTGCCTGACGACCCAAACGCTGCAGGTCAGCGGTGAACGCGCCGACAGCCATTGGCTGCAACGCCATGACACGGCGTTGCACGCTCACCAGACCGTGCAGGTCCATACCGCCGAGTTCGGCGACAGCCGCCGCCGCGTGGAAGGACACGAAGAGCTGTACGCGGGCTCGGTCAGCCAGCAGGTGAAAAACGATTGGCAATTGCGTGGCGAAACCCTTGACCTGTTCGCCGATATCACCGTCGCGCTGGATGGCCAGCGCATCAAACTCGGTTAGGAGTCCTCCCATGTTCATGCTGACGAATGATGGCGCAGTGGCCACCGCCACCGCCCCCGACATGTGCAACACACCAACCCCGACCGGGCCTTTGCCCATGCCCTATCCCAACACCGCCGACACCCGCATGGCCGACCCCGGCGGCCTGATGTCAAACGTGCTGGTGATGGGCATGCCAGCGATGACGCTGATGAGCAAAGTGACGATCAGCAATGGCGATCAACCCGGTGCCGCAGGCGGCCTGCTCAGTGGCCGGATCATGGGCGAAATGACCTTTCTCAACGCCAGCACCTGCGTCACGGTCGGCGGTAAACCTGCCGTGCGAGTGACCTGCCTGACCGGGCATAACGGCGCCCCTCAGAATACCGTGGGCATGGTCAGCGCGCCTGGCCAGACCAAAGTGCTGGTGTTGAGATGAACACAGTGGCGCTTAAAACCCTTGCGGTGCTGTTGCTCGGTGTGTTGCTTACAGCCTGTAGCACTGGTCCGACACCGCAGCAACAGGCGTTGAACGAGCTGAAGTGGAACTACGCCAATGACAGCATTGAACTCACGCTGACCGCCGACAAAGACCTCAACCAATACGACGGCCAGGCACACACCCTCCTGCTGGTCGTGACCCAGTTCGCTCAACCGAACGCCTTCAGTGCCTACACCGGCAGCAGCCAACAATTGAGCAAGCTGTTGCTGATGAGCAGCGCTCCACCGGACCTGATCGGCCTGACGCGCCTGTTTATCGAGCCGGGACAGACCCGCACCGTGCGTTTGCCACGCCTGGAGGGGGCAAAAATGGTCGGCATCAGCGCCGGCTATGCCCACTTGGACCCGCAGCGCAGCGTCAAGCTCTACCGGATTGGCGTGGACGTGGCCTCCACAGGCTTTTTCAGTAAAACCTGGACCGCCCGCCCGAAAACGCTGGCCATCAACCTGTTGCTGGGGCCTGACGCACTGTTGCGCAGCCAGCAAAGCCAGCTGGAAAAACCGGTGACCGAGCAACCCGTCGAAGGCGAAGTCAGCCTGACTGGCGCCGGCCAATGATCGGTGTTCCGTGTGTTTCCCCTCTCTGTCGAGGTGCCCTATGAACATCGACAAACCGCTCTACTGGCATCAAGGCCTGTTCCTGCAGCCGCAGCACTTTCAGCAGAATGACGCTCGCCTGGAAAGCCTCGTGACGAGGACCCTCGCCTGCCAACAACCCCATGCCTGGGGGCTGATATCGATGTGTTTGAATGATGCTGCACTGGCGTCGCGTCAATGTCGGATTGAACAACTGTCGGTGCGGTTTACCGACGGCAGCCTGGTCGAATACCCCGGCAACGCCTCACTGGAATGCCGCCCGCTGGCGCTTGCAGACTTTGTCAGCGACAGCCGCACGCTGTATGTCGGCCTCAAGCGCAGCCAGCCGGGCGAGCCGGATGCCCAGGTTTTCGAAGACCTGCAAGACGCCGAAAAAGCCAACGTGCGTTTTGCCGTAAGGGCCGACCCGCACACACTGAATGATCGACACGGCGACGCCCCCGAAGCGCTGGTGCGGCAAATGTCCTACGTTTTGCGCTTGTTCTGGGAAGATGAACTGGACTACCTCGGCGCCTATGACTTGCTGCCTATCGCGCGGTTGGAGCACGACGGTGACCGCATTCATTTGGCCGAACGTTACATCGCACCTTGCGTCATGATCGGTGCCTCGCCGGCGTTGATGCAAACGTTGCGAGACACCCGTGACGAATTGGTCGGCCGAGCCCGCCAGCTGGAGGTGTTCAAGCAATCCGGCGACGCGCGTTACGGCGACTTCGATGCCGCACACACCCACAATTTGCTGGCATTGGTGATCCTCAACCGTTATGGCCCATTGCTGACTCACTTGCTGGAGACGCCACAAGTTTCGCCGTGGCAGGTGTATGGGACGCTACGTCAATTGATCGGCGAACTCAGTGTGTTCAGCGAGCGCTGCGACATGCTGGGGCAAACCCGCGACGGTCGATCGCTGCTGACGTCCTATCAGCATGAAACCTCCGGCCAGGCCATTACCCTGGCTGCCGGGTTGATCGGCCAATTGCTTAACGAGATCAGCGTCGGTTCAGAACTCCTGGTGCGGTTGCTGCCCAGCGATGGGTTATTCCAAAGCAGCTTGCCGGACGCATTTCTCGGCCCGCGCCACCGCTATTACCTGGTGGTACGCAGCGATGGTGATCCGACGCGACTCGCGCAGCAGCTGGAACTGGATGGCAAGTTGGGTGCGCCGCAGGACATGCCGGACCTGATCAACCGCGCATTGCCGGGGGTCGAGCTGATTTACCTGCAAGTGCCGCCGCAAGGCATGCCCCGTCGTCCCGGAGCGCTTTATTACCGCCTGGAGCCACTGAGCGAAGCCTGGGAAAAAGTCTGCAGCACCCAGGCAGCCGCATTGTTTATGCCCAACGCCCCGGCAGACATGCTGGTCGAGCTGGTGGTGGTACGCGCATGAACGAAGGTCGCTTGGCCGACTGCTGGGTCGGCATCTTTGAACGCACTCGGGCCGTGTTCGCCGATCCTGCGGCGTCGGCCGCCACCGCCACAGCACTCCTTATCAACCAGCTGGAAGTGGCGGCCGGTCGCGCCCGTGAGCGCGGTTGCGTCGAGGCATGGGTTCGCGAATCGCTGTTTGCGGTGGTGGCCTGGGTGGATGAAACCGCAATGACCACCGCGTGGCCCGGCGCCGCTGACTGGCGCCGTTCGCCTTTGCAGCGTCACTACTTTTTTACCACTCGGGCTGGGGTGGAGTTCTTCCAGCGCTGGCAGGCGCTACCTGAGGAGGCGGGTCCCGTACGTGAGGTCTTTGGCCTGGCGTTGCTCGCCGGTTTCGCCGGCCACTACGCAACGCGCCCAGCCTGCGAGCTGGACGACTTTCGTCGGCAATGCCTGCAACGCATCGCCCGGGACGGCCAGATGCGCACGCTGGATACGTCCGGCACCTTGTTCAACCAGCCGTCACTCGGCATCTCGGCGCAGCGTCGCCGCACGCGCCGGCGATTGCCCGCGCTGGTAGTTACCCTGCTGATCGTGATTCCGCTGCTGGGGCTGGCGGCACTGTACATCGGTCTGGACAGGCCGCTGGCAGCGGCCGCTGCAATGCTGATGGAGGCCCATTGAAATGTTGATGAAAGCGCTTGTCGCCGTGCTCTGGATGGTCGCGCTGATTGTTCTCGGCTGTGCTTGCTGGGTGGTCACGGTGCTGTCTGGCTGGCCTTTATGGTGCATGCCACTGATGCTCATCGCGGTGATTCTCAGCACCTGGATGCTGGTGCGGACGGTGCGCTACTGGCAAGGCTGGCGGCTGCGCAAGCGCCTGCAGCGCGACCTGCCTGGGCGCGCCGATCCGCTCGAGCCCGATGTCGATCAGTGCTGGAACAGCGGTGTGCGTTTACTGCGCCAGTCACGTCTGGGCCAGTCGGGCCAGTTTGGCGCTGCACTCTATGCCCTGCCCTGGTTCATGCTGCTCGGGGATACCACACGCGACAAAAGCACACTGTTGGCGCGTAGCGGCCTGGATACGCCATTGCGTTCAGCACGGCATGAGGCGAGCACCTCACCCGGCGACGTACTTGACTGGTGGTTTTTTGAGAATGCCGTGGTACTCGACCCGTCCAGCCGCTTGCTCGACAGTGCCAGTGCCTGGAAACGCCTGTTGTTGCGACTGTTGCGTTCACGGCGGCGCGAACCGCTGAACGGCGTGATTCTGGAGGTTGCGATTGAATCTCTGCAAGACAAGAACAAGGCTCACCTGACCGCGCTTGGGCAGAATCTGCGCCGCCAACTGGACGATCTGGTGAAGGTATTCGGAGCACGCCTGCCGGTGTACCTGGTTCTTACCGGCGCTGAACGCATTGACGGCATGCCGGAATGGGCCGCCAGCCTCACTCAGAATCAACGCCAGCAGGCGCTCGGTCTGCTGGTCGATGGGGGCGATGCAGACGCGCGCGCATTCCTGGACAAGGTACTGGGTGAAATCGGCCGTCGTCTCTTCGAACTGCGGGTCGACCTTGGGCAACGGCTGCTGCCCAACGCCCAGGCACTGCATTTTCCCGAGCGTGTCGCCGCGCTGCGCCCGGCATTGGAACAACTATTGTTGCCCGCCTTCGCCAGCAACCCTTACTGCGCCCCGCCCCTGTTGTCCGGTCTGTTTTTAACCGCCGAGGGGGTTGAGGAAGATGGCAGCACGGTCGGCTGGTTCAGCCATGAACTGTTCGACCGTGTACTGCCTTCGCAACGCTTCGCGTACCGCGCCATCGACGGTTGGCGGCACTGGCGCCGCTTGACAGGGCATGCCGCCGTCGTGCTGTGGCTGGTCGGATGCGGCGCCTGCGCCGTCCTGCTGATGTACTCCAGCAATCATGTCAGTCACGAACTGGACCTGATCGCTCAAAAATGGCCGCCCACCAGCACTTTCGATAAGGGGTTGGAACGGGATCTGCACACGTTTGACCAGTATCACCAGTTCATTGAGAGCCTTGAGCATGATGTGACGCCGAGCTGGAAGCGCTGGCTGCCGTTCCACAACCGGGTCAATCAAGTGATTCAGTTCGACCGTGCCGGATACGTGGCCGGGTTCGATAAAAACGTGCAGCGCCCCTTGTTCATGACGCTGCTGCCTGATCAGTTGCAGGCGATTGCGACCAGCAACGACGACACCCTGATCGCCAGCTACACGGAGCTGTTGGTTCGGCGCATCAACTTGATCAATGCGCGCCTCGCCGGCGGCGCCCTGAATGCCTTGCCAGGCCCTGGCGAGGAACTGCTGCCGCTGCTACGGCGGTTTTTACCAGACCAGGTGCCCAGTGCGACGCAGGTGCAATCGTTGAGTGGCAGCTTCAAGGCTTACCTGAACTGGCAAACCGACGAACGAGCCTTGGTGGAGGATCGCGCTAACGCGCTGCGCCAGCTTAACGGCCTGGGCCTTGCCAATCGTTCATTGTCCTGGTTGGAAGCCTGGGCTGACCAACAGCCGCAATTGCCCACGCTTCGCTATTCTGACTACTCGCAGGTGCCGAAAGACGCCGACGCTGCGCTACCCCGTGCATTTACTTTTGAAGGCCGCAGCGCGATTCTGGGATTCATCGATGAGCTGATCGCCGCGACGGGTAATCAGGCATTATGGAAAAATCAACGTGAGCATTTTCTTGTGCAGTACCAGGATGACACGCAGGATGCCTGGTATCGCTTTATCGAAGGTTACCTTTCGATGGATCAAGCCCGGATGACCAGCCAAGCACAATGGCGCGACGCCCTCAGTACCGTCGGCACGGCACGTGCGCCTTACCGTCAACTGCTGCAACGCACTGCCGAGCGTTTCGCCTTGATTCCGGCCGCCAATCGCAGGCCATGGGCGCAACTGAGCGTGCACATGAACCGCCTGTTTGAGTTGGCGCAAGAAACCCACGCCGCGGATAACAGCAGCCTGCTCGGACACCTGCGCATCGCCAATGAACTGGGCGGTAACGCAATCAAGGATGTCGCCAGCAGCGGCTCTGTCGCCAAGGGCGTGGATGCCGTGAACAGTGATATGAGGCAGGCAAAGGTACTTAGCCAGTTCAATCAAAAATTGCAGGCGGTAGCCACTGACCTGCGCAAGAGCGATGCACAGGCGTTCCAGGTAGCCCTCGACAATTGGGGCTTTGGCAACGATCCGACAATCAAGTCCGCTGCCCTGTGGGAAGCTCAAGACCTGCGCGACGCTTTGCGTAACCAATTGACGCAAGGTGACGCGCGCGAATCGCTCGTCTGGAAACTGGCCTCCGGTGGCCTGGATTTCGAGATGGCCTATGCCGGCCAGATTGCCGCCAGCCAATTGCAGCAGCAATGGAACAGCCAGGTATTGGGCGCCGTGGAGGGCGTGCACGACCCGGTGTTGATGAATGACGCACTCTATGGCGAGCGCGGCCAACTCCCGCGGTTTCTCAATGGGCCAATCAAGACCTTCATCCAGCAGGATTCGCAGGGGTTTAAACCGGTTATTGCATTGGGCCAGAAAGTGCCGATGAACAGTGCCTTCCTTGCCTACATTGGCCGCATGCAACATGCCCAGTCGGACCTCGCAGCCGCCAAGCGCCAAACAGGTGCGCAACAGGCTGTGCTCCAGGCGCAACGGCAAAATCTGCAAACGGCTGAAAAAGAGTTGCAGGCACAGCTGGCAGCGTTGCAGCCCCAGCTCAGCCTGCCAACCAGTGCCTCCGTGGTCGGCATTCAGGCCACACCGGTGTCGATCAACCTGGGCGCCAGGCAATTACCGCAGCAAACCCGACTGACGTTGCAATGCAGCAGCCGTTCAACCGTCCTGGATAACTTCAATTTCCCCACCAGCGAATCCTTCACCTGGACGCCAGGCGCGTGCGGCGATGTCAGCCTGCAGGTACGTTTTGCACACTACACGCTGACTAAACGCTGGCCTGGCAAGCATGGGTTCATCGATTTCCTGCAGTCATTTGCCAGTGGCCAACGCACCCTTACCCCGGACGACTTTCCTGACCAGCGTGACTTGATGGCCAGCGATAACATTACCCAGCTGACACTCACCTATCGATATACCGGGGCGGATACGTTGTTACAAACCGACCAACAAACCCAGGCTGCCGACAGCCAGTCCAAGGCGATCAATGAACAACTGAAAACCATCAGTGACCAACTGACGGCCATGGATACCCAGGACGCCGCTAACGCAGTGGGTGAAGCCGCGCAAGGCAGCGTTGCTGAACGGCGTTTGGCCGCGCAGGCACCACCGGCACAGATTGCCTATGGCTGGTCGGGCACCCCGTCCCCCGTGTGGCCAGCGGATACCAAGGCCCCGCCTGAATGAGAAAACTATGGCGCCGGTCACTGGCTTTGCGCATTACCTGCGTGCTGGTCGTGGTTCTGGCCGGCAGTTGGTGTGTTGCAACCGGGCTGAGCGCGTGGCGCGTCTACCATCAACTGGAGCGCGAGTCGCTGCAGGAGCTCAGCCAACGCGTGGAGTTGATCACGCGCGTCGATAACGATGATTTGCAGGAAAGCGCCGATGGCGCCCGCCGGTTACTGCGACTGTGGCGCAGCCCGGCGACCGAAGAAATCGATATACCGACGCCGCGCAGCACGCTGTGCTGGCTACCCGACCCAGGCGCCGCACCGTCGACCAAGTTACCCCGTGCAGCAGTGGCGGCCGAAGCCTATGGCGCGGCGGGCCTGTCGATGATCGTGGATACGTTTTTCTACTTCCCGGGCATCGGCGCTGCCTTTTCCACCGGCCCCTACCCCGTCAAGGGGTTTACCGCCAGCCGTGCCGACTATCTGCGGGACTTGAGCAAGCGCCTGCCGGATACAAAGGCCGACATTGTCTGGGACGGGCCTGTCTATGACCCCCATACCGGGCAACAACTGATCACTGTGGCCGCCATCGGCCGCGACAAGCACGGCAAGGTGGAAGTCATCACCGGCTACGACCTGCAGCTCAATGACCGTTTTGCGCGCATGTCGCAGTTACTGCGCGGCTACAACGGTTTCATTATCGACCACACCGGGCTGCCCATCGCCACGCTGCCCGGAGGGGCACCCAAAGAGTACCGTTACCTGACGACGCCGTTACCCGGCCTGGACATGAAAGGCACCTTTCCCCAGCTACTGAAGCTCAACCATGGCACTGCGGTGGTCGCGCGCCTGGACGTGCTGGACTGGTACCTGGTGTCGCTTTACCCGCGAGCGCGCCTGCAGGCCAACACCTTGCAACTGATCATGAACGAAGCGCCGTTTGCGTTGATCGGTTTGGTGCTGTTGACCCTGGGCCTGCTCACCGTACTGCGCCAACAACTGGCGCGCCCGCTGGCCGGCTTTGCCCAGGCCATCGAAGAAACCCGACACTCCGATGACCTGACTCGCCGCCTGCCGGTGGTACACGACGATGAGCTGGGACGCTTTGCCCGAGCCTATAACGACCTGCTCGACACCGTTCACACCGAGCGCCTGGGGCTTGAAAGCCAGGTGCAGGCGCGCACCTGCGAGCTGCGCGAAGCGTGGCAGAGCGCCGACCGGGCCAACCTGCTCAGGGGCGAGTTCCTGGCGAACATGAGCCACGAAATCCGTACCCCGCTCAACGCGATCATCGGCATGAGCCATTTGCTCGCTGACACGTCATTGGACACACCACAGCTGCGCTTCGTGGGGTCTATCCGAGATAACGGCGATGTGCTGCTGGCGTTGATCAACGACATTCTTGACCTTTCCAAAATAGAGTCAGGGAACCTTATCGTGGAACACACGGCGTTCGACGTGGTTGCGTTGGTTACCGAGGCGATCAACGTGCTGGTGCCGAGTGCGCAAGAGAAGCAGCTGCGCCTGACCGTGCAAGTGGCCAGCGACGTACCGGCGGGCGTCAAGGGTGACCCCTTGCGCTTGCGGCAGATATTGCTCAATTTGCTCGGCAATGCCATCAAGTTCACCCCGAGTGGTTCTGTGCGGTTACTGGTGTGGAAGGGGCCGGGGATCACCGTGGGTTTTAGCGTCGAAGACACCGGCATTGGCATTGCCGAGGACAAACAGGCACAGATTTTCGATGCTTTTCGCCAAGCCGATGCCTCCACCACTCGCGAATACGGCGGTACCGGGTTGGGCCTTTCAATCAGCCACCGCCTGGCGCAACTCATGGGCGGCGAGCTCGGGGTCAAAAGCACCCCCGGCAATGGGTCGACGTTTACCCTGGTGCTGCCCTTCCCGCCCCTGGCTCCGGATGAAGTGATCGTACCGCCGGTACGCGAGGACATGGACACACTGCTTGGCCAAGCGTATCAACTCAATGTTCTGGTGGTAGACGATGTCGCCACCAACCGTGAAATCGCCTGCCTGTACCTTGAACGATTCGGCCATCGTTTCCAGTGCGCGAGCAATGGGGAACAAGCCTTGCAGCTGATGAGCAAAGTGATCTTCGACGTGGTCTTGATGGACAGTCAAATGCCGGTGATGGGTGGGCTGGAAACCATCGGCAAGCTGCGCTCGGGGGCGAATGGGGTGCTCGATGAAGATATCTGGGTCATTGCACTGACAGCGAACGCCATGGAAGGTGATCGCGAAGGTTTCCTGCGCCAGGGTGCCAATGCCTACCTGGCGAAACCGGTGCTGCCCGGGCAGCTGTTCAGGGCACTGGAAACCGCCATTGCCTGGCAACTCAAGCGCGGCATGGAACCTGCGCCGATGCCCGCCGGTGCCATTGGCCCTCTACGGGTGCAGGCCACTGAGCCGCCAGCCGTCTCGCCGCTCACCGAACCGCGCCTGCGCGAGCTGTTTCGGGTTGACACGCAACGCTTGCTGGGTGCGCTGCGCGAGGCGTGCGACGTGGCGGATTACGCGGAGTTGGCGCAACTGGCACACACCCTTATAGGCACCTGCGGACAATTCGGTGAGCGGGAGCTGGAGCACCTCGGCCGCCAGCTTGAAGACAGTGCAGAACAACAAAAACACGCTGACTGCGAAGCCGCATTACGCAGTCTTGAGACCGCATGCGTGCGGCTTTTTTGATACACCCCTCATACAGGATGACCTATGGCTGACTATCGGATTGTGCTGGTAGATGACCACCCGCTGATGCGTGAGGGTTTGCGTGCCCTGCTCCTTGACGCGCCTGGAGTCAGGGTTGTCGGGGACGCCGAGAATGGGCGCCAGGCGCTGGACGTGTGCCGCGCCCTGGAGCCGGACTTGCTGCTGCTGGACCTGAACATGCCGGTGATGGATGGCCTTTCTGCCTTGCCGTTGATACGCCAGCGCTGGCCAGCTATTCGTGTCCTGACCCTCACGGCTCGTCTTAGTGAACAAAACGCCGCCTTGGCGCTGGATGCCGGCGCGGATGGTTACGTCCTCAAAAGCAGCACCAGTGAGGTGCTCAGGGCGGCCATTGCCACGTTGCTCGCGGGCCGGCCGTTTCTGGATGCCGACTTGAACCCCGACCAGGTCGCAGCGCTGCGGGCAAACGCGAGCGCACAGCCAGGCATCACGCTGACCGATCGCGAGCGCCAGATCCTTAAGCTGGTGGCTGAAGGCGCGCGTAACCGCGATGTCGCCGAGCTGTTATGCATCAGCTTGAAAACGGTCGAAACCCACCGCTTGAACCTGATGAAAAAGCTGGATGCGCACAACGCCGCGGACCTTACCCAATGGGCGTTCAAGCTGGGCGTGTGCGCTCAAGAATGATTCAGGTCTTCACCGGAGGGTCGCGGTTGCCGGCCCTCAGTAATCTGACTCCATCGCGAAGCGGCTTGAAGGCCATCGCGTACGTTCACCTTACTTAATGAACTGGAGTGCTCGTTATGCCCATGCCCTGCTATCTCACGCTGGAAGGCCAGAACCAAGGCAAAATCGAAGGTTCGACCAAAGTCCAGGGCCACGAAGGAAAGATCCTTCTGCAGGCCGTAGACCACACCATCGAAATCCCGAAAAACCCGCAAACCGGGCTTCCTACAGGCAAGCGCGTGCATGGCGCAATGACCCTGACCAAGGAAATCGACAAGGCCTCGCCCAAGCTCTACCAGGCCTTGACGTCCGGCGAGCAAATGAAAACCGTCTCCCTGGAGTTCTATCGCATCTCGCCCAAAGGCACCGAGGAGAAGTACTACACCGCGAAGCTTGAAAATGCGGTGCTGGTGTCGATGAAGTCATGGACGCCGAACTGCCTGGACCCGAACAACAAGCAAATGGGGCACATGGAAGACCTGGCGTTTACCTACGAAAAAATCACCTGGACCTACGAGCCAGACGGTATTGAAGCCGAAGATTCGTGGTTGGCGCCAAAGGTATAAGACGGCAACGAAGGCTGCAGGGTCCTATCGCCCTGTAGCCTTCGTCTACCTGTGTTTGGAACAACCATTGGCAGTGGGAACAATGCTTACAGATCGCCTTTTTGCAGTACCTCGCTGAATGGGGTTAAAGCTTGGGTGCGCACGCAGGATGTGAATGGTCGCGCCCGACAAGAGCCGGTAACCTGAGCGCCTCTTCCCCATCCTCAATAGCGAGGCGGCACTTGGATTATTTCACTGCGCTAACCGCCTTCGTCGAAGCCGCTGAAGGCAATAACTTCTCCCGTGCCGCCGAGCGGCTCGGCATCAAGGCGTCAACGGTTTCACGCTACGTGAAGGATCTTGAGCAGGACCTGGGCATCGCCCTGTTCAACCGGTCCACGCGCATGCTGCACCTGACGGAAGGCGGCCAGACATTTCTGATGCACGCCCGCAGGGTGCTGGATGAACTTGAACAAGCCAAAGCGGCAACCTCGGCACTGAACCAGGAACCCAGAGGGTTACTTAAACTCAACTTGCCGCCCGCATTTGCCCGCCACCATATCCTTCCGGTCTTGAACCTGTTTCTGGCCCGCTATCCGCAGATCAAGCTTGAGCTTGTACTGGATGACGACCAGGTCAACCTGATCCATTCAGGCGTGGACCTTGCCATCCGCATTGGCGCCCTTCCCGACTCCACGCTCAAAGCCCGCAAGATTTGCGACGGCAAGTATTGGCTGGTGGCAAGCCCGGCTTTTTGCATGGAACACCCGGCTCCGGCAACGCCCGCAGACCTCGCGGGCCTGCCTGCCATCGTGAGTACGAATGCCGCTGGGCACTTTGCGTTTGCCCGCGCCGACGACCTTTTGCCACTGGTGCATAACGACGGTGTGCGGATCAACGATCTGGACGCTCAGTTAATCGCCGCGCGCCAGGGGCTGGGCTATGCGTTGCTGCCTGACTGGCTGGTGGCCAAGAGTATTGCAGCGGGTGAATTGCAGGTCTGGCTGGAGCAATGGGAAATCCGTGGCGCAGAGCAGGCGTATGCCGTGTGGTTTGTCTATCCGCCGAAGCGAATCGTGTCGTCCAAGGTAAGGTGTTTTATCGACTTCATCGTCGAGCAGTTGGGTGATACACCTTACTGGAAACGCTAAAACCGCCCGGCAACAAGGCCAGGGCGGTGCCTTTATGGCCTGTCAGCTGAACCGAATATCCAACGCGCGCAAATAGGTTTGCAGCCCGGCGTCCTGGACAGGAATCAGGAAGGCTTCCTGGTCGGACTCGTTGAAGTGCGCGTGCCAGTAACCCGGTGGCGTCACAAACGCCAGGCCAGGCGCCCAATCAACGCGCACCGGATTGCGGATCTGGCCGTCGGCATCCAGCTCAGTGCCGACCAGTGAATAGCACCCCTCGGGGCAGTCGATGATGAAGTCGAGTGCAATCGACTGGTGCCGGTGCGGCTTTTGAATCGAGCCCGCCGGCAGAATGCCGTACATTGCCCAGAGCACATGGGTCACGGTCCGGGTCTGGGGAAAGTTGCGATTACCCAGCAAAATACTGATACGGCTGCGATCCTGGGCATGTGGATCGTCTGCCGCTTCACGCAGTTTCTGGTTGGCCAGTGCTGCGGGGTACAGCGTTGGCACGAAACGGTCGGTGCTGCGCGTCACCCCCAGGTAGCGCAGCAGCGGCTCATCGTGCACGTAGTACAGTCGCGCATCCTGTGATGCGCTGAAACGCGCTTCCCGCATGCCAGGCAACGCGATAAAACAGCCGGTTGACCATTCGATAGCGTGCTCGCCCTGTACGACACGCCCCTCCCCGGCAATCACATAGAACACTTGTGAAGTCGCGTTGGGGTGCAGCGTCAGTGCGTCGCCGGCGTTCAGGCGAATGAAATTGGCACACAGCCCCGGGCCGGTGGCCGGGCCTTCGCAGCCCAGTGCATCACTGAGGTCGAGCGCTACCACCCGTGAGGGGCCGCTGTCATAGAGCGATGCCGGAAAGTTGTGGTACGGAATTCGGGTAATCAGATTGGCGCTGATGGGGTTGGCCGCTTTGCTGTATTCAAAGTATTCGGCGTCCGCTTGATGGCTCGGCAGCGCGGGGTTGTGGTCGGGCTTGAATTCGCTGTTCATGATGTTCACCTCACTCTTCGGCTGGGTTGCGCAGCGCCTCGCAGGGCGTTGCGACGGTGAACAAACTATAGTGATCGCGCGCCGGGCGATTAAGCCCTCACGCCGCACAGCAGTTATGCGCAATGGGGCAGCCACCCGGTACCGGCAAGATAGGCGCAACCCTCACCCAACATCCCCCGCTGAAGATTGCATCTATTGGCGGTTACGCCATTCTTGAATTAACGTTCAACCCACGCGCCCCGCGTGACTTGAACCCCGTCACGCCAAGCGGGCCGGCCTGATGCACCTGCACTCATTGCTGAACAAACAAGCAGTTAACCAACTGATTAATCAGAGTGAATATGAAAGAGCAGCCTCGGCAGCCTGCATCGGGACCGCACCCTGTGGCGCCAGCCTGTGCGCTTTTTCGACCCTCACATCTTCTGGCCTCGTTGAGCCTGCTGTGCCTTGCCCTCGCCGGCTGCACCGTCGGGCCTGATTTCACACGGCCCGATGTGGCCGCGAATGCCGACTACTCGCGGGAAAAACTCACCACCACCGCCCAGGCCGACATCGCCGTCGGCGGCGCGGCGCAGCGGTTGATCGCCGGGATGGATATTCCCGGGCAATGGTGGACGCTGTTCCGTTCGCCGGCATTGAACGCCCTGGTCGAAGAAGCCTTACGTGCCAACCCCGATGTGAGCGCTGCACAAGCAGCGTTGCGCCAGGCCAACGAGCTGGTCTACGCCGATCAGGCGTCGCTGTTTCCCTCGGTGAGCGGCAACGTTCAGAAAGCCCGCGAGAAAGTCTCCGGGGCCACGTCAGGCCTCCCCGAGTCGCCGATTCTCACGGTGAGCTCCGCGTCGCTGAGCGTTTCCTACGCCCCGGACGTCTTCGGCGGCACCCGCCGGCAAATTGAATCGACCACAGCGCAAGCCGAGTACCAACGCTTCCAATTGGAGGCGACGTACCTTACGTTGACCTCCAATGTGGTCAATACCGCCATCAGCCTGGCGTCTGTGCGGGATCAAGTCGCCGCCACCGAAGAAATCATCCGACTCCAGAGCGGCCAACTGGACCTGCTGCAGGCGCAGCGCCGACTCGGCGCCATCGGTGATGCCGACGTGCTCACGCAGCAGACCGCACTGGCGCAAACCCGCGCCACCTTGCCGCCCCTGCAAAAACAATTGGCGCAAACGCGTAACCAGTTGATGGCTTACCTGGGCCGATTTCCAAATCAGGATCGAGGCGAGCGCTTCAACCTCGCGTCTCTGCAACTCCCGCAAGCACTGCCGCTGAGCTTGCCCTCGGCCATTGTCGGCCAGCGGCCGGATGTGCGTTCTGCACAAGCTCAACTGCATCAGGCCAGCGCCAACATTGGCATGGCCGTCGCCAACCAGTTGCCGCAGTTCAGCATTACCGGCTCTTTGGGGTCTACGGTGACCAGCGGCACCAAGCTGTTTTCAGCAGGCTCCGGCGTCTGGAGCCTTGCCGGCTCGATCACCCAACCGATATTTGATGCCGGCGCCCTCGAACATCGCAAACGTGCCGCCGTGGCGGCCTATGACGAATCGGCGGCGCGCTATCGCGGCACGGTGATTACGGCGTTCCAGGATGTGGCCAATGCGCTCCGAGCGCTGGAGGCTGACGCCGACGCGCTCAACCAGCAAGTCACGGCTGAACATTCCGCACAGGCAAACCTGGATTTGGTGCAGGCCCAGTTCCGCCTCGGGGCGGTGGCTTACATCAACCTGCTGACCGCCCAACAAACTTACCAGAACACGGCGCTGGCGCGTGTCAAGGCGCAGGCCGCCCGGTACAGCGACACCACTGCGCTGTTCCAGGCATTGGGTGGCGGCTGGTGGAACCGCGCGGATGTGGACCCCGCCACCAAGGGTCGCCCGGATCGCTTCGGCCTGCCGTCGTGGCAAGAAATCATGCCGGCCAAGACCAAGGCGGCGCCTGCCGATGCGGCGCGGCTCAACTGAATTGAATCATTGAAACAGCGAGAACCCCCATGGCTGAAGTCAACCCTGCCTCTGCCCCACCACCCCCGCCAGGCAACCCACGCAAGCGGCGACTGTGGCGGCCGATGCTGATCATGATCGGGGTGGTCGTGGTGATAGTCGCGATCATTGCCGGGGTGAAATACGTGCAGATTTCAGCGCTGATTGCCCGGTCAAAAGTGCCCTTGCCCGCCGCTGTTGTAACGGCCATGCAGGTGCCCTTCAGCGATTGGCAACCGAGTGTCTCCGCCGTGGGCTCGATGAAGGCGGTGCGCGGGGTGGATGTAACCACCGAAGTCGGCGGTATCGTGCGCACCATCGGCTTCAAACCCGGGCAAGGCGTCGAGGCCCAGGCACTGCTCGTGCAGTTGAATGCAGACGCCGACATCGCGCAACTTCACTCGCTTGAAGCCACGGCCGACCTGGCCGTGATCGTGCTCAAGCGTGACAAGGCGCAACTGGCGGTAAACGCGGTGTCCCAGGCCCAGGTTGATACCGACACTGCCGACTTGAAGGCCAAACTCGCCGCCGCAGAACAGCAACGGGCGCTGGTGGCGAAAAAAACCATTCGCGCACCGTTTGCCGGGCGCATCGGGATTACCAGCGTCAACCCCGGACAGTACCTCAACCCCGGCGACAAAATCGCCACGTTGCAGACCTTTGACCCGATCTACATTGACTTCTCGGTGCCGCAAACCCAGCTGGAGTCTATCGCCATCGGCCAAGCGGTTTCGGTGACGGCCGATGGCCTGTCCAAACAGACCTTCACGGGCAGGATCAGCACCATCGACACCCAGTTCGATTCAACCACACGCAACGTCACGGTCGAAGCCACCGTCGAAAACCCCAAACAAAACCTGGTGCCCGGCATGTTTGCCCGCGCAGTGGTCAACTCGGGTACGACCCAGCGCTACCTCACCGTGCCACAAACGTCGGTCACCTATAACCCTTACGGCACCACGGTGTTCATCGCCACGTCGAGCAAAAATGACAAGGGCGATGAGGTGCTCACCGCGCAACAAACCTTCATCAAGACTGGGCCGACCCGTGGTGATCAGGTTGCCATCCTGTCCGGCGTGAAAGAAGGCGATCTGTTGATCACCAGTGGCCAGATGAAACTCAAAAACGGCTCGGCGGTGAAGGTCGATAACAGCACCGCACCGCTGAACGACCCGGCTCCGACTCCCCAAGAACATTAAAGGTGTCCCATGAAACTTACCGATACCTTTATTCAGCGACCGGTCTGGGCCGTGGTCGTGTCGCTATTCATCTTGATCCTGGGGCTGCGCTCGATCTTCGAATTGCCCGTGAACCAATGGCCACGGACCGAAAATACCGTGGTCACCATCACCACGGCCTACTACGGTGCGGACGCGTCCACGGTCGCAGGCTTTATTACCCAGCCGCTGGAGTCGGCCATTGCCCAGGCTCAGGGCATTGACTACCTGGCTTCATCAAGCATCACCGGTGTCTCGACCATCACCGCCACGCTGCGGCTGAACTATGACGCGAGCAAGGCCCTCACCGAGATCAATACCCAGGTCAACTCGGTCAAGAACCAACTGCCGGCCCAGGCTCAGGAGCCGGTGCTCACGATCGCCGTCGGCCAGACCACAGACGCCATGTACCTGGGTTTCTACAGCGACACGCTGCCCACCAATAACATCACCGACTACCTGGTGCGGGTGGTCAAACCCAAGCTGGATTCGATCCAGGGCGTGCAAACCGCCGAGATCCTCGGCGGGCGCCAGTTTGCCCTGCGTGCCTGGCTGGACCCGGACAAACTCGCGGCACATAACGTGACCGCGCAGGACGTCGCCACCGCCCTGGCCAACAACAACTACCTGTCTGCCGTCGGATCGACGCGAGGGCAAACCGTGACGGTGGACCTCACGGCCGGGACGGATTTGCACACGGTGGATGAGTTCAAACGGCTGGTGATCAAGCAGAAAGGCGACGCGCTGGTGTACCTGGAAGATGTGGCGACCGTGACCCTTGGCGCCGAAAGCTATGACAGCAGCGTGGCGTTTTCCGGCAAGCGTTCAGTGTTCATCGGGATCAAGGTCGCGCCTACCGCGAACATCCTGACCGTCGCCGACAGCGTGCGCGAGGCCTTCCCCGAACTGCAGTCGCAACTGCCTACCGGCGTGCGCGGCGACATCGTGTATGACTCCACCGCGTTCATCAACACCTCGATTTACGAGGTGGTCAAGACCCTGGTTGAGGCCATGATTATTGTGTCGGTGGTCATCTACCTGTTCCTCGGCTCGTTCCGCGCAGTGGTTGTGCCGCTGGTGGCGATACCACTGTCGCTGGTCGGCACATTCTTTGTCATGTACCTGCTGGGGTATTCCATCAACCTGCTGACCCTGCTCGCGTTGGTATTGGCGATTGGCCTGGTGGTCGACGACGCGATTATTGTGGTGGAAAACGTCGACCGCCATATCAAGGAGGAAGGCAAAGGCGTACTCGAGGCGGCGCTGTTGGCGGCGCGGGAACTGGGTGGCCCGATTATCGCGATGACGGTGGTGTTGATTGCCGCGTATGTGCCTATCGGGCTGCGCAGTGGGCTCACCGGGGCACTGTTCAAGGAGTTCTGTTTCTCCTTGGCGGGCGCGGTGACCGTGTCGGCCGTGGTCGCGTTGACCCTCTCACCGATGATGACCTCCAAGCTGTTCAAAACCGGGCAGGAAGAAGGTCGTTTCGCACGCCGGCTCGACCACTACTTTGACTGGCTACGCGGGCGTTACCACCGCGTCCTGTCAGGCGGCCTGGACATCTGGCCGGTGCTGGTGACGTTTGGTTTTGTGCTGTTCCTGCTGGTCGCCGCCAGCGGCATGACCGCCAAAAGCGAGCTGTCCCCCACCGAAGACCAAGGGCTGGTCTTCATGCAGATCAAAGGCCCGCCGACGGCCTCGCCACAACAGATGGAACGGATCGCCGACCAGGCTTTCCAGATCGCCAACAAAGAGCCGGAATACGCGCAAATGTTCCAGCTGACCGGCCTGCCTGCCCTTAACCAGGGCCTGGGCGGCGTGTTGCTCAAGACCTGGGGGGATCGCACGCGCTCCCAAGCCCAGCTGATCCTGGATCTGCAGCAAAAATGGAGTCAGGTGCCCGGCGCCACGATCGCGGCCTTTCCGCTGCCGTCACTGCCGGGCGCCCAAGGGCTGCCGGTGCAATTTGTGATCACCACCACCGACTCGGTGGAAAACCTCAATGAAGTCGCGCAGGCAGTCATGGCCGAGGCGCAAAAACAACAGCTGTTCTGGTTTTCCGACATGGATTTGAAGTTGGACAAGCCGCAAGCCAAGCTGGTGGTGGACCGCGAAAAAATTGCCGCGCTGGGCATGACCCAAGCCGACGTGGGTGCCGCCTTGTCTGCCGCACTGGGTGGCAACTACGTGAACTACTTCTCCACCGCCGGCCGCTCTTACAAGGTGATTCCGCAGGTGTTGCAGGTGGATCGCCTCAACCCCGAGCAAATTCTCGACTACTACATTCGCACACCCGCAGGCGCCATGATCCAGGCACGTACGGTGGCGCATATCGAGACCTCGACGCAGCCGGAATCGATCAACCACTTCCAGCAACTCAACTCCGCCACGCTTTCGGGCGTCAGTGGTGTGGCCCAGGGCGAGCTGCTGGCCAAGCTGAACACGATTCTGACCCAGATTGCGCCCTCGGGTTACACCTCCGACTTCTCGGGTGAATCGCGCCAATTCATACAGGAGTCAGGCGGGTTCGTCGGCCTGCTGTTGTTCTCGATTCTGATCGTCTACCTGGCCCTGGCCTTCCAGTTCGAGAGTTTCCGTGACCCGGTGGTGATTCTGTTCTCGGTGCCGCCGGCCCTGTTTGGCGCGCTGGCGTTTATCACCATGGGCTATGCCTCTATTAACGTGTACACCCAGGTCGGCCTGGTGACTCTCTTGGGGTTGATCACCAAGCACGGGATTCTGATCGTGCAGTTCGCCAACGAGTTGCAGCGCGCAGGCCGCAGCAAGCGTGAGGCGATTGAAGAAGCGGCCGCGGTGCGGTTGCGCCCGATCCTGATGACCACGGCCGCGATGGTGCTGGGCGTGGTGCCACTAGTTTGGGCCTCCGGCGCCGGGGCGGCCGGGCGGCATGATATGGGCCTGGTGATCTTCGCCGGGCTGTCGATCGGCACGCTGTTGACGTTGTTCATGGTGCCGGCGATGTACCTGTTTATTGGCGCGACGCACCGTCACGAGGCAGGCACGGCCCAGCAGGCGTATGGGTGATGAGGCGCAGAAAGCACCTTATCGTCTTGTCCAGCCCCCAAGCGTGAAGCAACAATCCATGTGTTGGGCGCCTACCCCATGCTCAAACGTCATAATCCCCGGTTCGTGTGCATGGTAATCTGGCATCACCATGAATAGACATTGATCGTCACTCGACGATGACAGAGCCAGGAAAGAACATGCCGAAGATTTCTCACTCAGCGTTGCGCCGCAACTTCCGTGAATTGCTTGCAAAGAAAATGTGCGTTGAAACCGCCTCCGTTTTCGACCCCATGTCCGCCCGTATCGCGGCAGACCTGGGGTTTGAGGTCGGTATCCTGGGTGGCTCAGTCGCGTCTTTGCAGGTACTGGCCGCACCGGATTTTGCATTGATCACGCTGAGTGAGTTCGTCGAGCAGGCCACCCGGATTGGCCGTGTCGCCCAACTGCCTTTCATCGCTGACGCCGACCACGGTTACGGCAATGCCCTGAACGTGATGCGCACTGTCGAGGAGCTTGAGCGTGCCGGGGTGGCCGCACTGACGATTGAAGACACGCTGTTGCCCGCCCAGTTTGGCCGTAAATCCACCGACCTGATTTCTGTTGAGGAAGGCATCGGCAAGGTCAAGGCAGCGCTGGAGGCGCGTGTCGATCCGCAGCTGTCGATCATCGCCCGCACCAACGCAGGGGTGTTGCCGACCGAAGATGTCATCGCCCGTACCAAGGCCTATGAACACGCCGGTGCTGACGGCATTTGCATGGTTGGCGTCAAAGACTTCGAGCACCTTGAGCAGATCGCAGAAAACCTCACCGTGCCACTGATGCTGGTGACCTACGGCAATCCGAAGCTCAATGACAGCGAGCGCCTGGCCAGCCTGGGCGTGCGCATTGTGGTGGCCGGCCACGGCGCCTACTTTGCGTCGATCAAGGCGACTTACGACAGCCTGCGCGCCCAGCGCAAGATGACCAGCAGCACCTCGAACCTCAGCGCGACTGAACTGACGCATACCTACACGTTGCCGGAGAGCTACGTGGCATGGGCTGCAGAGTTCATGGACGTTAAGGAGTAAGGGTCGCAACGGTGCTGATTGAAACAATCAGCACCGGGCTCACGGGGTGAGCGCGGCCTCAATCAGGTTTCCAGCGCTCTCCCCGGTTATTGCCAGTGCCTTTGTAGCCGCCGTCCCCATCAGGTTCCCAGCCGCCACCCGCGTTGTCACCCGTGCCGATAAATCCGCCTCGGCCATCGGACTCAAGCCCCCGGCCCTCGTTTTTGCCCGTCCCGATATAGCCGCCACGGCCATCAGACTTATACCCACGCTTGCGGTATTCGCCGGTGCCCTCATAGCCGCCTTGTCCATCGGACCGCCAGCTGGCGCCCGAGGCTGTGCCGTTGCCGCGAAAATAGCCTTTGCCGTCAGACCGGTAATCCTCGCCTGAGTTATAGCCGGTGCCCTTGTAGCCGCCCGAGCCATCCGGGGCAAACCCGCGACCATTGTTGTAGCCGATGCCTTTGAGGCCACCGTCATCGGCCGGCACATACCCTTTGCCGCTATTTTTGCCGGTGCCCATGAGAGAGCCATCTTCAAGCAGCTTATAGTCACCGCCCAGGTTCCCCCCGGTGCCTCTAAGGCCACCGTGGCCATCCGGCTCATAGCCGTTACCGGTGTTGATGCCGGTGCCAATAAAACCTTCGGCCGCCAGCGTTGAGGCACTGAGCCCCAATAAAACTGTGGCAAGCAGGATGTATGACGGTTTTTTCATGAGGCCTCTGGTCCTTGTAGAGAGGAGAGCGTGCGCCATGATAGGGCATGTATTTTGCGCGGCAAGCTGCAAAAACAACAACACCGCCATTTCGACGGTGTTGGTTGCAAAGGCCCGCCTCAGTCAGTAATTGGCGTTGGGATTCCCCACGTCAACGTAGCCATTTTTCGGCGCAATGATGACGTCCAACGGCGGCGGCGTGACGCCGAAACCATTGAGCTGATCCGTGAGCCCTTTGTACCAATCCTCTTGCTGTTTCTTGCGCGCATTGTCGGCCTTGATGTCGGCAATGATCGCGTAGATCAAACCACCCACCGCCGCGATGCCGCCCACGGCACCCGCCAACGCACCGGCCGCCCCGCCAATCGCCCCTGCGGCCTCGGCAACACCGGCTGCAACCGTGGTAATGCGCGGCACCACGTAAGTGGCAACTTCCACCGCACCGGCGACGGCGGACAAACCGTTGAGGCCTGCGAAGGTGCCCTGGAAGCCTGCGGCGACCTTGTCGCCACTCTGGGCCGAGTTTTTGGCGGATAGCGCCCCGGTGACCAGGCCCAACACGTTACCGGCCACGCCGCCGAGGCTCTTGCCGATATTCTCTACATCTTTGACAAACTTGGGTGCATCAAACTTGTAGGTGCCTTGCTGGGTGCGGTCGAACTGATCCTGGACAAATTTGGCGCCGCCTTCCATGAACAGGCCCGCCGCCTGGAACGACTGGCCCACTGTTTGCGCAGTGCTGCCGCCCTTGCCGCTGGCGATCCGCGTGCCGATGGCGCCGGCCAACAATACGCCGGACACGCCGTGCATGACCCCGGCCTTGTAAGCCGCGCTGACCCCGGCCGGCAGCTTGCCGCCCCAAGTGCTCTGGACTTTCTTGATGGCGTCGTCGAACTTGGCGCCGCCGCGCATGGCGTCCTCCACCGCACGGATACCGCTGATGATATCGGCGGTCTTGGGCGGTGCTTCGCCGGGCGCGGTGAACGCGGCAATGTTGTCGTTGATGACCTGCTCGAGACGTGGATCATTGGCGCCGGTAACCCCGAGGCCACGGTAGAAATCATCGATGGACTGGCCTTTGAGCACGTCTTCACGGCCCATCTTGGCGGCCGCATCGTTAAAGCTGGCGCTGCCGGCCTGCACGGTTTTGTCATCCAGTACCGCGTCGAAGATCGCTTTGTTCACACCGGACTGAATCACCGCTTTGTCCGCCGGCACGCCGCTGGCGATCAGGTTGTTCATTTGCTTGCCGGAGGTGATGTCCGCGTATTCGGCCTTGACCTTGTCCTTGATGGCTTGCGGGGCGTTTTCCAGGGCTTTTTTGTAGTCCGGTTGCTTGCCCAACGCCTGGGCGTAGAAGTCCGGGTATTTGATAAAGCTCGACAGTGCATCCGAGGTGCTGACGCCCTTGGCGGCAAACGCGCTTTGCAGCGCGTCGGTGCTCGATGACGCTTCCAGGCGGCGTTCCATCTCGGCTTTCAAGGCCGGGTCGGCAGCGACCCTTTTCTGCAATTGCTCGGTGCCCTGGGTGTTGAGGAACTGCTGCACGTCCGGGTCTTTGCTGAGTTTGTCGATGCGGCCTTGCACATCGTGAATAAAATCTTCGCGCTGCTGGCCGGGTGATTTGCCGTCGCCGGACCACTCATTGGCCCCGTCCGGCCCCTGGTGCGCGAACGCATCCGCACCGGCCTTATAGTTGGCCAGGCCGGTCGACAACTGGATGATCGCCGCCGTTTTATCGGCACCGCTGGCGCTGCTGGTGCCGCTGACAAAATAGTCGGCGCCGACCTTGGAGGCGTCGCCACCGGCCGCCTTGACCGCCTCTTCAGTGGCCTTGGCATTCAAGTCCTTTATCTGGTCGTCGGCGCTGTTGCCGTCCAGGCCCTTGAGGTTGTCGTAGCCGTATTTGCCAAAATCCTGCAGGCGCCCTGCTTCCGTGCCGTGACGCGCTTCGCCATCTTTGGTGAAGCCGTCGATGCTGCCATTGCCGACGTTGGCGCCTTCAATGTGTTTGCCGGTTTCGTCGTAGTTCTCGACGTAATTGAGCACCTGGGCCGCACGCCAGGCGGCATCCGGGTCGTGCTCGAAGTCGCCGACACGCTCGCGCAGCTTGTCTTTCACGCCGCTCTGGTTGCCGAGGTTTTTCAGCAAGGGGTTGTCTTCAATGATCTGCTGCGCGCTGCGGGTATCGCCCATCGGCCTGCCTTCTCCCGGCAAGGGCAGATGGTTGGACGGAGCATCGCCTTTGGGCGGCGTTTTGGGTGGCGTGACCGGCAGATCGCCCTTGAGGGTGTCCCAGCCGTACTTGCCGAAGTCCTGCAAGCGCCCCGCTTCAGTGCCGTGACGGGCATCACCGCCTTTGGTGAACCCGTCGATCTTGCCATTACCGGCCTCGTTGAACTCTGAGCGTTTAACGGTCGGTTTGCCGTTTTCATCGAGTTTCTCAATGTGCTCCAGCACCCGACTCGCGCGGTAGGCGGCGTCCGGATCGTGCTCGAAATCCCCCACGCGCTCACGCAGCTTGTCTTTCACACCGCTCTGGTTGCCGAGGTTTTTCAGCAGAGGGTTCTCGTCGATGATCTGCTGCGCGGTGCGAAAGTCACCCTGAGGGCGCTTTGTATCGGGGCCGAGGCGGTTGTCGCTCGGTGGGGTGTCTACTGCCCTGGATACCGCTTTATTCCAATTGGGGTTATCGCGCGCTGAGGGTGTGCTGTCGACCGGGTTGACCTGCATGACCTGTCTCCTGGAGCTGGCGTGGGAGAGAGGATTATTGGGGGGTATGTGCAACAGTCTTGTTACAAACAAATAATTGAGACAAGCAGAATCAAATCGCCATCAGTGATGGAGACTTCCGACTATAAATATTTATCTAAGTTTATTTAACCACGTCTAAAAAATCCGCCGCAGAGCCTGCGGCGGCAAACCAAAGGTTTTTGTCGAAGCAGAGCGGCTAAGACCCTATCAACGCTACACCTGCGGCTGATTAAAAGAAGTGAAGTTTAATTAATCGAGTTTAATCGCCGGCAACGCTGCAGGTGGCGAAAAATATGATAAAAATCAGCCTCGACAAACACGTCGAGCACAATAAAAACAGCCTGTCGCTCACTTGAAAACATCTGCCCATAACACCTAAGTTCCGTCCAAAAAATGCGGTGTTTCTGTGCACGCGTTAATTATTCCGGGGAAGTAACAACATGATAAAACAGTGGAGCCTGTTAACGCTGGCGGTGTGCGCCAGTGTCAGCCAAATGGCCCTCGCCGAGTCTGTCACCGACCAGGCAGATTCCAAAGGCTTTATCGAGGGCAGCAGCATTACCGGCCTGTTGCGCAACTATTACTTCGATCGCGATCGCCAAAGCGGCAAGGCCGACAACCGCGACTGGACCCAGGGCGCGATGCTCAATTACGCCTCGGGCTTTACCCAGGGCACGATTGGGTTTGGCGTGGATGCCTATGCGTACGGCGCGATGAAGCTCGACGCTACCCACGCAGATGCCGGCACCGGTGAGCTGCCGACCGACCGAAATGGCGACCCTGCAAATGGCTACGGTTCAGTGGGCGCTGCGGTGAAGATCAAGGTCTCCAAGACCCAACTCAAATTCGGTGATATGCAGCCCACCGCACCGGTCTTCGCCACTGGCGGCACACGCATTTTGCCGCAGACGGCCACCGGTTTTGACCTGACCAGCAGTGAAATCGCTGGCCTGGACCTGGAAGCCGGGCACTTCACCAGCACCAACAGCGGCATGACCAGCAACCATGACCACGATATCTATGCGACCTATGCCAACGTGGCCGCCAACAGTGCCAGTTTCATCGGCGGCAAATACACCTTCACACCGTCCTTGAGCGCGACCGTGTATGCCGGCGAGCTGGAAGATATCTGGCGCCAGTACTACACCAACCTCAATTACGTATTGCCATTGGGGCATGACCAGTCGCTGGCACTGGACGGCAACCTGTACCGCACCCTCGACACCGGCAGCGCCAAAGCCGGGGCAATCAACAACACCACCTACTCGGTGGCGGCGGCCTATTCGTTCCTGGCGGCGCACACCCTGACCTTGTCGTTCCAGAAAGTGCATGGCGACACGCCGTTCGACTACATCGGCACCGGCGACAACGGCGCAGGCGAAGGCGGCGACTCGGTCTTGCTGGCCAACTCGGTGCAATGGGGCGACTTCAACGGCCCGGGGGAACAATCCTGGGGCGTGCGGTATGACCTGAACATGGCCAGTTATGGCGTGCCGGGCCTGAGCTTCATGACCCGCTACATCAACGGCTCGGACATCAACGGCACCCACACCCCGGCCAACAGCGCCTATGCCGGCGACTACGGCGCGGATGGCGACCACCACGAAACCGATGTGGAGGCCAAATACGTACTCCAGAGCGGCCCGGCGAAAAACCTGTCGCTGCGCGTGCGTGACGCCATGGTTTCATCGAATGCCGATCAGCGCGACGGCAAGTTGAATGAGCTGCGGGTGATCGTCGACTACCCGTTCGCCCTTTTGTAAGGCGTTCAGTGCGCCGACCGGCTCCTATGCTGGCCGGCGCACTGCCATTATCCAACCCAGCCGACCGCGGCTTTCGGAATGACCTCAGACTCATCCATCTTTGAGGCAAACATGCTCACGGCTTGTACGGCATCGCTGGTGCTGGTGCGGATCTGCAGGATCACCGAACCCGCCTGGTCAGCCAGGCTCACGCCACGCTGCGCGCCTTCCTGAGTGGCATTCATACTGGCAACGGCATCACGGGTCTCCGACAAGATCATGCTGATCATCTCGGCAATCTCCGCTGTTGAACCGCTGGTCCGCCCTGCCAGTTGCCGCACCTCATCGGCCACCACCGCAAAGCCACGGCCCTGATCACCTGCCCTCGCCGCCTCGATGGCAGCGTTGAGCGCCAGCAGATTGGTCTGGTCAGCGATGCCGCGGATGGTATTGACGATGGCAGTAATCTGTTCGGAGCGATCACCCAGTTGGCCCACCAGCCGGGCGGAGACGCCGATGTTGTCCGCAATCCGGCGCATTTCACTGGCGGTTTCTTGAATCACCTGTGTGCCATGTTCGGCGAATCGCTCTGTTTCGGATGAAATATGGTAAGCCCTTGAAGCGCCTCGTGAATCTTCCTCGAACTTTTCCACGCGCTCGGTGATGTCGCTGGCAAATTTGACAATCTTGATCAAAGTGCCATCGCCGTCATACACCGGGTTATAACTGGCTTCCAACCATACAACGCGACCGTGCTTGCCCACACGCTTGAATTGCCCGGTAAAAAATTCGCCATTGTTAAGGCGGCGCCAGAAGTCGGCGTACTCATGGCCATTGATCAAGTCGGGCTCGCAAAACATGCGGTGGTGTTTGCCTTTGAGTTCCGCGAGTGAATACCCCATCACGTTGAGGAAGTTTTCATTGGCCTCCAGGATTTGCCCTTTCAAGTCAAACTCGATCACCGCCATCGCCCGGTCCAGCGCGACCAGTTTGCTGTGGATGGCCGCTTCCTGTTCGACTTTGCGGGTAACGTCCAGCGCGTACTTGACCACTTTTATGACCTGGCCACGGTCATCCAGCACCGGGTTATAACTGGCCTCCAGCCAAACAACGCGGCCGTCACGGGTTACGCGCTTGAAGGTGCCTGATACGAACTTCCCCGCCTTGAGGTCATTCCATAACGCCGCATAGGCCGGGCTGCTGGTCAGCGCAGGTAAACAGAAATCACGATGGGCCTTGCCGACCAATTGATCGGCGCTGTAACCCAGGGCGTTCATAAAGTTTTCGTTGGCGCGTAGCACTTTGCCATTTGTGTCGAATTCGACCACCGCCATAGAGCGCTCGAGTGCAGTAATCAGTCCTTTATACTCGACGACTTCGGCCGTCCTGGCCGTCAGTTCTGTTTTGAGTGTTTTATTGAACATGACATACCCTCGTTTGTGCGCAGAATCCGGGTTACTCCATTGCACTATCGACACGGAAATACGCGACTTGATAGTCGAAAAATAATTATTAATTGACGTCAATTGTCCGGTGAGTTTTGCGCCGAATCGCCGTGACCCTGTGTTTAAATTGACGCCCCTTTTTTGCCTGCCAGGAAAACACCATGGCCAACCACGACCTGACCTACACCCCCGATCCGGATGCCGATTCCATTTCCTCCGACGTTATCGGCTTCAACGGCATTCTGGTCTCCACGCAGATCCCGACCCACGCCGACGGTAGTCTGGAACTGGGTGATATCACCCTGCAGAGCGAATGCACATTGCAAGCGTTGAAGGTGGCGCTGGAAAAAGCCGGCAGTTCCATGGACCGGGTCATGCACCTGACCATCTATCTCACCGACATGGCTGATCGGGCTGCATTCAACGAAGTCTACAAGCGATTTTTTGCCAAGCCCTGGCCTGTTCGCGCTGCCGTCGGCGTAGCGGCCCTGGCCGTTGAAGGCATGCGTGTGGAAGTCACCGCGATGGCTGCCAAGGCCTGACAGCCCTGTGGTAGATGCCGGTCAGGCATTTCACGGCTACAATGCACGCCTCAACCGTGACAAGCCTGACTAAAAAAACTATGTCCTTGCCCAAGCATCACCTGGAATTGCTCAGCCCTGCCCGCGATGTCGCCATCGCGCGCGAGGCTATCTTGCATGGCGCCGACGCCATCTACATCGGCGGCCCAAGCTTCGGCGCCCGCCACAATGCGTGTAACGAGGTGAGCGATATCGCTCAACTGGTCGAATTCGCCCGCCGTTACCACGCCCGCGTGTTCACCACCATCAACACCATCCTGCATGACAACGAGCTGGAACCTGCGCGCAAGCTGATCCATCAGCTGTACGACGCCGGTGTCGATGCGCTGATCGTGCAAGACCTGGGCGTGATGGAGCTGGATATTCCGCCGATTGAGCTGCACGCCAGTACCCAGACCGACATCCGTACCCTGGGCCGCGCCAAGTTTCTCGACCAGGCCGGTTTCTCGCAGTTGGTATTGGCCCGTGAGCTGAACCTGCAAGAGATCCGCGCGATCGCCGATGAAACCGATGCCGCCATCGAGTTCTTTATCCACGGCGCCTTGTGCGTGGCGTTCTCCGGGCAGTGCAATATCTCCCACGCGCAGAATGGCCGCAGTGCCAACCGTGGCGACTGCTCCCAGGCCTGCCGCCTGCCGTACACCTTGAAAGATGACCAGGGCCGCGTCGTGGCCTTTGAAAAGCACCTGCTGTCGATGAAAGACAACAACCAGAGCGCCAACATTCGCGCGCTGGTCGAAGCCGGTGTGCGTTCGTTCAAGATCGAAGGTCGCTACAAGGACATGGGCTATGTGAAGAACATCACTGCCTATTACCGCCAGCGTCTCGACGAAATCCTCGAAGACCGCCCGGACCTGGCCCGCGCGTCCAGCGGCCGTACTGCGCATTTCTTCCTGCCCGACCCGGAAAAAACTTTCCACCGTGGCAGCACTGACTACTTCGTCAGTGATCGCAAGATCGACATCGGCGCTTTCGACACCCCGACCTTTACCGGCCTGCCGGTGGGTGTGGTGGAAAAAGCCGGCAAGCGCGACCTGCAAGTGGTCACCCATGAGCCGCTGTCCAACGGCGACGGCCTCAATGTGCTGGTTAAACGCGAAGTGGTGGGTTTCCGCGCCAACATCGCAGAAGCCAAAGGCGAGTTCGAGGAAGACGGCAAGAAGCGTTACCGTTACCGTGTCGAGCCGAATGAAATGCCGGCCGGGCTGCATCAACTGCGCCCGAATCACCCGCTGAACCGCAACCTGGACCACAACTGGCAACAGGCGCTGCTCAAGACCTCGGCCGAGCGCCGTATCGGTCTGTCGTGGGTAGCACGCCTGCGTGAAGATCAGTTGGAAGTCACTGCTACCAGCGAAGAAGGCATCCGCGCCAGCGTTACCCTGCCCGGCCCGTTTGGCGTGGCCAACAAGCCGGAACAGGCGCTGGATACACTGCGCGATTTGCTTGGCCAACTCGGCACCACCGAGTACCACGCCACGCACATCGAACTGGATGCGCCCCAGGCGTTCTTCATCCCCAACTCGCAGCTCAAGGCATTGCGCCGCGAAGTAATCGAAGCGCTGACGGCCGCACGCGTCGCGGCTCACCCACGAGGTGGGCGCAAAGCCGAGACCTCGCCGCCGCCGGTGTACCCGGAAGCGCATTTGTCGTTCCTGGCCAACGTCTACAACCAGAAAGCCCGTGACTTCTACCACCGTCACGGCGTGAAGCTGATTGATGCGGCCTTCGAAGCCCACGAAGAAACCGGCGAAGTGCCGGTGATGATCACCAAGCACTGCCTGCGGTTCTCGTTCAACCTGTGCCCTAAACAGGCCAAGGGTGTGACGGGCGTGAAGACCAAAGTCGCGCCGATGCAGTTGATCCACGGCGACGAAGTGCTGACCTTGAAGTTCGACTGCAAGCCATGCGAGATGCACGTGGTGGGCAAGATCAAGGGGCATATCCTTGGGTTGCCGCTGCCGGGCAGCGGCGTGGGCCATTTCGACCCGGAAAATATCATCTTTCAGGGCACGCACTAGCTCTTGGGGAGCGGGGCCACCACCAGCCCCGCTGCAACCCCGCTGCCGCTAACAGAATCGCAACAACCCCCAGCCATTGCAGCCAACCCAGGCGATGCCCAAAGGCAATCCAGTCGACAACAATCGCCGCAATTGGGTAGATAAACGACAGCGCGCCGGTCATCGCGGTCGGCAGTTTCTGGATCGCCCCGTACAGCAACACATACATCAGGCCCGTGTGCACAACGCCCAGCGTCACCAGCGCAGCCCAGGCATTTGGGGTTGCGGGCAAGCTGTTCCAAGGCACTAACGGCGCCAACAGCAATGCGCCAGTGATTACTTGAATCAACGCCATCAAGTGCGCAGGCACTTCCTTCAAGCGCTTGATGATCAGCGCCGCAATCGCATATAAGAACGCTGCGCCCAAGGCCAAAGCGATACCCGCCAGATAATCCCCGCCACCGCTTTGCTGCTCGCCATGGGCGGTGACAATCGCCAACATGCCCAGGAACGCCACGCTCAACCACGCGAGTTTCTGCACGGTGATTTTTTCGCCGAGAAATACCGCCGCCAGCATCACCAGCATGAACGGCTGCACGTTATACACCGCGGTACTGATGGCGATGGACGCGCGCGAATAGGATTCGAACAACAGCAACCAGTTGCCGACAATGGCCACGCCGCTGAGCATCGCCAGGCCAAGCTTGGCCCAGGTGAGCAGGTCCAGTCGCAGGTAACCCAGCAACGCACAGACCAGCAACAGCGTCAGCGCGCCTATCACGCAGCGCCAGAACACCACTTCGATCACCGATACGCCCGACACCAGCACAAACCAGCCGATGGTGCCCGAAATCAGCATGGCGGCAACCATTTCCCACGACCCGCGACGGATAGATGTGTCCACGATGGAGGCTCCTCAAGTGAGGCTCAATTATGGCAATCTGAGTATCAGCCGCTCCAGCGACTAAACAAGGCAAAACGCCGCAATCACCTTTTCTTATTAGGCAAACCGCATGATTGACACCATCGACCAGCAACTGATCGCCGCCTTGATGGACGACTCGCGCCTGTCCCTCAAGGCGTTGGCGGGTATCACCGGGCTGTCATCGCCCAGTGTTGGCGAACGCCTGCGTCGCCTCGAGGAGCGCGGCGTGCTGACCCACTACACCGTCGACATCGACCCCAAACACTTCGGCTATTTGTTGCAAGCCATCGTGCGCATCCGTCCGTTGCCCGGCAAATTGCAGGAGGTGGAGCGCCAGATCCAGGCGATCCCGGAGTTCACCGAGTGCGACAAAGTCACCGGCGATGACTGCTTTATTGCGCGCCTGCACGTTCGCACCATGGATCACCTCGACAGCCTGCTCGACCGGCTCAACGCCTATGCCGAAACCAACACCGCCATCGTCAAGAAAACCCCGGTAAAACGGCGTTTGCCGCCGCTGGCTGATTAATGACTGAGGGTCATTAAAGCAGTGACGGAATCGCTATTCTGTCATCGCTGGCCGGTCTTTATGCTGGGCTCCACTCATTGGAACCCACAGGTGTAAAGCGCATGTACGTCATTACAGGTATTACAGGCAAGGTCGGCGGCGCGTTGGCGCGTGCGCTCATCGCAGCGCAGCAACCGGTGCGCGCGGTGATTCGCGATCCCGGCAAAGCGGCTTATTGGGCCGACCTGGGTTGCGAGATCGCCTTGGCTCGGATGGAAGATGCACAGGCACTGACTGAGGCGTTCAAAGGTGCCACGGGCGTGTTCATTCTGCCGCCGTCGGATTTTGACCCGCAGCCCGGGTTTCCTGAAGCGCGTGCGGTGATCGCTGCCGTCAGCCAGGCCCTCAAGGCCGCCGCGCCACACAAGGTGCTGTGCCTGTCGACCATCGGCGCCCAAGCCACAGAGCTCAACCTGCTGACTCAGCGCACGCTGATGGAGCAAGCGCTGAGTGCCCTGGACATCCCCGTGACCTTCCTGCGCCCGGCCTGGTTCATGGAGAACGCGGCGTACGATGTCACCACCGCGCGTGACAACGGGCTGATCCATAGTTTCCTGCAACCGCTCGACAAGCGCGTGCCGATGGTTGCGACGGCCGACATCGGCGCCCTCGCCGCGCAGCTGTTGCAGCAAGACTGGACCGGCCGCCGCGTGGTCGAGTTGGAAGGCCAATGGGTGAGCCCGAACGACATTGCCCAGGCCCTGGGGCAACTCCTGGGCCGTGACGTGAAGGCCGAAGTGGTCGAACGCGAAACCTGGGAAACCTTGCTTCGCGCCCAAGGCGCACACAACCCAACGCCGCGCATGCGCATGGTCGATGGATTCAACGAAGGCTGGATCTGTTTCGAGCACGACCCCGTGCTCAAGGGCACCACCTCGCTGGACAGCGTGCTGCGCAGTCTGGCCATTCAAACCACCTGATCCAGTGTGGCACCGCTGCTGTGGCGAGCGGGCTTGCCACAACAAAGGTCACCAGGAGGCTAATCAGTCGTGCAGCGCCTTTGCCGCAGCGTGTAAACCCTGGAACTTGCGATAACGCGCTTCCAGCCTCGGCTGTTGCGTGGCGTCCGGCAAGTACCGCGCCTTGACCGGCATGCCCGCTTGCAACAAGGCTGCGCCCTGCCCGATCGCCAGAAACCCAAGTTTCGCGGCGCCAATGCAGGCGCTCAATTCACTGCCCTGCAAGGTAACTATCTCGCGCTGCAGGATATTGGCCAGCAACTGCGCCCAATATTCGCTGCGCGCCCCGCCACCGACCAGGGCGCAAGCCCCCACGCTGGCGCCGGCCGCTTGCACGGCGCGCAGGGCATCCAGCAAACCAAAACCCACGCCTTCCATGACCGCATAACCGAGCATGGCCGGCGTGCAATCGTGGCCCAGGCTCATAAAGCCGCCGCGCAATAAAGGATCGTTATGCGGCGTGCGCTCACCGGCCAGGTACGGCAGGAACAGCGGCGTGTCCAACGGCACGGGCTGTGTGATCGGCAGCTGCGCTTGCACCCGATCCAGCAACGTCTGCTCATCCGGCATACCGGTCAGCCGCGTCACCCAACGCAAACAACTGGCACCGGCCAGCATCGCGCCCATGGTGTACCAGCGGTTCGGCAGCGCGTGGCAGAAGCTGTGCACGGCGCTGGCCGGATTCCCGGCGGCATGATCGGTAATCGCGACAATCGCCGCGCTGGTGCCCAGCGTAATGAAGCCGTCACCGGCGTTGATCGCGCCGATGCCGACGGCGGCCACCGGGTTGTCGCCGCCACCGCCGGCAATCACGACCTCAGGCGACAGGCCCAAGCCGCTCGCGGTCAAACACGCACTTGCCGCGCCGCCCTCCACCAACCTGGGCATCTGCGCAGGCGTCAGGCCCGTGGCGCGCACCATGGGCGCAAACCATTCACGCTGCGCCACATCCAGCCACAGCGTGCCGGCGGCATCCGACATCTCGCTGATGCGTTCGCCCGTCAGGCGTAGGCGCAGGTAATCCTTGGGGGACAGCACGCAATCAATCGCCTTGAACACCTCGGGTTCATGCCGCTGCAGCCACAGCAGTTTCGGCGCCGTGAGCCCGGCCATCGGCAAGCTGCCGGTGACCTCGGCAAACCCGGCACCGAGTTGTTCGGCCTCGGCCATCGCGCGCGAGTCGTCCCACAGGATCGCCGGGTACAACACCCGATCGTCTTCCCCCAGCAACACCGCGCCGTGCATCTGCCCCGACAGGCCGATACACGCCACACGGGCATACGCCTCATGCACCCGTAACTGCTCCAGCGCCTGCAAACAGGCCTGCCACCAGTCTTGCGGCGCTTGTTCGGACCAGCCGCTCTGGCGCCGCGACACGCTCAAACGCACGCCACTGTGGGCCAGCACGACGCCGTCAGCGTCCATCAGGATCGCCTTGAGTTCCGAAGTGCCGAGGTCTATGCCGAGGGAAACAGGACTGCTCATACGGGGATCATTCCAATCAAATACAGCCACATGAATTACGGTATTGCAGGCGGGGTGCCAGGCGCACACTTTGCGTAGGCGCAGCCGGCGACGCCATGCGCTGCAGCAACATTTGTACGGCGCGAGCCCCCAATTCGTTGACCGGTTGAGCAATCAACGTCAGGCGCGGCACGAAAAAATCCGCCCAGTCAAAATCATCAAACCCCACCAGGGCCATCTGCCCCGGTACTTCAATGTGCGCATCACGCAAGGCGTGCATGGCGCCAAGCGTCATCAGGTTATTGCCCGCCATGATCGCTGTCGGTGGCGCGGCCAGGCCCAGTAACTGCGCGGTAGCGGCCCGCGCCGGCGCGCTGCTGGAACCGCCATTGACCAGCAATTGCGGGTCAAATACCAGGCCCGCCGCCGCCAGGGCAGCGCGGTAACCCGCCACGCGCTCATCGGTGGTACCCAGCCCCGCTCGCCCGGCGATAAAGCCGATACGACGGTGCCCGTGTTCAATCAGGTGGGCCACCAGCGCCAGTGTGGACTGGGTATTCTCCACCCCGATCTGATCAAACTGCTCACTCATCATGCGGTCCACCAACACCGTCGGCATGTCATTGGCCTGTAGATACTCCAGGGCCGTTGACCCAGTGGACGGTGCCAACAGAATGCCGTCGACGCGCCGGTGATGCAGCGCCGTGACCACCCGCAGCTCTTGCTCCGGGTCGTCATGGGGGTCGGCAAACAGCATCATGTAGCCGTGCTTTGTGCACTCGGCTTCAATCGCGTGCACCATCTCGCTGAAGTAGTGGTTGGACAGCGCCGAGATCGCCACGCCAATCGTGCTGGTACTGGACCGGGCCAGCGAGCGCGCCAGGGTATTGGGGATGTAACCCAGTTCCTGAATCGCGCGCTGCACCGCCTGCACCGTGGCCGGGCTGACCTTGCGGGTGCCGTTCAACACGTGCGACACCGTCGACGTCGACACACCCGCTCTGCTCGCCACGTCATCCATGGTGATCACGACGCGCTCCCCTTCAGTGGATCAATGTTTGCTCGACCAGCCGCTGTAGGTACCGATGTTGTCGCGGGTAATCAATTTTGGCGTGAGCAGGGTCACCGCTTCGGCCGGAGCCTTGTCATTGAGAAGGTCATTGCCGACATTCACCGCGGTCTGGGCCATGGCCCAAGGGTCCTGACTGGCGGAGGCCTGGATCTGGGTGTCAGTCTTCAATGCATTCTCGATGTCCGGCGCACCGTCCACCGAGGTGATGACGATACCGCTGCGTTTAAGCTGCTTGGCCGCCAGGTCGCTGCCGATAGCCTGCGGGTCGTTGATCGCAAACAGACCGTCGATTTTCGGGAATCGAGTGAGGTAACCCTGCATCACATTCAGGCCACCTTCGCGCGAGCCTTTGCCGTCCTGGTCGTCGGAGAGCACCTTGATGTCCGGCGCGCCAGCCAATGCAGCCTTGCAGCCTTTGACGCGGTCGGTCACGGCGGTCACTTGCGGGCCATTCTGGATGATCACATTGCCTTTGCCCGCGAGCTTGTCCACCAGGAACTGGCAGGCCAGCTTGCCGGCTTCGACGTTGTCGGTTTGCACGGTGGCGTTGACGCCTTTGGCGTCTACATCCACGGCCACCACCACAATTCCAGCGTCACGGGCTTTCTTGATGGCCGAGGCCATCGCCGACGGATCGACGGCGTTGAGCAGGATCAGGTCGACCTTGGACGAAATGAAGTTGTCGATCTGCGAGAACTGCTTGCTCAGGTCATAGTCGGCCGACACCGAGGTGACCTTGACGTTGGGGTTCAGCTCCTTGGCCCGAGCCGTGGCACCGTCGGCCAGGGTCACGAAATACGGGTTACCGAGCGAGCCCATGCTGATGCCGAGGGCTTTGAGCTCCCGGGCTTCCACGACGTTGGACATCAGGGCAGCCAAGGCAAGCACGGGAAACAGGCGTTTAAGGTTCATGCGGGTCTCTCTTGTGATTGTTGTGGGAGTGAAATCAGGTACGTGCGCCGGATTGGCGATAGCGATCCAGCGCCACCGCGCCAATGATCACGATGCCCTTGATGATGTACTGCCAGATATCCGACACCCCCAACAGCACCAGGCCATTGGTGAGCACCGCGATAATCAGCGCGCCGATCAACGTGCCGCCGATGGTGCCGACGCCGCCGGTAAAACTGGTGCCGCCGAGAATCACCGCAGCGATCGCATCCAACTCATAGGACTGGCCCAGTTGCAGGCCATTAGCGGCAAACAGGCGCGAGGCGCTCATCACCGCGCCGAGCCCGGCCAATGCACCGGACATGGCGTAGACGAACAGCAACACCTTCCACACCTTGATCCCCGACAGCCGCGCGGCCTCCGGGTTGCCGCCCACCGAGTAAATCTGCACGCCCATCACGGTGCGGCGCAGGATGAACCACGACAAAAGCACCACCGCCACGGCGATGACCACCAGCCACGGCACGCCGAGGATCGAGTCATTGCCGATAAACGCGAATGGCAGGTCGGGGTTGAACACGGTTTTATCATCGGCCAGCAAACGTGCAAGACCACGCATGGCAGTCAGTGCGCCGAGGGTGACGATGAACGGTGGCAAGCGCATGAATGCAATCAGCCCACCGTTGACCAGGCCCAGCAACAAACCGAAACCGATCCCGGCGGCGATCCCGAACATGCCGAACTGCGGCGACATCGACGCCTGTAGCGCCACCACGGCGGAGGCCGCAAGGATTGCGCCGACGGACAGGTCGATGCCCGCCGTGAGGATCACAAAGGTCATGCCCGCCGCCAGCACCACGTTGACCGAAGCCTGCTGGGTAATGATCGACAGGTTCTGCACAGTCAGAAAGTTCTCGCTGGCCAGGGCAAAGCCCACCAGCAGCAACACCAGTACAGGCAGCATGCCCACCGTGCGCATCAGCTCGCGGACGCGTTCGGCCTTGCCCACCGCCGCGATTGTCATCGTGTTGTTTGAATCAACCATTGGCAGCCACCTGATCGCCACCGGTGGCGAGGTCAATAATACGTTCCTGGGAAATAACGTGGCCGGATGCCCCGCCCACTTCGGCCACCAACTGGCCTTCGCGCATAATCAGCACACGGTCGCAGGTGCCGATGATTTCCGGCAGCTCGCTGGAAATCACCACGATGCCAACCCCGGCCAACGCCAGTTGATTGATGATGCGGTAGATCTCGGACTTGGAGCCGATGTCGACGCCCCGCGTAGGTTCGTCGAGGATCAGCACATGCGGCTTGACCTCCAGCAGCCGCGCCAGCAGTACCTTCTGCTGATTGCCGCCGGACAGTGCACCGACATTGACCTTGCCGGAGGCCACGCGAATCGACAGCGACTTGATCGCATCATTCGCGCGTTGCGCGGCATGGCCGCGGTCCAGCACACCACCCGCGTGGGCATCCGGCACACACGCGCAGACGTTGATGTTGTCGGCGACGCTCATGTCCAGGAACAGGCCCTGGGCCTTGCGGTCTTCGGTGAGGTACACCACGCCGGCGCGGATTGCGTCCGCCGGGTTGCGCAGTTGGGTAACGGTCTTGCCCACCACTTCCAGGGTGCCGGAGGTGCGCGGGTCGGCGGCGAAGATCAGCCGTGCCAGTTCGGTGCGCCCTGCCCCGACCAGCCCGGCGATGCCCAGCACTTCGCCGGCATGCAGGTCGAAGCTGCAATTGCGCACGCGCTTGCCATCGGCCATGTCGCGCACGCGCATCACTACGTTGCCGGGGTTATAGGCGGCGTGTTCCTTCTTGTAGAAACCAGAGAGGTCGCGGCCGACCATCATTTTCACCAGTACTTCGGCCGACAACGCGTCGCGGGTCAGTTCGCCAATGTACTGGCCGTCGCGCAGCACCGAGACCCGGTCCGACAACTCGTAGATCTCGGCCATGCGATGGCTGATATAGATGATCGCCAAGCCCTGGCTACGCAGTTGTTTGATCAGCGCGAACAGCCGATCGGTCTCGCGCGATGACAGCGGCGTGGTCGGTTCGTCCATCACCAGGATCCTGGCGTGGGCATGCAGCGCACGGGCGATTTCCACCAACTGGCGCTCGGCAATCGACAGGCTGCTGACCGGCGTTGTGGGTTTGAACTCGGCGCCCAGCCGTTGCAGCACCTCGATGCAGCCGTTCTGCATGCCCTTACGGTCGATGGTCCAGCCACGCCGCAGTTCACGGCCCAGGTAAATGTTCTCGGCCACGCTCAGGTTCGGGCACAGGCTCAGTTCCTGGTAGATCACAGCGATGCCGAGGGTTTTGGCGGTGGCGGGGTCAAACGTGGCGACGGGCTGGCCGTCGATGCGGATTTCGCCGCTGGGGTCAGCCTGATAGGCGCCGGAGAGGATTTTCATCAAGGTTGATTTGCCGGCGCCGTTCTCACCCATCAAGCCGTGGATTTCACCGGGGTAAACCTTCAGGCCGACGTTCTTGAGCACCCGCAAACCATTAAAGGTTTTGCTGATGCCCTGCATTTCAAGCAAGGGTTCAAGGCTCATGCATGAGCTCCTGGAATTATTATTTTTGTAGTCGAACGCTGCCGACTCTATTCCAGTTGCATTTCGTTACGCAAGCGCTTGCGTCTGCCGTTTATCGCTTGGTTAAACGTTTCATCAGCTCAATAAATGTGAAGTTAGCGAATTTCATGGATGGCTGAACTCCTCCCCTGAGGCGGCTTGCAGCCATCCATGCCGATGCCCGGCGCGGTCCCGGCAAGCCCCAAGTGGTCATAGGTCGGCGCCTTCAGGGGGTAATCGCGACTTTCATGACGCCATCGCGCTGATGGGCGAACAGCTCATAGGCGGCTTCGATGTCGTCGAGTTTGAAACGGTGCGTCACCAGCGGCGACAGGTCCACCCCGCCGCTGGCAACCACGGCCATCAACCGGCGCATGCGTTCCTTGCCGCCAGGGCACAGGGTCGACACGATGCTGTAATCCCCCAGCCCTGCCCCAAAGGCATCATAGGGAATACGCAAGTCGCTGGAGTACACCCCCAGGCTGGACACACGCCCGCCCGGGCGCAGCACCCGCAATGCTGACTCGAACGTGCCTTGGGTGCCCAGGGCTTCGATCGCCACATCCACTCCGCGACCGTCCGTGAGGGCCATGATCTGCTCAACGACATCGCCTTTCTTGAAGTCGATGATATGAGTGGCCCCCAGGCGTCGAGCCACGCCCATGCGCTCAGTCACGCCGTCGACGCCGATGATCATCGACGCGCCCTTGAGCCGTGCGCCCGCCACTGCACACAAGCCGATAGGCCCCAGGGCAAATACCGCCACCGTATCGCCAATGCTCACCTCACCGCGTTCGGCGCCGGAAAAACCGGTGGACATGATGTCCGGGCACATCAGCACTTGTTCGTCGCTCAGGCCGTCGGGAATCGGGCACAGGTTGGCCAGCGCGTCGGGGACCAACACGTACTATGGCAACGCCTGGGGCTGGGGCGCATTTTGCTGCAGCACCTGATGACGGCGGCGCGAGCCCATGGCTTCAAACGGATGTATACGGTCGATGCGGCGACTAACCTGCCACTGCGTGAACTGACGCATGCGCTGGGCTTTAACAGCGTCACAGACCCCGATGAACGTACTCAGATCATCAGCAGTGTGGCGCTCTGAGCGCATTGGCACTGCAAACGACTCATACACTCGTTTGAGTGTATTCGTACCGTGCTGGTCGCAGCATCTGCTATTGTCCAAGGACCTCATCTCCTCCTCATCGCGGTCATGCGATTTTCTGTGAGCATGCTCTGCGGCCGTGTTCTGAACACGGCCGGGTCTGATATGCACGGACAACACTGCATTGGACAAAACCAGCCCTGGCGCAGCGCCCGAATTACAATCGCGGGCCGAAAAAATCGTCGAGTTCAAACGCCAGAAGACCCTGCTCAAGACCGGCGCCCTGCAAGACGCGATCTTCAACAGCGCGTACTTTTCGAGCATCGCCACTGACGAAAAAGGCGTGATCCAGATCTTCAATGTCGGCGCCGAGCGCATGCTCGGCTATGCCGCCGACGACGTGCTCAACCGCATCACCCCCGCCGACATATCCGACCCCGCCGAACTGATTACCCGTGCCGCCGCCCTTAGCCTGGAGCTGGACACGCCGATCACACCGGGCTTCGAAGCCCTGGTGTTCAAGGCCTCACGCGGCATTGAAGACATCTACGAACTGACCTATATCCGCAAGGACGGCAGTCGCCTGTCGGCCATGGTCTCGGTAACGGCCCTGCGCAATCGCCACGACACGATCATCGGCTACCTGTTGATCGGCACTGACAATACCGCGCGCAAACAGGAAGAAGCCGAGCGCAAAGGCTTTGAACGCGCGCTGGAAGAAAAGAACCTGGAACTGGAACACGCCAGCCACATGAAGTCCGAGTTCCTCGCCACCATGTCCCACGAGCTGCGCACGCCGTTGAACGCGGTGATTGGCTTTTCAGAGGCGTTGAAGGATGGTTTGGTCGGCGACATGAGCGAGGTGCAGCGCGAGTACATCGGCGACATCTTCACCAGCGGCCAGCACCTGCTGTCGTTGATCAACGACATTCTCGACCTGTCCAAGGTCGAGGCCGGGATGATGGACCTGGAGTTGGAGCCTGTGGAACTGGCGGGGTTGCTCGCCAAAAGCTTGTTGATCGTGCGCGAGAAAGCCGCCTTGCAACGTATCCAATTGAAGCTGGAATGCGAGGACGATTTTGGCACCCTGGAACTGGACCTGCGCAAGACCAAGCAGATTATCTACAACCTGCTGGCCAATGCGGTGAAGTTCAGCGCACACGGCGGCTCCGTGACCCTGGCGGTCCGCGAGGTCAGCCTCGCGCATGTCGGCCACATCCCCGGCGATTGGCCCGCCCACGGCTTCGCCCTGCAACCCAGCACTCACACGCAGTTCCTGGAGCTGAGTGTCAGCGACACCGGCATCGGGATCGCCGAGGACGACATGAGCAAGCTGTTCAAGGCCTTCAGCCAGATCGACAGCAGCCTGGCGCGCAAATTTGAAGGCACGGGTTTGGGGTTGGCAATGGTCAAGCAACTGACCGACCTGCACGGCGGCAGCGTCGCCGTGGCCAGCCGCGAAGGCTTGGGTACGCGCTTTGTGGTGTGGCTGCCGTTGCACCGCGCGCCGGAGGCTGCATGGCTGACATCCTGATCGTCGAAGACAACGAGGCGAACATGCGCCTGGCGCGGTTGTTGCTCGTCAATGCCGGGCACGGCGTGTTGTGGGCGGCGGATGCAGAAACCGGCCTGACCCTGGCGCGGGAAAAACAGCCGGCGCTGATATTGATGGATATTCAGTTGCCGGGCATGGACGGCCTGGCCGCCACCTCGTTGCTTAAGCAAGACCCCAACACCGCACACATTCCGGTGATTGCGCTGACCGCCATGGCCATGAAGGAGGACCGCGAAAAAACCCGCCTGGCCGGTTGCGACGCCTACATCATCAAGCCGCTGCGCTACAAAGAGCTTTACCAGGTCATTGACACCTTGCTGCAACAGCACATCAGCCCCCACCTGTGAGTCCTCTCCATGGCCAGCCAACCTGCAACGCTGTTGATCGTTGACGACGAACCCCAGATTCGCAAATTGTTGGAAACCCTGCTGCAGCACGAGGGCTACCAGACCCTGAGTGCGAGCAGCGGTGAAGAGGCCTTGCAGCTCGTGGCGCAACAACCGCCTGACCTGATCCTGCTGGACATCATGATGCCGGGCATGGACGGCTACGAGGTGGCCAGCCACTTAAAGGGCAACGAAACCACGGCAAGCATTCCGATCATCATGTTGTCGGCCCTCAGTGAGCCGAGCGCGCGCGTCAGCGGGCTGGAAACCGGCGCCGAGGAGTTCCTCAGCAAACCGGTGGAACGTGTGGAATTGTGGCTGCGGGTGCGCAACCTGTTGCGGCTCAAGGAACGCGGTGATCAGTTGAAGGTTCACAACCTGATGCTGGAGCAGCAACTGCAACGGCAAACGGGCGAGCCAGCGGGGATGAGCGTGCACGACCTGGCGCGCCAGGACTTTGAAAAAGCCCTGCGTCAGGCGGTGGAAAACAGCGAGTTCACCCTGCACTACCAACCCAAGATCGAGCTGGCTGGCGGGAAGATATGCGCCCTTGAAGCCTTGCTGCGCTGGGAGCGTCCCGGCTATGGCACGGTGTCGCCGGCGGTGTTTGTACCCGTACTCGAGAGCCTGGGCTTGATTGTGCAGGTCGGGCGCTGGGTGATCGACAGCGTTTGCCAGCAAATCGCCGTGTGGCAACGCGGCCTGATTGGTGCCGTAGAGATTTCGGTCAATGTATCCGGTCACCAATTGATCGAGGGCGATCTGATTGCCGATATCGAACGCATCCTGAGGGCAACCGGGGTTGCGCCCCATTGGCTGGAGGTTGAGCTGACCGAAAGCTCATTGATGGAAAACACCCAGCACACCATCGCCAGCCTGCAACGATTGCGCACAATGGGCGTGAAAATCTCCATCGATGACTTCGGCACCGGCTATTCAAGCCTGGCGTATCTGCGGCGGTTCCCCATTGATACGTTGAAGATCGATATCGCGTTTATCCGCGAAGTCACCACTAACCCGCAAGACGCGGCGATCACCCGCACCATCATTGAACTGGCCCATAGCCTGGGCTTACAAGTGGTCGCCGAAGGCGTGGAAACCCAGGAACAGTTGGGGTTTTTGAAGCAAGCCGGCTGTGATCAGATTCAGGGGTATCTGTTCAGTCGGCCATTGCCCGCAGCAACCCTGGAGCGCCTTTTGTTGGAACGCACGCCGCCGTTGTAGCCGTGAGGTTCAAGCCGCGGTTGTTCCTAAGGGTCGAGCACCCCACCGCTGTAACTGTCGGATAACCGCGCCCCGGTAAACTTCGCCACCACCGCGCCCTGCGCCACCAGGCGTTCGCGATGGGCCGTGACCATGCGCCCGGTTTGCGCGGCGTGTAAAATCACTTCTGACGCCGCATCACCCGGCCGTCCGATGATCCTGGCGAAACGCTCGCCCTCCTCGACCTGATCGCCCAGGCCCTTTTCAAACACCAGCACACCGGCGCGGGGCGCGAGGATGGTTTCCATACAGCCCATGTCCACTGCCTCGCCTTGCCATTCGCTGATCGCGGCCACTTCGTCGATCACGCCGTTGATGCACAGCCACGCCCACAGGCCATCGACATCCTGTTGCGCCAGGGTATCGCTGACATCCGCTTGCCCGCGCAATTCGATAGTCGCCGCCAGCCGTGGCGCGCCGTGATTGATGATGGTTTCTTCAAAGGAGCCGTCGCCGCCGTCATCCCAGACGATCACCACATCCACCTGCAAGGCCGCCGCCAGCGCCAGGCCTTGCTCCGGCCAGAAGCTGCGATGAATGTAGAGGTAAGGCAGTGCCTCATCGTCGGTGTGCAAGTCCAGCACCAGGTCGGCATCGGCGGCCAGTTGCACCAGGCTCTTTTGCCACTGCGCCAGGTTGCTCGCTGGGCGCTCCATGGCAAGGGAATGATCGAAGGCACGATTGAAATTCTGCCCGGTGGCCTCGTGAAACCGCCCCAGCAGTCGGCCCTGACGAAATTGGCCGATACCAAACGGGTTAGCCTGCGGCACTACGGTGACACTGCCTTTGAGCCGGCCCTGTGCCTGGCAAGCCTGCAAGCGCGGCAACAGTTGGTGCAGCACCAGCATCCCGGCGATTTCATCGGCGTGCACGCCCGCTTGCAGGTGCACTGATGGCCCGCTACCGTCGCCTTCATAGCGCCAAGCACCGATGTGCAGCGCGTTGCCCGCATCGCCCGCCACCTGCCACGAAAGGTCGTTTGCCATGCCTTGCCCTCCTCTCATCATTTAATCGCTAGAGATTGAACACGCGTTCAACTAACCTGTGCGCTCTGGTCTTTCATCAAAGGCATTCCCGTGACCATCGACCCTCCCAAACTGCGCCGTGCCGACCCCGATGAACGCCGGGACTTGCTGATTGCCGCCACCCTTACCAGCCTGTCCCGCGACGGGCACGCTGGAATTTCCGTGCGCAAGATTGCAGCGCAAGCCGGTGTTTCAGTGGGCTTGCTCAATCATCATTTCGGCAGCATCGATGCACTGATCGCCGAGACCTACCACAAGCTCGCCAGTGAATTGACCAGCGCGTTATGGGCGCAAGTCGAGTTGGCCGAAGGCGCCGCCGCGCGCCTGGATGCGTTTCTCAGTGCATCCTTTTCACCACGCGTCATGGACCCCGACCTGCTCGGCGTGTGGGTGGTGTTCTGGAGCCTGATCCGCCACTCGCCCCACGTAAATCAGTCCCATGAAAACAGCTACCGCGCTTACCTGGCGCTGATCCAGCAACTGCTCGACGACCTGGCCCGCAGCGAAAGCCTGGTGATCCACGACAGCCACCTGGCCGCTATCGGCTTATCGGCGATGCTTGACGGGCTCTGGCTCGAGGGGTGCCTCAACCCCGGCACTTTCAGCCCCGCCAACGGCCTGCACATCTGCCGCTGCTGGGTACAGGGGTTGCGTCACGGCGCATTCGGCGCCGACCACATCGTGTGATTCGGTGTGGCGGGCGCTGAGCATCGCCAACGTCCCGCTGACTGCGATCAGCACCGCGCCGATGATCAGCGACAGGTCCATCGACGTGCCCCAGATCAGGCTGGATAACAGAAACGCCCAGATCAAACCGGTGTACTCAAACGGCGCGAGCAAGGTCGCCGTGGCTCGACGGAAACTGGCAAACAACAGAAACTGACCGATACCGCCGACCAGCCCCGCCGCCAACATGCCCAGCCAGGCCGGGGTCGGCGATGGGGTATGCGTCCAGGGCAAGGTCAGCGCCATGCACACCACGAACACCACATTGGTGATCAGCATCTGCTCCAGCACCGAGGTGGTCGGGTCGACCTGGCGCAACTGGATATAGGTAAATGCCCAACACAGCGCAGCGGCCAGGGTCAGTGCGATTGGCAACGGGTCGACCATATTGCTCGGGCGACAGGCGATCACCACGCCGACAAAACCGATGATCAGCGCGACCCATTGGCCACGGCTGGCGCGTTCCTTGAGGATCAGCGCGGCGAGCAACGTGACCATGATTGGCGCGGAAAAATACAAGGTGGTCATTTCCGCCAGGGTCAGGTCCTTGGCGGCCGTGTAATAGAGCAACCACGCCAGCAGCGACAGCAACCCGCGAATGATCAGCAGCCTGCGGCTCACCGACGTCCATGCGCGACGCAACAAGCCCATGCGCCCGGCGATCACGCAGGCGCCCACCACCACCAGGCTGCGCCAGAACAGAATGGTGAACACCGAGTAATCAGCCACCAACCATTTGATCACCGCATCCTGCAGCGCCAGGAACGCATAGGCCAGTGAACACAGGGCAATCCCTTGCAACGCGCGATCCTGTTTCATCCGACCGACCTGCGCAGCGGCGTGCCGCGCCGTTCGGCGATGGCGTAAACGCCTTCGATCAGGAACGTCAGGCACAGGTAGACACCGGCTACCAGCAACAGCGGTTGATAGATCTGCAACGTCTGCGCCCGCACCACGTTGGCCGCGCCCAGCAGGTCGACCACGGCAATCGTCGACGCGAGTGCGGTGGACTTGAGCAACATCACCGTCTCCCCCGCCAGGGTCGGCAGCAGCAGACGCATCGCCCGGGGCAGGCGCACCCTCAACAACGCCTGGCGCGGCGTCATGCCGAACGCCGAAGCGGCCTCCATCTCGCCCTTGGGCACTGCCAACAGGCCGCCGCGAATCACTTCACCGACATAAGCGCCTACCGACAGCACCAGGGCAAAGACGATGTACCAATACCCGTCGCGCAGGAATGGCCACAGGAAGCTGGTGCGTATCAGTGGAAACTGGGCGAACAAACTCCCCAGCCCGTAGTAGAAAATATAGATCTGGATCAACAGCGGTGTGCCCCGCAGCACACTGGTGTAGGCCAGCGCACCCCGGGCCAGCCATTTGCGCCGCGACAAACGCGCCAACGCCACCAGCACCGCCAGGACGAAGCCGAGCACTGCCGAGATCGCCAGCAATGACAAGGTGGTCTGCAGCCCCTTGGCGATCAGCCCCGCGTAGTAACTTATCCATTCAGGCATAGCCCACTCACTCGACAACCGGCATCCAGCGACGAATACGTCGTTCCAGGCGCCCGGACAGGTAGTTGGAAGCCAGCGTCACCAGGTAATACAAGGCGGCGGCCGTGAGGTAGAACAGTAAGTATTGACGGGTCGAACCCGCCGCCTGCTTGGCGGTGTAGAGCAATTCGTTGGTGCCGACCACACTGATCAAGGCGCTGTCCTTGATCAGGTTGATCCACAGGTTGGACATGCCGGCCAGGGCGTACGGCGCCATGATCGGCAAGGTCACCCGGCGGAACAGGCCCATGCCGCTCAAGCCAAAGGCCCGCGCCGCTTCAATCTGGCCATGGGGAATCGCCAGGATTGCCGCACGGAAAATCTCCGACGCATAGGCGCCCTGCACCAGCCCCAACACCAGGATCGCCACCAGCGGGCCGCTGATGTTCACCTGCTCGAACCCCAGCCACAGCATCAACGCGTTCAGGCCCATGGAACCAGCGTAGTACAGCAGCAGGATCAACAGTAACTCCGGCACCGCGCGAAACACGGTGGTGTAGCCGCGCATCAACAAGGCGACCGGGCGTGGCGCGCTGAGCTTGGCGCAGGCCACGACCAGGCCGATCAGCAAGCCCACGGCAAACGAGCCGGCGGAGATTTGCAGGGTCATCCATAACCCTTTTAGCAGTGCGTCGCCCCATCCCTGTTCGCCGAAGCTGAGAAGGTCGAACATCTTATTCGGTCTTCTGGGCGATTTGCTGGTAGGGGCTGTCGCAAACCTTGCTCACATACGCCGGGGTGTCGGCACGCTTGCACGGGCTGACCGACACGCCGAAGTAATGCTCGGACAGGTCATCAAAATCCTTGCTCACCAGCAGCTCTCCGATGGCCTTGTCGAGACGGGCCTTGAGCGCGGTGTCTTCCTTGCGTAAGCCGGCACCGACGCCACGCCCGATGATCGGGTCGTAGGGCACGCTGGCGATATGCGCCAGGCCACTCGCCTCGGGGGTTTTGACCATCATCGCGATGGCGGTGTCGTCTGCCATCATGTAGTCGATACGGCCTGCGATAAGGTCGGCGTTGGCCGATTCCTGGGTGTCGTAGTACTTAAGGTCGGCGATGTTTTCGTAATACTTCTTCAGGTAGTTGGCGCTGACGGTGGAGATTTGCACACCGATCAACTTGCCCTTGAGGCCTTGAGGGGTAATGTCCACCGTCGCGCCCTTGGGCCCTGCCACACCCAGCAGCGAGTCGTAGTAGGCACGGCTGAAGGCGATCTGTTTTTCACGCTCATCAGTCACCGACATCGACGAGAAGATCACGTCGATCTTCTTGGCCAGCAGCGACGGGATGATGCCATCCCACGCCACTTCCTTGATCTGGCATTCGGCTTTCATGCCTTCGCAGAGTTTGTGAATCAGGTCCACTTCAAAGCCCGACCACTCGCCGTTACCGCCTTTTACGGTGAAGGGTGGATAGGGTTCCGCCGCCACCGCAAACACGATGGGTTTCTCCGCCGCCAGCGTAAAACCTGCGGCCAACATCAACACTGCACCGCTCAACCAGCTTGCCATGGGTCTTGATTTCATGATTTGCCCCGTCTTTTTGTGGAGTTAGCGCGTTTGATGCGCGTTGACGAACTGCCGGCAACGCTCACTGCGTGGGTCGATAAACACCGAGTCCGGCGTGCCGGTTTCCTCGATCATGCCTTGGTGCAGAAAAGCGACTTTGGAGGACACATCCCGGGCGAAGGCCATTTCATGGGTGACCAGGATCATGGTGCGGCCTTCTTCGGCCAGGGAGCGGATAACGCGCAGCACTTCGCCCACCAGTTCCGGGTCGAGGGCCGAAGTGGGTTCGTCGAACAGCATGACTTTGGGACGCATGGCCAACGCGCGGGCAATCGCCACCCGTTGCTGCTGGCCGCCAGAGAGAAACGCCGGGTATTCATTGCGCTTGGCGGCGAGGCCGACGCGATCGAGCAAGGCCTCTGCGCGCTCGATCGCCTCGGCGCGGCTTTCGCGCAGCACCTGGGTCGGGGCTTCGATGAGGTTCTCGAGCACCGTGCGGTGAGGCCACAGGTTGAAGTTCTGGAACACCATGCCGAGGGTCGAGCGGATGCGCACCAGTTGCTTCGCATCCGCCACCAGCGGCGCGCCGGGAATGCCGTAATTGAGCTTGATGCTTTCGCCGTCGACATGAATGCTGCCTTGATCCGGCACTTCGAGCATGTTGATGCAGCGCAACAAGGTGCTCTTGCCCGAACCGCTGGCGCCGATCAGCGAGATCACCTCACCTTCGCGAGCCGTGAGGGAGATGCCCTTGAGCACTTCGATATTGCCGAAACGCTTATGCAGGTCGATGACTTCAATCATCTTCCTGGCTTCGACCGGTTGCAGCACTTCAATCTTTGGCGCAGCCGCGACACGCGGCTCACCGGCGAGCCTGGCAACAAACCCGGCAATACGCTGGCAAGCCTCGGCCAGGCGGGCCTCACCCAAGGTAAACGACAACCGTACAAAGCCTTGCGCCGGCTCACCAAACGCGGCGGCATCGAGCACCGACACGCCCGCCTCGCGGAATAACCGCCAGGCAAAATCCAACGACCCCAGGCCGGTGCCGCGCACATCCATCAACACGAACATGCCGGCTTGCGGCGCCTGCACCTTGATCCCCGGGCACGCGCCGAGGCCGGCCACCACCAGGTCACGGCGGCGCCGGTAGATCTCGCGCATGCCCTGCGTCACATCATCATGGGCCAGCACCGCCGCCGTGGCGGCCTCCATCACGAACCCGGGCAAGCCATAGAGCATGCTCAATACCAGGGTTTCTGCGTGACCGATCATCTGCGGCGCAGCAATGATCCAGCCAATGCGCCAGCCGGTCATGGCATGGGATTTGGACAAGCTGCCAATCACAATGCAGCGCTCGGCCATGCCCGGCAGTGCGGCGAGGCTGTGGTATTCACCGTCGAACACCAGGCTTTCATACACCTCATCCACGACGACCCAGAGATCATGGGCGATGGCCAGGTCGGCGATGGCTTGCAGCTCTTGGGGGTTGAGGACCACGCCGGTGGGGTTGTTCGGGTTGGAGAAGAAAATCGCCCGGGTACGCGGCGTAATCGCCGCGCCGAGCAATTGCGCATCCAGGCGAAAGCCCGACGCCGGCGAACACGGCACGCGCGTTAGCGTTGCGCCGCTGGCCTTGAGCGTGGCTTCGTAGGTGACGTACATCGGGTCGAGCACCAGCACTTCATCACCGGCTTGCAGCAGGCACAGCGAGCTGATGAACAACGCGTTCTGCGCACCCGGCACGATGATGACGTTTTCGGCTGTCACCGGCCGCGACAGAGTCGTGCTGTAGCGGGCTGCAACGGCGTCGCGCAATGGCGGGCGGCCAGGGATTTCGGTGTAGTGGGTGTCACCGTCGCGCAGTGCGCTGACGGCCGCGTCGGTAATAAAAGAAGGCGTGGCAAAATCCGGATCGCCGACGCTGAGGATGATGATGTCCTCGCCCTGGCTGGCGGCGTGGAACGCGGCGTGGTGGATGTCCCAGGCGGCTACGCCCTGCCCTGCAATCCGCTCAACAAAGGGGGAAAACCGCATGCCAGAGCCTCTCGTACAAGAAGAAAAAGCGCGAACCCGTCTGCGTACAAACGGGTGGATGCGGTCAACATAGTGCAAACTGAACAGTCGTTCAATGGATACGCTTGCGGGGTGTCGTTTATCGAGCGAACAGGTCGCAGTCAGTGTTTTATCGACCTCGTCGCGACAGTGGGCTTACCGCGCGGTCATCAGGTTACAGTGGTGGTCCTGCAATTCCTCGGCCGAACCGAGGTTCAGTTCACTCAGCGCCACGTGTGTGCTCAGCAACACAAAACTGCCGTCTGCACGAGGTGCCATCAGCAGGCTGTACTGGCTCATGCTCGCGCCTTGGGCATCGACGTATGCACGCAACACGACCAAGGGGTCGAGCGCATCAGCGTCCACCGCCGTCAGCGTACGGGCACTGTAGGTGTGCCCCATCAATCGGGCCGGCAGTACCCGCCACTGTTCGTTGAGGGCAGTGCCTTGCTGGTTGAGCACGGCAAAGATATCCGGGCGCAGGCAGGCGATATGCAGATGCAGCTGGTTCTGTGTGCGGCCGTAACGGGAGTTGATCGCCACCGAAACGAAAGCATCGGGAATCGGCTTTATCAGGCCATCGGACAACACACTGCGGTGCCGCCAGGCTTGGGTAAAGTAATGCGGCAGCAACTGACGGCCCAGGGCCGCGTCTTCGATGCCGGTGATTTTATCCACCGGAATCAGCAGATCCTGCAGCGGGCCGTTGCGGTCTTTTAACAGGGTGTAGCCACGGTCCAGATCGACCGCCAGGCACGGGCTGGGGTTGTGCTGCTGTTGCTGGTTGGGCACGCATTGCCGGCTGACGATATGCCACAAGGCATCGGGGTTGCCCCGCCATTGCCAGGCGCCGACCAACACCAACCCTAAGAACACACCACCGACGATCTTGAATACGGTACCGCGCTTCATGCAAAAACCTCTACGCACAGGGAAATTGTTTTTTTGCCGACATCCCTGTCGTAGAGCTAACGTTTTACGGGCGTCATACAGTCCGGTTCGATCGGATTTTTTAGCGTGTTGGCGAGGATACGGTCGATATGTGTCAGGTCATCGGCGCTCAGGTGCCAGCCAAACGCCTCTTCAAAACCGTTCAATTGCTCGGGACTACGGGCGCCCCACAGTGCGATGGTCGGGCCTTGGTCCAGTACCCAGCGCAAGGCCAGTGCGAGCACCGACTTGCCATGACATTCACGGGCATAAATATCCAGCGCCGCCACGGCCGCCAGGTAGTGCTCAAAACGCGGCGCCGTGAATTTCGGGTCGAGCTTGCGTCCGTCATCGTCGGCAAAGCGGGCGGCTGAATGCAGGCTGCCGGTCAGCAACCCACGGCACAACGGGCCATAGGCCAACACCACCAGGGAATGTTGCTTGGCATACGGCAGAATGTCGCTGTCGATAGCGCGCTCGAACAGGTTGTATGGCGGCTGTACCGTGGCCAAGGTTGTGTGCCGGCTGAAATCGTTGATTTGCGCGCAGGAATAGTTGCTGACGCCTACCGCAAGGATCTTGCCCTCGCGGCGCAGGCACTCGAGCGTATCGGCAGTTTCCTGCTGAGCCACCAACGGGTCGGGCCAATGCACCTGGTACAAGTCGATGTAGTCCGTTTCCAGGCGCACCAACGAGTCTTCAACCTCTTTGCGAATACGCTGGGCCGTTGCATGGCGTCGGGGGGAGCCGTCGTCCCATTGCAAGCCGGCTTTGGTGGCGATCACGGCACTGTGGCGCTGGCCGCGCAGCGCCTTGCCGATCAGCGTTTCGCAAAGGCCCAGGCCGTGCACCGGCGCGCTGTCGATCAGGTTGATGCCGCAGTTCAACGCGTGGCGAATCGTTCTGATCGACTGCTCGTTATCCCCGCCGCCCCACAGGTGCCCGCCCATGGACCAGGTGCCGAGGGCGATCCGCGAGACGGCTTTGTCGATGCCGGCAATCCGGAGGGTCTCGATGCGCATAAAAAATAACCCCTGCCCGTAAAACGACGTATAAAAGCAATTACTCTAGATCATCCAAGGTTGAATAGGGCTCAACGCCGCATGCAACCGAACTCCTATAAAAGAGGCTTGTAATGGCGGCTTTCAATCGTTCCGAATTGGCCGATCTCAATGTGTTCATGGCGATCATCCGGCGCCGCAGTTTTCGCCATGCTGCCCACGAGCTGGGGGTTACCACGTCGGCGTTGAGCCACACCATGCGCAACCTGGAAACGCGCCTCGGGGTAAAGCTGCTGTACCGCACCAGCCGCGCCGTGGAACCCACCGACGCCGGCACCCTGCTCGCCGAAAAACTCGGCCTGGGTTTTGCCATGATCCAGGACGGCCTCGACACGCTGGAGTTGCACCGCGAGTCGCCCATTGGCCGCCTGCGCCTCAACGTGCCACGCGATGCGGCGGCGCTGCTGCTGGCGCCGATCCTGGGCGAATTCGCCAACGCCTACCCGCAACTGCGCCTGGACTTGATCGTCGAGGACGCAATGATCGATATCATTGCCGAAGGCTACGACGCGGGTATCCGCTACGGCGCCACCGTGCCCCAGGACATGGTGGCGGTACCGCTGACCGCGGCGTTGCGCTGGATCATGGTCGCCTCCCCCGCTTACCTCGCACGCCGGGGCATACCGCAAGCCCCCCAAGACCTGCTGCAGCATTCCTGCATCCGCATGTACCTGGGCGACAAGACCACCTACAAATGGGAACTGGGCAACGGCCCGAGGCAGCAACGTATCGACGTGCCCGGGCATTTCAGCGCGGCCGACACCGAGACCATCGTCAACGCCGCGCTGCAAGGCGTCGGGATTGCTTACTGCCTGTCCAACCGCGTGCAACAGGAACTGGCGGACGGCCGTTTGGTAGAGGTCATGCCGGACTGGGCCTGCCTGGGTGAACCGCTGTGCATGTACTACCCGAGCCGCCGCCAGTCGCAGCCGGGGCTGCGCCAGTTGATGGACATGATCCGCCTGAAAACCATCGGCTCGCAGTTGATGGCATCACATTGAACCTGAGCCCGGCAGCCATCCTCCAACCTGCATAGACCACGGCCGCGGTGCACGCTTCATGACTTTTATCCTATGGTTGGCCGTATTGGGCACTGTGCTGCTCACGCTCGCCCTCACTTCTTCCTATTTGCGCTGGATGCCGGTGACCACCTCAGCCGTGTGCCTGTTGCTCGGCGTGGCCATCGGGCCGCTGGGTGTGGACCTGTTGCACCTGGATATCAAAAACTCAGCCCGCTGGATGGAGCACCTGACCGAAGTAGCGGTGTTGTTTTCCCTGTTCGTCAGCGGTTTGAAACTGCGCCTGCCGCTCCGGCATCGCACCTGGCGTATCGCGTTTGGCATGGCGGGGCCGGTGATGCTGCTGACCATCCTCGGAGTGTGCCTGGCCCTGCATTACGTGTTCGCGTTGTCCTGGGGCGTCTCGTTGCTGGTGGGTGCGATACTTGCGCCGACCGACCCGGTACTGGCGGGGTTGGTCCAGGTCAACAATGCGCAGGACTATGACGCGCTGCGTTTTGGCCTGTCCGGCGAAGCAGGCTTGAACGATGGCACTGCCTTTCCCTTCGTGATCTTTGCGCTGCTGTTCATGCAGCACGGCGGTTTTGAGGGTGACTGGTTCGGTGGCTGGGTGCTGAAAAACCTGCTGTGGGCGGTGCCGGCCGGGCTGTTGATCGGCTACTGGATGGGCCGTGGCATCGGCCGCGTGACGCTGTGGATGCGCATCACCAATGAGGACAGCACGCTGTCCCCCAACGACTACCTGACCCTGGCGTTGATTGCCCTGGCCTACGTGGTCGCCGAGGCGGTGGGTGGCTATGGCTTTTTGTCGGTCTTCGCCGCCGGGCTGGGCTTGCGCCAGGCGGAGTTCAGGTCCACGGGCAACTCGGTAACGCCCTCGGAGCATCTGGCTCTGCCGGTGGTGGGCCACCTGGAGGTGGCTCCTGAGCGCGCCCTGCAAGGGGATGTCAGCGAACTGGCGGATACGCAGATCGCCGCCGGCGTGATGATGGGCGACATGCTCTCGTTTGGCAGCCTGGTGGAGCGTTCGATGGAGGTGTTTCTGGTGACGGTGTTGGGCATCGTGCTGATCAGCCACTGGGACTGGCGAGCACTGCCGGTGGCGGCAGTATTGTTCTGCGTGATTCGCCCCGTGAGCGTGCTGGCAATGCCATGGGGCCGTTTGATCGATTACCGACAACGCGGTTTGATGGGCTGGTTCGGAATTCGCGGGATCGGCAGCATTTACTACCTGTTCTACGCGCTCAATCATGGGCTGGTCGGCACCAGCAGCGCGGTAGCGGTGAACCTTACGGTGTCGGTCATTGCCTTGAGCATCGTCGTTATGGCCTCAGCACCCAACCGATGCTGTTGTGGTACGAACGACGAGCCAAGGCTAAGACTCAACAGGTAACCGCTCAGTCCTGATTTTCGGTATTGCCCACATCAGCCGCATCGTCCAGGTCATTGAGCGGCACTTCTGCATCATCCATCAATGAGCCCGGGTCTTCGTTTCCCGGGTCATTGAGTTCTTCGTCGTCGTCGAGTTCTTGTGACATGACTGTCTCCTTTAACCGCCTTGAGTGTCGATATCAGCATCCGTTTCAGGCTTGGGCTCGCGCTCGGGCTTGAAGTCTGGACTGTAGTCGTTTTCCTTGGCCTTGGGGTCGACGGCAGGCTTCGGATCTTTCGGCGCGTCAGCCGCCGTACCGGGTGCGGGTTCACCACCGTCGATCGCCGGATCGTTACGGTTGCTGACTTGCGGATCGTTGCTTGTGTTCATGAGTCACCTCTTCGCAGTTTCAGAAAACACATCCTGCATAAAGGTAAGGTCCTGCGCAGGACGGTGAAGTTCCGACGATTTAACAGGCAACGCTCAAGAGACCGGGTTATCAATCTGGATGTAAAACGCATAGGCACCGAGTAATACCCAGAACACCATAAACAACCACGGCGCGCGCATGGAGAACAGCAGCGACTTGCGATAGCCCTTGTGGGACGACTCGGTTTCACAAAACAACGGCGAATCGTCATAAGCCATGCCCATTACCGGCTCGCTGCGCAGCAGTTCACTTTGCTTGTAGTGCCAGTGGTCGATGATTTCGTACGCGGCACGGATACCCGGCCAGGCATTCAGGGAGCTGAGAACGCCAAGGGACGCCAGGAACACCGGCACGATCAGCGTAAAAAACTTACCCCATTCCGGGTTGAGGTTGCCCATGCCGGAGACAAAGGCGATGACCAGGAACGACTGCGCGGTGAGGTAGGCGTCGGTGCGGTTGGCCAGGATGGTGGTTTCGTACTGAATTTCGCGGCGATAAAAGTCAAGACGGTCCTTGGGTGAACCGAAAATCTTGGCGTTGTGTTCACTGTGTTCGTCCAGCGACGCTTCTGGAGTGTTTGGAGAGATGATTCTGGGCACGACGATGCTCCACAAGGTGACAAGTCTTGTTAGAAGAATCGGGGCTGAGTGAAGTTCAAGTTTGTTCATGCACCATTGTGGAACACGTGCCGCACTGTTGTGGCGATCGCGCTGGGCTGGCGGCTGCTGGAGTGCGCAGGCCTCGGGCATTTTTCGGCCCATTGCTCAGCCCGGCGCCCGCTGGCTCGCTCGCCAACGGGTAATTACTCTGCCAAAAATGGGTTTCGGCACAGGCATTGCTTAATCCATTCATCTGCCCGGATACAGGAGCATTCGTTACCCCCCGACCCAGAGCCGACCACATAAGAAAGTAAGGACCAGGCTTGTTGGCACCCTCAGCCACAGGCTCATAAAACTATGCGTTTTTCAAAGCGGCAGTGCCACCCGCGCAATCCTCGGCACTGACAAGGTACTGGAATGGCTCGATCTTTCTTTGATGAAATGAATGACGCACAAGGCGCTTGCCGTGCGCACTATCAGGAATTCTCCCGCTGGCTGGCCAACACGCCGCCGGAACTGCTGGCCCAAAGGCGCCGCGAAGCGGATTTGCTGTTCCACCGGGCCGGTATCACCTTCACCCTTTACGGCGACGAGCAAGACACCGAGCGCCTGATCCCCTTCGACATCATCCCCCGCAGCATTCCTGCCAGCGAATGGAGCGTGATCGAGCGCGGCTGTATCCAGCGGGTCAATGCGCTGAACATGTTCCTTGCCGACATCTACCACGACCAGCGCATCATCAAGGCCGGGATCATTCCGGCGGATCAGGTGCTGGGCAACGAGGGTTATCAGAAGGCAATGGTTGGCCTGGACCTGCACCGCGACATCTACTCGCATATCTCCGGTGTGGACCTGGTACGCGATGGCGACGGCACCTATTACGTGCTCGAAGACAACCTGCGCACCCCCAGCGGCGTGAGCTACATGCTCGAAGACCGCAAGATGATGATGCGCCTGTTCCCCGAAGTGTTCGCCAAACAACGCATCGCGCCGGTGGACCACTACCCCAACCTGCTGCTCAAAACCCTGAAAAGCGCCAGCCGCCTGGACAACCCCAACGTGGTGGTCCTGACCCCCGGGCGCTTCAACAGCGCGTTCTTCGAACACGCGTTCCTCGCCCGGGAAATGGGGGTGGAACTGGTGGAAGGCGCCGACCTGTTCGTGCACGACCTCAAGGTGTTCATGCGCACCACCGACGGCCCCAAGGCGGTGGACGTGATCTACCGCCGCATCGATGACGCGTTCCTTGATCCGCAGGCATTCAACCCCGACTCCATGCTTGGCGTGCCTGGCCTGGTGGCGGCGTACTGCGCGGGCAATGTGGTGCTGGCCAATGCAATTGGCACCGGCGTGGCCGATGACAAGTCCATCTACCCCTATGTGCCGGAAATGATCCGTTTCTATCTGGATGAAGAACCCATCCTGCAAAACGTGCCGACCTTCCAGTGCCGCAAACCCGATGAGCTGTCCCATGTGCTGGCCCATTTGCCCGAACTGGTGGTGAAGGAAACCCAGGGCTCCGGCGGCTACGGCATGCTGGTCGGCCCGGCGTCCACTGCGGCCGAGATCGAGGACTTCCGCCAGCGCATCAAGGCTCGCCCCCACGCGTACATCGCCCAACCGACCCTGAGCCTGTCCACCTGCCCCACCTTTGTCGAAAACGGCATCGCGCCACGGCATATCGACCTGCGCCCATTTGTGCTCTCGGGCAAGGAGACCCGCCTGGTGCCCGGCGGCCTCACGCGCGTGGCGTTGAAGGAAGGTTCGTTGATCGTCAACTCGTCGCAAGGCGGCGGAACCAAGGACACCTGGGTGGTGGAGGGCTGAGTATGTTGAGTAGAACCGCCGCAGATCTGTACTGGATGTCCCGTTACCTGGAGCGCGCAGAAAACCTGGCGCGCATGCTCGAAGTCAGTTATTCGCTGTCATTGATGCCCCAGGCCGGGCGTAGCGATGGGCTGGATGAGCTGGCCATGTCGTTGCTCAGCAGCGGCACGCTGGACAGCTACCTTGAGCGTCACAAACAACTGGATGCGATGCGCATGCTGCACTTCTTCGCCCTCGACGAAGAAAACCCCGCCAGCATCTATAACTGCCTGCGCGCCGCGCGGGGCAATGCCCACGCAGTGCGCGGGCGGATCACCGCCGACATGTGGGAAAACCTCAACGCCACCTGGCTGGAAATGCGCAGCATCGCCGCCGGTGGCCTGGCCCGGCATGGCATCAGCCACTTCTGTGACTGGGTCAAGCAGCGTTCGCACCTGTTCCGGGGGGCGACCTCGGGCACCATCATGCGCAACGACGCTTACCGATTTATTCGCCTGGGCACGTTTGTCGAGCGTGCGGATAACACCCTGCGCCTGCTCGATGCGCGCTACGAGATGTTTGGTGAGGAGTCGGAAGAAGTCAGCGACCTGTCGGCACGCGGGTATTACCAATGGAGCGCCCTGCTGCGGGCCTTGTCGTCATTCGAGGCGTATACCGAACTGTACCCGAACGCGTTGAACGCGCGCTCGGTGTCCGAGTTATTGCTGTTGCGCAGCGATGTGCCGCGTTCGTTGCACGCCTGCATCGAGGAGTTGAGCCACATCCTGGCGGACTTGCCCGGCAGTTATGGGCGTACGGCGCAGCGCCTGGCGGCCGAGTTTGAAGCGCGCCTGCGGTACACGGGGATCGATGAGATTCTGGAGGACGGCCTGCACAGTCGGCTCACCGACTTCATCGACACCGTACGCGAGCTGGCCCGGGCGATTCATAGCTCCTACCTGGAAGTGGTGTGAGTTCATTGCAGTCACTTAACTGTCAATTCGGGTGATTGACCCTGCTTTGTTACCGCTCTTATGTTGGCGAGGTGAAATGCCTTTCCACCATAAGAACAGGTACACAGCATGTCCGAACTGAAACTGCACCCCGCCGCCGCCCACAGCCTGCAACGCTGGCATGCCATGCTGGCTGCTCACGACCTCAAGCCCCTTCCCGAATTGCTGGCGCCCGACGCCGTCTTTCGCTCGCCCATGGCCCACACGCCCTACCCTGGCGCGCCCGTGGTGTCGATGATCCTCAACACCGTGTTCAAGGTGTTTGAAGACTTTGCCTATCATCGCGAACTGGCCACCGGTGACGGCCTGAGTGTGGTGCTGGAGTTCAGTGCGCGGGTGGGTGACAAGCAGCTCAAGGGCATTGATTTGATCCGCTTTAACGAGCAAGGGCAGATTGTTGAGTTTGAAGTGATGGTGCGGCCATTGAGTGGCTTGCAGGCGCTGGGTGAAGAGATGGGGCGGCGGTTGGCGCCATACCTGGCAAAAGCCAAATCCTGAGCCGTAGTGGAGGCTAGTGTGGGAGCGGACTTGCTCGCGAAGGCGGCGTGTCAGGCACAGTATTAGTAACTGACCCACCGCTTTCGCGAGCAAGCCCACACATTTTGGTTTGCGGTGACTACTGGTTTTTGACCAGCACCGGTTCTGCTCTGTATTGGTCCGGGAACAGCTTTTTCAGCTGCGCCACTTTCGGCAAATCATTGATCACGATGTACGGGTAAGACGGGTTCTCGGTGAGGAAGTCCTGGTGATAGGACTCCGCCGGGTAAAACGCCTTGCCCATCTCTACCTTGGTCACGATCGGCTTGTTGAAGGCTTTGGCCGCGTCCAGCTGGGCGATATAGGCCTGGGCGACTTTTTGCTGCTCGGCATTCTGCGCAAAGATTTCCGAGCGGTATTGAGTGCCGCTGTCGGGGCCTTGGCGGTTCAGTTCTGTGGGGTTGTGGGCCACTGAAAAGTAGATTTGCAGCAGCTTGCCGTAGCTGACCTTGCTTGGGTCGTAGGTCACCGACACCGACTCGGCGTGGCCGGTATCGCCTCCGCTGACCGACTCGTACTGGGCGGTGTTAGCCGCGCCGCCGTCGTAGCCGGACACGGCGTTTTTCACACCCTGCACGTGCTGGAACACACCTTGCACGCCCCAGAAGCAGCCCCCGGCGAACACGGCCGTTTGCAGGTTGCCGGGCTCGGCGGGAAGGTCGAGGGCAGGTGGTGCGATTATTACGGCGTCTTCGGAGGCGCCAAAAGAGAATGCCGAGCTTTGGCCGACGAAAGCAGCGAAAGCGAGTGCGGGTAAAAATTTGAGCAGTTTCATACAACGTACTCCAGTACTCGGTTGAATGTGGGCGCTGGCTTGCCAGCGCCCACATTGACCGGGTTAACAGTTAATGAACGGGTTAGCCGAAAGTGAAGGCATAGGCGGCCACATGCGGGTCGAGAAAATCGATGGTGAAGGTACGGTCCTGCACGGCGCCGCGCTGACGAACCAGTTGGTACAGGCGTTGCTCGGTCACCGTGCCGCTGCCATCGGGCGCCACATCCGTGCCGTGGGCATCGCCCGGGGCCTGGCCATCAATCGTCACCTTGAATCGCACCGGTTTGCCGTCAGCCGCCGGGCCCAGCACCAGGTGCAGGTCGCGGGCATGGAAGCGATAGACGATGCGCCCGCCAGCCTGGTCGAGGGTGGCTTGCTGGCCGCCAACGTTCCAGTGGCCTTCCAGGGTCCAGTTGTTCAGGGCCAGCGTGCCGGCGGCCGGGTAATTCACCACTTTGTCGGTGGCCTGGGTGCCAGTGGTCACGAAGTTTTCGGCACGCTGGAAGCCCAGGTAGGTTTCCGGCGACTGCACTTCATTCATGTCCGGCGCTTGCTCAACGCCCTTGGCATCCGCCTCGATCAAACCACCTGCGACATCTTTCGCCCCGGCTTCACGCAGCAATTGCTGGATCACCCGCTCCGACTCGGCGTAATCACCCTCGCCAAAATGGTGATAGCGAATCTGGCCCTTGGCATCAGCAAAGTAATGCGCCGGCCAGTACTGGTTATTGAACGCGCGCCAGATCTTGTAGTTATTGTCGATCGCGACCGGGTACGTGATGCCCAAGTCCTTCATGGCCTTGGTGACGTTGTTCACGTCGCGTTCAAAGGCAAATTCCGGGGCGTGTACGCCAATCACCACCAGGCCCTGGTCGTGGTACTTCTCGGCCCAGGCTTTCACATACGGCAAGGTGCGCAGGCAATTGATGCAGGAGTAAGTCCAGAAATCCACCAGCACGACTTTGCCCTTGAGCGCTTCGGCGCTGAGCGGCGGGCTGTTCAACCATTGCACCGCACCATCCAGCGGCGGCAGCGTGCCTTCGATCGGCAGCGCGTCGCTGTGATTGGCCGCCATCATCATCGCGCCACCGGCCATCATCGCGCCGCCCTTCTGTTCGGGTTTGGCACTCAATTTGTCCACCAGGCTTTGTTCCAGGCCGCCCGTGGATGCAGTCGACAAGCGCGACAGCACACCGGTGTCCAGGCCCAGGGCGATGGCGGCCACACCGACCAGCATCAGTGCGCCGAGGCCACGGCGCAGCCATTCACCGGCACCGAGCGAGCGCTTCATAACGCCAAAGACTTTACCGCCGACCAGCAACGCCAACGCCAGGGACGTAGCGGCACCGGCGGCGTAGGCCAGCAACAGCAAGGTCGTGCCGATGCTGGCGCCCTGCAGCGCCGCGCCGGTGAGCACCAGCCCCAGGATTGGCCCCGCGCACGGTGCCCACAGCAAACCGGTGGCCACGCCGATCAGGAACGAAGCGCCCGCACGCGGCTTTGCGTCCGTTCCAGCGGCTTGCGACAGGCGACTGCCGGCGGCCACTAAAGGACGCGTCAAGCGTTCCGACAGTTGCGGCAGCAGCAGCGTGAGTCCGAACAGGGCAACGCACAGCAACGCGAGCCAGCGCCCGTACTGATTGACTTGCACCACCCAACCGCCGCCCACTGCCGCCAGTGAGGCCACCAGGGCGAACGTCACCGCCATCCCCGCCAACAGCGGCAAGCCACTGCGCATAAACGGCTGCCCGGTGCGAGCGAAGACAAAAGGCAGAACAGGCAGGATGCACGGGCTGACAATTGTCAGCACGCCGCCCAGGTACGCGAGAACCAGAAGCCACATGGGATCTTCCCTTATAAATATGCAGAGACATCGGCTTAAGCCGCCGTGAACGTCATGGCCACGCCATTCATGCAATAGCGCAGACCAGTAGGTGCCGGGCCGTCATCGAACACATGCCCTTGGTGACCGCCACACCGGCGGCAGTGAATTTCCTTGCGCACCACGCCGTAGGACGTATCGGTGTGGCTGGCGACAGCGTTGTCCAGTGGCTGCCAGAAGCTTGGCCAGCCGGTGTGGCTGTCGAACTTGGTGCTCGAGGCGAACAACGGCAACGCACAACCGGCGCAGGCAAAGGTGCCAGTGCGGTGTTCATCATTAAGGGGGCTGGTGTAGGGGCGCTCGGTGCCCTCCTCGCGCAGCACGGCGAATTGCTCGGCACTCAGCAGGCTGCGCCATTCGGCCTCGGTATGGTTGACTTCGAACGTCTCGGCGGCCTCCACCTCAGCGACCATATTCAGCTGTTTCAGCAAGCCGCCGGCCAGGACGGCGACACCCAGGCCACCACCGGCCAGCAGTATTTGTCGACGTGAGTACATGGCGTTCTCCTCGTTAAGCAATGAGGCCATCTTGAACCCTGGCCGGTCGCGAAATCCTCACGCAGAGTTAAACAATTCGTGATAACTACACTGTTGCAAAACCCGCACAATGCGCGAACTACAAGCGAAGGTTTCTTTACATGGATCAGCCCAAACGAGTCCTCGTCGTCGAGGACGATGCCCATATTGCCGACTTGATCTGCCTGCACCTGCGCGATGAGCAATTTGAGGTGGTGCACAGCGCCGACGGTAACGAAGGCCTGCGCCTGCTGGAACAAGGCGGCTGGGATGCGCTGATCCTCGACCTGATGCTGCCCGGCGTGGACGGCCTGGAAATCTGCCGCCGTGCCCGCGCCATGACGCGCTACACACCGATCATCATCACCAGCGCGCGCTCCAGCGAGTTGCACCGCATCCTTGGCCTGGAGCTGGGCGCGGACGACTATCTGGCAAAGCCGTTTTCCATGCCGGAGCTGGTAGCGCGGGTCAAGGCGCTGTTGCGCCGGGTCGACGCCATGGCGCGTAACTTGAAGATGGACGCCGGCAGCCTTGAGCTCGGCCCGCTTTTCATCAACCCGCTGACCCGCGATGCCACCTTGCAGGGCCAACGCCTGGACCTCACGCCGCGCGAATTCGACCTGCTGTATTTCTTCGCCCGCCAGCCAGGCAAGGTCTTCTCCCGCATGGACCTGCTCAACGCCGTCTGGGGCTACAGCCACGAAGGCTACGAACACACGGTGAACACGCATATCAACCGCCTGCGCGCCAAAGTCGAGACCGACCCGGCCAACCCGTCACTCATCCTTACGGTTTGGGGCCGGGGCTACAAATTTGCCGAGAGCAACCCATGAAGCTGACCCTGACTCAACGCCTGTCAGTCGTGTTCGCGGTGCTGCTGGTGATTTGCAGCGGTACCTCGGCCTGGTTGCAGGTACGTTCCAACCGCATGCACGAACTGGAAGTGGTGCAAGGCTTGTCCCGCGACCTCGCGGCGCACATCGCGCGTGATACACAGCTGATGGACGCCGACGGCCTCAAGCCCGATGCCGTGCGCATGCTGTTCAGCCAATTGATGCTGGTCAACCCGAGTGTCGAGGTGTACTTGCTCGATATCGACGGCCGCGTCGTGGGCAATGCTGCACCCAGCGGGCATTTGCTGCGTGACCATGTAGACCTCGCGCCGGTTCGACGCTTTCTCAGCGGCGCCATGCTGCCGATCCTCGGCGGCGACCCGCGCAGCGTTGACGGGCGCAAGGTGTTCAGCGCCGCACCGCTCAAGGCCAACGGCCAACAAACCGGTTTCCTGTACGTGGTGCTGCTGGGCGAAGCCCACGACGTGTATGACGCCAAGGACGCAACCGGCATGGCGCTGAAGATCGCCCTCTGGTCCATCGGCCTGGTGGCGCTGCTGTGCTTGATGGCCGGCCTGATCGCATTTGCCTGGATCACCCGGCCCTTGCGCCAACTGACCGACAAGGTTGGCCAATTCGATATCAACGGCGCACCGAAACCTGCGCAAGCGCCTCCTCGCGAGCTCAATAGCGGCGATGAAATCGCGGTGCTCGACCACGCCTTCGTGCAAATGGAAAACCGCCTGGGCGAGCAATGGCGTGCCATCACCCATCAAGACCAGGAACGTCGGGAAATGGTCGCGAATATTTCCCACGACCTGCGCACGCCCTTGGCCTCGCTGCATGGCTACCTCGAAACCCTGTCCCTCAAGGACGCCAGCCTCAGCCCCGAAGAGCGCCGCCGCTACCTCGGCATCGCCCTGGACCAAAGCCGCAAGGTCGGCGGCCTGGCCCAGTCGCTGCTGGAACTGGTGCGCCTGGAACATGGTTTCGTGCAGCCGGTGATCGAAGGCTTTTCCTTGCCGGATCTGGTGCAAGACATCTTCCAGAAATTCGAACTGACCGCCGAGGCCCGGTCCATCACGCTCACCGCCACCTTGCCGCCACAGGTGCCGACGGTGTTGGCCGACCTGGGCTTGATCGAACGGGTGCTGACCAATCTGCTCGACAACGCCCTGCGGCACACGCCGGTGAATGGTGAGGTCGAGGTGATCTTGTCACCCGAAGCGGATGGCATGGGCGTCACCGTCAGCGACAGCGGACCGGGAATCGACCCTGAGTTGCGTGAAGGCTTGTTCCTGCGGGCCTTCACCATCGGCGGCGCGCGCCGCGATGGCGGCCTGGGCCTGCGCATCGTGCACCGCATCCTGCAACTGCACGGGCGCAGCATCCGCTTGGTGGACCGCCCCGGGCATGGCGCGACCTTTACGTTCTGCCTAGAAACGCGAGCATCAGCGCGTTGACCCGCTGCCCCTGCTCGTTCTGGATCCAGTGACCGCAGTTGGCCAACACATGCTGCTCAAGGTCGGGCACTGAGTCGGGCATGCGCTTGAGGGTGTGGGCTTCGAACACCCCGACCGGGTCACGGTCGCCAATCAGGAACAAGGTCGGTTGCAGCACCTGCCGGCCCGCCAGGAACTCGGTGCGCTGCCAGTTGCGTTCGAAGTTGCGGTACCAGTTCAGCGGGCCGCGAAAGCCGTGTTCGGTGAACGCCTGCAGGTAGATATCCAAATCCTCCCGGGAACACCAGTGCGGCAATGTGCTGGGGGTTGAGACACCTGCGAACAGGCTGGCATTCGCCGATTTCTGCTGCAGGAACACGTCCTCATCCTGCATGAACAGCCGCAGCGTGCGTTCGATGTCGGCGTTCAGTTCCTGTTCGGCTACGCCAGGCTCCTGGAAATACAGGATGTAGTTGAAACGGTCGGCGTACAGCTCGCGCATGATTTCAATCACCGGGCGGCGGGCACGCCCGGCAAAAGGCACGGACATTGTGATCAGCCGAGTGATGCGCTCAGGCTCCAGCAGCGCCAGGTGCCAGGCGACCACCGCGCCCCAATCGTGCCCTGCCATCGCCACCTCACGGTGACCGAAATGATCCATGGCCTGCTGGATGTCGGCGCACAGGGTCAGCAATTGGTAGTCGGCAATGTCTGCGGGCGAACTCGATTCGCCGTAGCCACGCAGTTCAGGGGCAAACACCCGGTACCCGGCGGCGGTCAACGCAGGAATCTGTTCGCGCCAGGAGTGCCAACATTCAGGAAACCCGTGCAGCAGCCAAATTGGCCGGCCATTTTCGGGGCCATCGATGTGCACGCACAGGTGAATACCGTTGACGGGCAGTGTTTGCAGGCGCATGGGCGTGACCTTTCTGCGTGTTTTGATCAGGGTGCAGAATCGGCGCCGTGCATGCCAGTATCATTGATGGCGGGAATAAGCCAAACGCACTTAATCGACTGTCCACCAGCGCGGCAACAACTGCCGCACCCGCGCCTCGCCAAAGCGGTCATCAATCAACATCACCACCCCCCGGTCTTGTTGACTGCGGATCACTCGGCCCGCGGCCTGCACCACTTTCTGGATGCCGGGGTACAGATAGGTGTAGTCGTAGCCGGCCCCGAAGATCGCGCCCATGCGTGCTTTCATTTGCTCGTTGATCGGGTTCAGTTGCGGCAAGCCCAGGGTGGCAACAAACGCCCCGATCAAGCGCGCCCCAGGCAAATCAATACCCTCGCCAAACGCGCCGCCCAGCACGGCAAAGCCGATGCCCTGGCTGTGATGGGTGAACTGCTCAAGAAATGCTTGCCGCTCGGCCTCGGCCATACCGCGTGATTGCAACCACAGCGCGACCTGCGGGTGCCGTTCGGCCATCAGCTGCGCCACTTGTTGCAAGTAATCGAAGCTGCTGAAAAACGCCAGGTAGTTGCCCGGTTGCGTCGCAAACTGCCGTGCAATCAACGCGACGATGGGCTCCAGTGACGCTTGGCGATGCACAAAACGCGTAGAGATCTCATCGACGATGCGCACCTGCAATTGCTCGGCCTTGAACGGCGACTCCACATCAATCCAGGCGGTATCCGCCGGCAGGCCAAGCAAGTCGGCGTAATAGTGACGCGGGCTCAGCGTCGCGGAAAACAGCACGCTGCTGCGGGCCGCCGTCAGCCTGGGACGGATGAATTCGGCGGGCACCACGTTACGCAGGCACAACGTTGAAACACTGCGCTTGCCGCCGAACTGACGCTTGCTGATATCGAAAATGAACTGCTCGTTGAACAGCTCGGCCACTTTGGCAAATTGCAGCGCCTCGAAATAGAACGCTTGCAGGTCGCCGCTGAGGGTTTCGGGGTGGTCGTTGAAGTGGTCGCCCATGGCGCTGGTGCACAGGCTCAGGGCCTGCAGCAGTTTGTCCGGCTTGGTGGCATAGGCCTGGTACGGCGCAAGTTGGTCCTTGTGCAAGGCGTTCCATTCGCGGTTCAGGCGCTGCAAGGGTTTCTTCAGCGGCTCGGGCGCAGCGTCGCGCAAGGTTTTGAGGCTGTACTGGTCGAGGCTCGCGCTGTACATCGAGCGAGCGCGCTCCACCAGGTTGTGGGCTTCGTCCACCAGCACAGCGGCGCGCCATTGGTTCAACTGGGCCAGGCCGAACAGCATGGCGCCAAAGTCGAAATAGTAGTTGTAGTCGGCGACCACCAGGTCAGTCCAGCGCGCCATTTCCTGGCTGAGGTAATACGGGCACACATCATGGGCCAGGGCGACGTCGCGCAGGTTGCGCTGGTCCAACAGACGCACCTTCGAGGCTGCCGTGCGCGCGGCCGGCAGGCGATCGTAAAAGCCCTTGGCCAAGGGGCAGGAATCACCGTGACAGGCTTTGTCCAGGTGTTCGCACGCCTTGTCCCGCGCCACCAGTTCAAGTACGCGCAGCGGCAGATCGGGGTGACTGTCGAACAGCACTTGGGCGGCATCCAGTGCCAGCTTGCGGCCCGGGGTCTTGGCGGTGAGGAAGAACACCTTGTCCAATTGCTGCGGCGCCAGGGCCTTGAGCATCGGGAAGAGCGTGCCGACGGTCTTGCCGATGCCGGTGGGCGCCTGGGCCATCAGGCAACGGCCGGTGCTGACCGCCTTGTAGACGGACTCGGCCAGCGAGCGCTGGCCGGGACGAAACTCGGCATGGGGGAAGGCCAGGCGTTGTGCAGCGCTGTTGCGCGCGTCGCGGTGCTGCATTTCCTCGCGCGCCCAGCCCAGGAACAGCGCACATTGCTGGTTGAAGAACCGCTCAAGCTCGGCCGCCTGAAAACGCTGGTTGAGCAGGGTTTCACCCTCACCGACGATGTCGAAGTACACCAGCGCCAGGTCGATTTCATGCAGGCCGAGCTTCTGGCACATCAACCAGCCGTACACTTTGACCTGGGCCCAATGCAGTTGCCGATGGTTGGCGGGCTGGGCGTCGAGGTCGCCGCGATAGGTTTTCACCTCTTCGAGGCGGTTGCTGTCCGGGTCGTAACCGTCCGCCCTGCCCCGCACCTTGAGCTGCTGGTAGTCGCCTTCCAGGGCCACTTCATTTTGATAGTGCGCGCTGCGTCGCGAGGCGACCGTGCGATGGCCGACGATACCTTCCTGGGCGCTGGGCGACGGCGTGAAGCGCAGGTCGAGGTCGCCGACCTTGGCCGTGAACTCACACAGCGCCCGCACCGCAACGCTGTAGCTCAAGCCGGTTCAGCCCAGCGGACATAGCAGACGGTAACCGGCATCTGGTACTCACCACAGAATTCCAGCCATCGCAGTTGGTTGTCCTGCAGGCGATCGCCCGGGCCTTTGACCTCGATCATGCGGTAGGTCTTTTGCGCGGGCCAGAACTGGATCAGATCCGGCATGCCCGTGCGGTTGGCGCGGATGTCCAGCAGCAGACGTTCAAACCAGTAACGCAGGTGTTCGGCCGGCAAACACGCGAGTGCTTGCTCGAGCAGTTCTTCGCTGAGCAGGTTCCAGAACACGAACGGTGACTGGATACCCCACTTGTCCGCGTAGCGCTGGCGGATGGTGGTCTTATAACGCCCGTCCTCCAGTTGGTCGAAACAGGCGGCGAACACCACGCTGCGGCGCTGGTGAAAGTCTTCACTGTGCAGGTCCACCGGCCCACGCTGGAACGGGTGGAAGAACGAACCTGGCAACGGCGCAAAAATCGCCTCCCAGCACAACAGCCCGAACAAGGAATTGATCAGGCCATTTTCGACATAATGCACCGGCCCATCGGGCTCGCTGAGATGGGCCTGGACACAATACTCCACTGACATCAGCGGCTGCTGGACCAGTGCCAGGTCCAGGCGTGTGACCTCGCGTGGCCTGGTCTTGGGCAACGCCGGTTCGCCGAGTTTGCGGCGCAGGCGTGGCAGCACTCGCAGCAGGTGTTGTTGTTCGGCGGCACTTTCCGGGGCCTGTTGCGCGGCGCACGCCAGGGCCATGGCTTGCGCGTAGTGCGCCTGACGCTCCAGCACGCGAATCAGCCGTGAGCGCGCGCCTGGGTAGGCGCAATCACGGTAGATCTGCGCCGCCAGCGCCAATTCGGCGCTGCGCTCGCAATACTGGCCGACCTGGAACAACAGCTTGGCCCGACGTTTTTCCAGCCAGGGGTTGTCGGTGACAAGCGAAGCGATCCGTAGCAGCACCTCGTCCAGCGTCTCCCCCGCTTCAAAGGCCTGCTGGCATTGGTGCAGGAACAGAAAACCGACGACATCGTCACGGTTGCGCAGGCCACGGGACTCGGCGCAGAACTCGACTTTTTCGTAGGTGTAGATGCCCAGGTCAGCCAGCACGAACTCCGACCAGTCCTGATACAGATTGCCGAAGAACATCAGGCGCAGGCGGTCGCACAAATCCATGATGGTCAGGCTGTAGAGCGCATCGCTGACCGTCGGGCACCACTGGGCAAACCGGCGCTGTTCGGTGAACTGCTCCGCCAGCAACGCCAGCCAATCGGCCTTCCTGCCCTTGGGCTGATCAATCCACGGCTTGAAGGCCTCGAGGATTTCGCCTTTTTGCAGCAACGCAAACAGCTCTTCGACGCACAGCTGCCCCTGATCCTCAACCCAACCCTGCTCCACCAGTGCCAGCGCGGCCGTGCGGGTGCAACCAATCTCCAGATAATTGAGTTTGCTCGCCCGAAAGTGCACGCCCTTGCGCATCACCATGCGCACCAACAAGGCTTGGGACGCTTGCGGCAACCTGTCAAATTGCTGAATGAAATGCTGTTCATCCGGGTCGAGTAAATCGGCATAGCGTTGCCCCAACCAATGCAGCACTTGGCGGAAGTTATGCAGGTAATACAAGGGGTCGTCGAGGGGATTGGCCATGTCGCGCGCTGATCAAATACTGGTTATGCATACAGAGTGCCGCCAGTGGCGCGCTGTTGCAATCGGTAATAGATAAATGGCGCACGCAACTTTTTGTATAAAAGTGATCAGATAGGACAGTTGATGGCGTAACATTTGCGGCCCGCAGCCCATGGCGCGGGACTTTTCAGGGTTAAAGGTAAGGGTTATGAACATGAAGAATTTGGGTCTTCCACTGGTTGCACTCACTTTTCTGCTATTGACTGGTTGCTCCACGCAAACCGTCGTGACATTGCAAAACGGCACGCAGTATTTGACCAAGGACACCCCCAAGACCAAGACAGCCGACGGCTTCTATGAATTCACCGATATCGCCGGCAAGCACATACGCGTCAAGGCGGATGATGTAGCGACGGTGCGTAACGAAAAGTAAGCACCTGAAAACCAAAAAGCCCCGCCAATGCGGGGCTTTTTGTTTGGGCTGCCAACCGATCAATACCGGTAGTACGGGTGGTAGTAATACGGGTGGTAATAGGGATGGTAATAGTACGAGTGGTAGTACGGCCGGTAGCAGCATGGGCCCGGATAGGCCGGGTACACCGCGCACCCGCCCAGCCCCAGCAGTACCAGAGCGCACAGCATCAGTCGAAATCGGGACATGCTCAGCTCCTCACATAACGCGCGAAACATCTCGCAGGCAGTGATTAAACGCCTGAGACCGGCCCAATCCGTCGCTGCGCTGCGCCGTTGATCCGTGAAGATTTATTTACCGAAGGATTTTCGCCCTGCCGGCGTTTAACCGGTAAGCCGCCTTCATTTTCGAGGGTGGTAGAACGGAGAAAGACGGCCATGGCACTCATGTCCCGGACGGTACGCGCTCTTTTACTGATTCCGCTGACGCTGGCGGCCCTGGCCAGTGCGCCGGCGTTTGCCGACACCATCATCATTCGTCAGCCGCCAAGGGTGATCGTGGTGCAAGCCCCGCCTCCACCGGTCTATTACGGCCACTGGGGTTACGGCCCACGGCCCTATTACTATCCGCACCATGTCTACGGTTACGGCTATGGCAACCCCCACCGGCCGTATTGGGGTGGCGGCTGGCGGGGGCATAATTGGCGTTGATCAGCCGATGCTGACGCCGTCCGCCCACAGGCCACCATGCCCGACACCGACCAGGGTCACCGAGTCGGCGCCAAACGTGAGCACCGTGTCCGCGCCGACCACTTTGGCATGGTCACGCAGGTCGGTGCTCCCCTGCACGTCCTGGAACACCAGCTTGTCGGTGGCCTGGTAGCCAATCACGCGATCGTTGCCGAACTGGCCGCTGAACAGAAAGGTGTTATGCCCACTGTTGTCGCGAATCGTGTCATTGCCTTTGCCGCCTTCGATAAAGTCCGCGCCCTTGCCACCCTGGATCAGGTCGTTGCCGTCGCTGCCGATAATGAAGGTATTGCCCTTGTGCGGCTCGGCATTGCGGTTGAGGTCCTGCACCCAGGTAGTGGCTCGCGCCGGGTCGGACAAGTTGGCAACGATTACCGTGGAATCACGGGTCATCTGGTCATAGAACCCGGAGTCGAGGATGCGCGTCATGCCGTCGCCATACGCGGTCGGCAGGTGCGAGACCCAGGTCGGCAGGTTGACGATGGAGAACGGCAGCACATTCCACAGCGTCGAGGCGTAGTGGTCGTTGAAGCTGACGATATTGTCGGTGGTCGACTCGTGGGGCTTGTCGTGCACGCCCAGGGACGACAGATTGAAGGAGGAGCCGTCCAGCGCGCGAAACACCGGGTCGTTTTCATAGCCGATGTTGAGCACCTTGTCGCCGGCGCTTTGGGTCGGTGATGCATAGGCCACGTAGTTGGCGTCCTTGTAGAAGCCCGACCATTTGTTGGTGCTCAAATCCGCCATGCTGTTGACCGCCAGGCCGCCCAGGCTGTGGCCGCTGACCACCACGTCCTTGCCCGTCAGGCCATGGGCACCGGCGTAATCGGCGACGTTTTTGAGCAAACCGCCGAAGGCTTCGCCGGCGTAGTTTTTTGCGTAATCCTTGGGGCCCAGGGCAGCGAGCAGATCGCTGATCAGGTCGCCGATCGAGTCGCTGATCAAGGTTTCCCGTGGCCCCGATGTGCCACGAAAGCCGATGCCGATTTCCAGCAGTTTGCCGGCGTCATCGTACTTGCCCAGCACCTCGACCTGCGCCGTGGTGTAGCCGGCTTTTTCGCCAAAGAACGTGCCGCGCGCATCGACTTTGCCGCCGTAGCCGAGGGTACTTGCGCTGATCGGTGTCCAACCGGCTTTTTGCACCGCCTCCAGCGCGGCTTTTTCCGAATCGGGGTTCCAGGGAATGCCTGGGATCACGCCCTGTGAATCCGTGCTCCCGAGCAGCGCACCGACCAGCGTGGCCGGCAAACCAAGCCCGAGGCCATTGTGCTGGTAACCCACGGCAAAGCCGTTATCCAGGTTGTGGTAGGAATACAACGTGATCGCCATGGCGTCGGCGAACAGCGCTTTGGAACCCTCGGTGCCGAGGTTTTTATAGTCAAAGATACCCATGGTAGTGCCTCTCTGTTGTTGGATTTGTAGAGAAAGCGAAAACACCCGTTGCCCCTGAGGGGACAGGCTTTATGTGGGAGCTGGCTTGCCTGCGATAGCATCACCTCGGTGCAACTGACCTACCGAGGTGCCTGCATCGCGGGCAAGCCCGGCTCCCACACAAGCCCGGCACCCTGCAAGGGTGTGAAACCCTTAGAACGCCCAGTCGAGGCTCAACCCCACCCCGTGGATTTTTTCCTTGCTGGCGAGCAGGCCGTTGTAATCAAAGTTCACCCGCGCGTCCTTGCTCAACGCCAGGCTGACCCGCGCGCCCACCAATGCCGCATCACGCACCATCGGTGCACTTTCCACCGCAAACGACGGACCGCCCGAGGCAAACGCCAGGTGCTGTTCGGAATCGGTGCTGCTCAGGTTGTGCTGCCAGCCCAGCGTGCCGGACACCTCGAGTTGCTGGTGGTCATTGACATTGAAGGTCTTCAACGCACGCATGCCCAAGGTGCTCAACACCACATCACGGCTGTCGTCGCGACCTTTCAGCGCAGCGGCATCACCCTTTTCGGTGAAACCGTCGGTGTCCAGGTGCACGTAGGCCAGGTTGGCGAACGGCTCCAGGGCCAAAGGTTGCAGGTTGACGCGATACGCCGCCTCGCCGAACACCTGGGTGCTGCTCGCATCCACTTTGACTTTTTGCTTGCCGGAGACGTCGCCGTATTGCAGGTCGCGCTTCACGTCGGCGCGATGCCAGCTGTAGGTCGCACCACCGCTCAGGCGCAAGGCACCGATCTCATGCCCGGCGTACGCGCCGAAGTGGTAGCTGTCGACCGAAGCCCGGGAATGGGTGTCGTTGCCCATGTTCAACGAGGTGTCGCTGTAGCCGGCGACCAGGCCGATACGGGTCGCCTCGTCCAGCGCGCCGTCTACACCAGCGAGCATGCCGCCCAGTGACGTGGTGTAGCCCGCCGTGTCGCTGCGGCTGTCCGTCTTGCCCCACGCGCCCAACGCCTTGACCCACACGTTGCCACGGCTATCGAGGGTCTGGCTGCTGGCGCCCATCTCGCCATTGCGCAGGCGTTCGCCCACTGCTTCACGCACGTAACGGCTGTCATTCACCAACGCACTTTGCAGCGCCGGGTAAATTTCGCCGGAGAGCTGTTGGAACGCACCTTGCGCCGAGGCTGCAGTCGGCGCCAGCAACAGGCTTTCATACACCGCATTGCCCGCGCCCAATTGGTCGGCCGCAGCCGCCACAGCACGCTGGTTTGGCGTCACGGCCACACTGGCGAAGCTGTTGGTACGCGCCACGTCCAGTTGCACGCCGGTGGCGGCGTAGTTCAAGGTGCCACCGACAAACAGGTAGTTCGGCACTACCGCACCGAAACTGCCGGTTACGCCGCCTGCGGCTTGCAGGATGTTGTACTGGCGACCGATCAAGCTTCCAGCCTGCGCATTGGTCAGCAGCGTCGGGCTGTTTTCCAGGGCCAGGGTCACGGTGCCGCCATTGAGCGTGGCGGTCCCCCCGGCGACAATTCGGTCACTGCTGGTCGGCGACAACTCCACCGCGTAGGTCGACCCTGCGTCAAAGGTGACATTACCCGCCACATTCAGCGTGCCGATGGAATTACCCGGTGCCACGGTGCCGCCGCTTTTTGCGCTCAGCGAACCGATGCGCCCCGAGCCACCGAGCACACCGCTCTGGCCGACGGTCACGTCGGAAGTGACCGAGCCGTTGATCGCCAGCAAACCTTGATTGACCAGGGTCGGGCCGCTGTAGGTGTTAGCGCCGGTCAGCACCAGGGTGCCGATGCCCTGCTTGGTCAGGCCGCCATGGCCTGAAATATTGTTGCTCCACACGTCCAACCCGCAATGCACGTCCGTGCACAGGCGTTGGGTCGGTTTGCCGGCATCCACCACGGCGCCGATCCCTGGCAAATCCGCGACAAACTGCCCGCTGCCATACGCCCCGTCGATACGGAACTCAGCCGGGATATCTTCGGCGGTAATAAACATCCCTGGCCCGTTAACCGCCTTGCCCAGGTTGATCATGCCCCAGCCGTACAGCGCGTCGATGCCCGGCGCGCCGAGGTCGGTAGCGGTGGTTTTGAGCACGGTGGAGACCTGCTCGCCGCTCATGTACGGGAAGCGCTCCATCAGCACCGCCGCGGCGCCCGCCACATGGGGCGCAGCCATAGAGGTGCCGTTTTTGTTAGCCCAGTCGGTGGTGAGGTTGGCAAGGGTGGTGCCGTTGATGATCGAGCTGAAAATCTTCGTGCCCGGCGCCGACACACAGAAGCTCGCCGCATACCCGCAGCGCGACGAGAAGGTGCTGATCACATACGGATTGGGACTCGTGGTATCCGGGTTTTGCTGCAAGGCGGCTACCGACAGCCAGTTCGGTGCAATCTCCGGCACAAAGTACGCCAGGCCCGACATTGCATCCGGGTTGTTGCGGTTGTAGTCGTTACCGGCGGCAAAGATGGTCAGCACGCCGCTGCGGGCCGCATCGATTGCGCCTTGATAAGCACCACCGGCAAGCGTGCCGAGGATCGGCCGGATGTTATTGACCTGAGCCTGCGCTTCGTTGACCGTGAAGTTCGGGTACGCCGGATCGCGACCGCCCTTGGCGTACTGGTCACCAATGCCGATGCCCCAGCTGTTGTTGATGATCCGGGCGCCGCTGGCGACCAGCCCATCCCAGCCTGCCTTGTACACCGCGCCGTCGTTGCCGAGGATGATCCCGTCTTCCGGCCCCGGGTCGCCGTTTTCCGCGCTGATGATTTGCGCATTGAAGGCCACGCCATGCATCGGCCCGCCGTCACGGTTACCGGCGGCAATGCCGCCGACGTGGGTGCCATGGTTACCCAGCTTGCCGTTAGAGTCCTGGGACGGCGTGCCGTCATAACGGAACGCATCGCCCGCCTTCACCGGAATATACGGGTCGGTGTATTGGCGGATGCCTTCGGTGACAATCGTCACCACCTTGCCGGGGCTGGCGAATTCCGGGTGCTGGGCGTACACCGGCTGGTCGAAGATGCCCAGCTTGACGCCCTTGCCGGTGTAGCCGGCGGCGTAGGCAGCGTCCGCGTGCACGGCGCCCAGGCCCCAATCGGCCTTGAACTCGTTGCTGCGCCAGCTCGCGGCGTCGCCCAGTTTGCCCGCTTCCACATAGGGTGCGGCCTGGGCGGTTCCCAGGCTTGCCAGGCAGCACAGCAACGCGCCGTATGGCACGCAGCTCAAGGCCTTGAGCGGATAGCCCGGGCCTGTGTAAGTGGCGGTAATTAACCCTGACTTGTGTTTTTTCACGGTGACCTTCCTTAGTTTTCTTATTGCCAGTATGTGAATCACTTTTCTTCAGCGCCGCAGTGCCAGTGTGGGAGCGGGCTTGCTCGCGAAAGCGGTGTATCAGTCGTCGCATTCATCACTGACCCACCGTCTTCGCGAGCACGCCCGCTCCCACCTTCTGACCTGCGCTGCCCTCTAGAACTGCCAGTTCAGGCTCAGCCCCACGCCCTGGGTTTTCTCACGGCCACCCAACTGGCCGTTGTAATCCAGGTTGACCCGTGTGGTCGGGCTCAGCGCGAGGCTGGCCTGCACACCGACCAGTGCGGCATCGCGCAGCAACGGCGAACTGCGCACGCCAAATGAAGGCCCGCCTGCGACAAACGCCAAATGTTCTTCGGAATCAACCGCCGTCAGGCTGTGTTGCCAGCCCAGGGAGCCGGAGAGTTCAAGCTGCTGATGGTCATTCAGAGGCAGGGTTTTCAGCGCCCGCACACCAAGGGTGCTGAGCACGGCATCGCGCCGATCACTGCCACGCTCAAGCGCTGCGGCATCGCCTTTTTCGTGGAAAGAGTCACTGTCCAGGTGCACGTAGGCCAGGTTGGCGAACGGCTCCAGCGCCAGCGGTTGCAGGTGAATGCGGTACGCGGCTTCGGTGAACAGCTGGGCCGTGCGCGCGTCTAGTTTGGTCTTTTGCTTGCCGCTGACTTCGCCGTATTGCAGCTCACGCTTCACATCGCCGCGATGCCAGCTGTAGGCACCGCCGACGCTGACGCGCCAGTCGCCCAATTCACGCCCGGCATACGCGCCGAAGTGGTAACTGTCGATGGACGCCGACGAATGCGTGCCGCTGCCCATATTCAGCGAGCTGTCGCTGTAGCCGGCAACCACACCCACGCGGGTCTGCTCGTCGAGTGCACCGTCGACACCGGCCAGCAGGCCGCCGATCGAGGTGTTGGCGCCAGCCGTTTCGCTGCGGCTGTCGGTCTTGCCCCAGGCGCCGAGCGCCTTGAGCCACAGGTTGCTTTCACCGTTCACCGGCACATGGCGCAGGCGCTCGCCGACGGCGTCGCGCAGTTGCAGGCTGTCGTTGATCAGCATCGCGCCAATCGCCGGGTAGATTTCACCGGACAGTTGCTGCAAGCCTTGGTGCGCGGTGGCGACCGAGTCCGACAACAACACGCTCTCGTACACCGGGTTACCGGCGCCGAGTTGCTCGGCGGCGGCCGCAACGTTGCGCTGGTTACGGGTGGCGGCGACGCTGGCGAATGTGGCGTTGTTGCGCCCCACGTCCAACTGCACGCCATTGGCGGCGTAGTCGAGTGTGCCGCCGAGGAACACGTAGTTGGGCAGCACCTGGCCAAACTGGCCCTGGATGCCACCTGCAGCCTGGAGGATGGTGTATTGACGGCCAATCAGGCTGTGCACCTGGTTCTGGCTGAGTAACGTCGGGCTGTTTTCCAGCGCCAGGGTTACGGTGCCGCCGCCCAGCACGGCCTTGCCGCCCGCGACAATGCGGTCGCTGCTGGTGGGGGTCAGTTCCACCGCATACGTGGAGCCCGCGCCCAGGTTCACATCGCCGGCCACCTGCAAAGTGCCCACGGAATTGCCCGGTGCCACCGTGCCGCCGCTGTTCACCGACAAGGCGCCGATACGCCCGGAACCGCCGAGTGTGCCGCTGGTGTTGACGGTCACGGCCGAGGTCAACGCGCCATTCACGGCCAACAACCCCCCATTAACGGTGGTCGCGCCACGGTAGGTGCTGTCGCCGCTGAGTACCAGGCTGCCGGCACCGGATTTGATCAGGCTGCCTTCATATACCCGGTTTGCAGCGGCCTGGTCGCGGGCGTTGCCAACGGCGTAATCGGTCTTGTCCTGCTGGCTGGCGGTCGCGCCCACACCATTTTGCCAGCCCTTGTCGACCAGGGTTTGCTGCCAGGCGCTGTGCTCGGCGCGGTCCTCGGCCTGGCGCTGGAGCAAGGCCTGATCGGAGATTGCATTGCTCCAGACATCACCCTGCCCGGCGGCCAGGCTGACATTCATCGGGCCAAGCAATTGCCCCGGCCCGTGCATTGCCCGGCCGAGGTCTGGCACGCCCCAGCCCACAGTGGTGTTGGGTGCCTGGGTGAGCGAACCGTCGAGCTGCGTGGCGGTGGTCAACAGCACCTGCAACGCTTGCTCATTGGTCATGTACGGGTAGCGTTCCATGACCAGCGCCAGCGCGCCCGTGGCATGGGGCGCCGACATCGAGGTGCCGGATTTCACCCCATAACCGCCATCGGGAACGGTGCTGTTGATCAGCGCGCCCGGTGTGGAAATGCACCAGTATTTGGCGATCCCGCACTTGTTGTATTTCTGGTTATTCGCCTTGTCCAAACCCGACACGGCCAACCAGTGGCCTTCCAGTTCCGGCTGGAAATACGGCAAGGCCGAACGCACGCTCGCGTTCGCATAACCGCTGTTACCGGCACTGAACACGTTGATAACGCCGGCCTTTGCCACGTCCGCCGCCGCATCCAGCCACGTGCCCTGGTTGTAATGCTGGGCGTAGGCCGCATGCAGGTCGCCGAGGGTTTGGTAGCTGACGTCCTTGGGCTGGCTGCCCCAACTGTTGTTGATGGCCCGCACACCGGAATCCACCAACGCGCTGTACACCGCCTTGAAATACTTGGGGTCCGGGGTCGGGCCAAACAGGAAGCTGTCGTTGGCGTTGGTATTGCCCACATAGATTTGCGCGTTATAGGCCACGCCGTGCATGCCGGTGCCATCACGGGCGGCGCCCATGGTGCCGGTGACATGGGTGCCGTGGGAGTCGTTATTGGGGTTGAGCGCACCGGTGGTGCTGAACGGGCTGCCATCGACGTAGGTGCCTGTGGCGGTGACGGCGTGATAGCGGTCTTTGGAAGCCTCGGGGTGATTGGGATCGAAGCCTGAGTCCAGCGCACCGACCTTGACCCCGTTGCCGGTGATGCCGGCGGCATAGGCTTCATCCGCCTTCATGCGACCCAGGCCCCAGTCGCTCTGGAATTCGGCGGAACGCCAACTGGCAGGGTTACCGGGTTGGCCGGTCTCGGTATAGGCCGCCTGTGCCGCAACGGACAACAGGAGCAAGGAGCCTGCGGTAAACGGTTTGAAACGCGGTGAATCGGTGATCATCTAAACCATCCTTATTGTTTTTATATGTGCTCATTTCACAGGGCCGAAGGCCTCATCGACTTTCGCAAGGTCGGTGTCGCGCAAGTTGCCCGCGTAGTAGTGCAATTTGGTCCAGGCCATCAGGTAGTCATACCGGGCCTGGGCCAGGTCGCGACGGGTGCTGTACAACTGCTGCTCGGCGTTCAACGCGTCGAGGTTGACCCGCTCGCCGCCGAGGATGCTTTGCTTGGTCGACACCACCAGCGCCTCGGCCGACGTCAGGGCCTTTTGATAGGCGCGCAATTTGCTCACCCCCGACAGGCAGGCGCTGAACTGGCGACGCAGCTCAATCAGGGTTTCGCGGGTTTTGCCTTCCAGCTCGTACTCGGCCTGTTCCATGCTGCGACTGGCCTGACGGGTAGAGGCCGAGATGCCGCCACCGGCATACAGCGGCATGCTCACTTCGACGCCGATGGTGTTGGTGTCGTAGCGCTGGTTGTAGGTGTTGCCGCTGTCGGATTCTTGCTGGCGTGAACTGGCATACGCGGTGATCTTCGGCAGATGCCCGGCGCGGTTGCGCTCCACTTCATAACGCGCCACTTCCACGGCCTGGCGCTGGGAGGCCAGCGTGGGGTTATTGCTGATCGCCAGTTCATGCCAGGTGTCGTAGTTGGCCGGGGTCAACGTGAAAGCGGCAAAGCTTTGGTTCAGTGGCGCCAGGTCATTGATGTTGACGCTCTGCACGCCGATCAACGCACCCAGCTCGCGTAACGACGCGTCTTGTTCGTCCAGCGCCTGGATTTCTTCGGCGGTGGCCAGCTCGTAACGGGATTCGGCTTCGAGGATGTCGGTGCGAGTGCCCTCGCCCTGTTGGAACAGGTGCTGGTTCTGCTGGAACTGCTGCTCGAAGGCCTTCTTTTTGGCGCGGGCAATGTCAATCTGGTCCTGGGCAAACAGTGCCTGGGTGTAATAGCTCAGCACCCGCACCAGCAGCGCCTGGCTCTTGTCGCGAAAGCTTTCATCGGCAAACAGCGACTGGGCCACGCCCTTGCGGTAGTTGGCATAGGCTTCGTAGTCAAACAGCGGCTGCTGCAGGCTGAACGTCGAGCCATAGCTGTCGTAGTTACGGTTGTCGTGGTAATTACCGCCGCGCCCGTCGGGCAAGGTGGCTTTGGAGTTGTTGCGGCCCTTGTTGTAGTTGTACGACAGCCTCGGCAGCAGCCCGGCGCGACCGATGGTGCGGTTTTCCAGGCCGGCGTCGCGCTCCTTGATGGCACCCAGAAACACCGGGTCGTTGCGCAGGGCCTGCTCGTAGACATCAAACGGGCCCATGGCGGCTTGGGCACCGGTGCAGCTCAATAGCAAGGCGAGGAACACAGGCTTCATGCTCATTCCTCGGTCAACGCGGAGCCGGCGCGATCGAGCAGCGGCTTGAACAGGTAATTGAGCAACGAGCGCTCGCCGGTGCGCACGAACATCTCGGCGGGCATGCCCGGCTTGATCACCAGGCCATGCAGCTTCGCCAGCGCCACCTCGCTCACAGTGGTGCGCAGCACGTAGTACGGCGCGCCGGTTTTTTCATCGAGCATCTGGTCGGCGGAGATCAGGCTGACTTCCCCCGGTACCCGCGGCGTGCGGCTCTGGTTGAAGGCGGTGAAGAGAATATCGACCGGCAAGTGCGTACCGACCTTGTCCACCAGGTGCACCGGCAAGTGCCCTTCGACTTCCAGGCGCGTGCCTTGCGGCACGATTTCCAGCAGGGTCTCGCCCGCACGCACCACGGCACCTTCGGTGTGCACGCCGAGGTTGACCGCAATGCCATCGGCCGGCGCATTGATTTCGCTGTGTTGCAGGTTGAAGCCGGCTGAGGTGAGCTGTTGCTCCAGGGTCAGGCTGCGCAGTTGCGCGTCGGCCAGTTGGCTGCGTACTTCCTTTTGATATTCCTCGCTGTGTTGCTGCAACTTGAGGCGCGACTCCAGGATGCCCTGCTCCACACGCCCGCTTTCGCCGGTGTTCTGGGCGAGGTCTTGCTGAACCTGGGACAGTTGGCGCTGGTATTCCATTAGCCGGTTACGCGGGATGTAGCCGTTGTCGGCCAACGGTTGCAGGTTGCTCAGTTGGTCACGCAGCGATTGCGCCTGGGCGGTCAGGTCGCTGCGGGCGCGACGCATGCCGCTCAGCTGTGAGGTAGCGCCGTCAATGTTCGCGCGGATACCGGCTTGTTCGCGGGCAAAGGCTTCGCGACGGCTGCTGAACAGTTGGCGCTGGCCTTCCAGAACGAGCGCCAACGCTGGATCAGGGTTGGCGCTCAACTCGGCAGGAAAGGTAATGCTGGAACGGTTGTCACGCTCACTCTGCCAGCGCGCCACGCTGGCCCAGGCCATGCTGTACTGGGCTTGCAGGGATTGCACGTCGGCCTGGTTCTGGGTCTGGTCGAGGCGAAACAGCGGCTGGCCCTGTTTGACCAGTTCGCCTTCCTTCACCAGGATCCGGCTGACCACGCCGGGGCTGAAGGTTTGCACCGCCTTGCGCTTGCCCGACACCACCACCGTGCCTTGCACCGGAATGCCCTGGTCCAGCGGCGCCAGGCTGGCCCAGAGGAAAAAACCACCGGCGCCGACCAGGGTCAGCAACCAGCCCATACGGACAAAGAAACCGGCGTCACGCTGTTCAAAACGGGGTTCAACAATAAGGCTGCTCATGCGCCTGGATTCCTTCCGGCTTGGTACTGACGGCTGAGGCTCACGCCGGCCTTTTCGCGGGGTGCTTCCTGCTGGCCCGACAAGGCGCGCAGCACTTCCTGGCTCGGCCCGAACGCCTGCAGGCGCCCTTCGTTGAGCACCAGTAACTTGTCGGCCTGGGCCAACGCCGAGGAACGGTGAGTCACCAGCACAACGCTGCTGCCCTGGGCTTTCATCTGCACGATGGCGCTGGCCAAGGCCGCTTCGCCGACGGTGTCGAGGTTGGAGTTGGGCTCATCCAGCACGATCAAGCGCGGGCCGCCGTACAGCGCACGCGCCAGCGCCACGCGTTGTTTCTGGCCACCGGAGAGGCCGCCGCCGTTGTCGCCCAGCACGGTGTCGTAGCCTTGGGGCAGGCGCAGGATCAGTTCATGTACACCGGCTTGTTGCGCGGCTTTGACCACGAGTTCCGGGTCGGCGTCGCGAAAGCGTGCGATGTTGTCGGCGATGCTGCCGCTGAACAGTTCGATGTCCTGGGGCAAGTAACCGATATGCGGGCCAAGGTCGTCGCGGTCCCAGCGATGAATATCCGCGCCGTCCAGGCGCACGGTGCCGGCCAGGGTTGGCCACACGCCCACCAGCACGCGGGCCAGGGTGGATTTGCCCGAACCCGACGCGCCGAGCACGCCCAGCACTTCGCCCGCGCCGAGGCTGAAGCTGACTTGATGCAAGGTCGCCATGCGCCGCCCCGGCGGGCCTGCGCTGACTTGCTCGAAACTGACCTGGCCCTTGGGGGCCGGCAACGCCATCTGCTCAACTTCCGGCGGGAATTCACGCAGCAACTCGTCAAGCCGCTGGTAGGCCAGCTTGGCCGAACTCCACTGCTTCCACACCGCAATCAACTGGTCGATGGGGCTGAGCACGCGGCCCATGAGGATGGAGCCGGCGATCATCATCCCGGCGGTCATCTCGCCCTTGATCACCAAAAATGCGCCCAGGCCCAGCACCAACGATTGCAGGCACAGACGCAGGGACTTGCTCAGCGAGGTGATCACCGAGCCGGTATCGCTGGCCGTGTTCTGATAGCCGAGAAATTGCGAATGCACGGCAAACCAGCGTTTGCGCAACGCGCCGAGCATGCCCATGGCCTGGATCGTTTCGGCGTTGTGCAAATGGCTGGTCGCCAACTGCGTGGACTGCTGGGAGAACGCACCCGCCTCGCCCAACGGCTTTTTGGTCAGGTATTCATTCAGGCACGCCAGCGCGATCAGCAGCACCGCGCCCGCAGTGGCCAGCACGCCGAGCCACACGTTGAACAGGAAAATCACGAACAGATAGATGGGAAACCACGGCGCATCGAAGAACGCGAACAGCGCCGGCCCGGTGATGAACTGCCGGATAACCGTCAAATCGCCGAGAGATTGCCCGGCATGCCCCTGGCCCCGCTGCAGGTTGCGTTCAAACGCAGCCTTGTACACGCGCAAGTTGAAACGCCGCTCCAGCTGGCTACCGATACGGATCACGATAAAACTGCGCACGACTTCCAGGGTGCCGATAAAGGCAAAGAAGCCCACGACCATCAGCGTCAACATCACCAAGGTGGTTTCATTCTGGGAGGACAGTACACGGTCATACACTTGCAGCATGTAAATCGACGGCACCAGCATCAACAGGTTAATCAACGCCGTGAAGCAGCCGATGCTGATCAAAATACTCTTGTATTCACCCAACGCCCTGAATAAGGGCGCAACCGCATGGGACTTCGCCATATCTTCTTATCTTCCGTGAGCGAATGACGCGCAATAGTTGCCCAAACCCTTAATAAGGGCGGCCAACTATAAAAATCGAGTTATATGCTTATAACTTTTAACTAAGGTCTTCGTTGCAGTACAACTTCCGTGCCGGACGGTGTGCGCCCTTTATATTCGCCTTCTTTCTGGCGGTTTAAATGGGTAATGCCCGTGCCTTCGGCATTCATCAGCCAGATACCATCCGGGGTGGGCGTCCAGGTCAGGGGTTTCTCGCCCAGCCATGCGGTGACACAGCCGACATCACCGGCCAGGGCATTGGCCTGTTCCAGCAAGTCCAGCGCGCACACCCGATCCTGCTGGTGTAACTGCCAATGGCCGGCCAATTGCGCGGTGGAGGGTAAAACAAGACTGCTCGCCATTACATGGGCTCCTGCCGAAACGAACAACACCTGTGAAGCACAGGCGATCAAATGAGAAAAACGCGGCATCTTTCGCTCCATCCTAGAGCGCGGCGCCGAAGCGCCGCGCGCTTTACATCACGCTACGATGTCGCTGACCGCTGCCTGGCCAACGGTGGTGACGAGGAAATCCGCCACGCCGTGCCCGGAGAAGTCCACGGCCAAGGTGCCCAGGTTGGTGCCCGAGGCATAACTCAGCACTGCGTCGCCGGCATGCCCGGAGAACGCGTTGACGAAGGTCAAGCCTGCACCTTTGGTGATACCGGACAGGTCGATCTTGTCCGAACCGGAGGTGAAGTCAAAGATCTTGTCTGCCGCACCCGGCTTGGAATCGGAACTGGCACCGAACACGAAGGTGTCGTTGCCGGCGCCGCCCCACAGTTGGTCCGCACCGCCACCACCGTAGATGATGTCGTTGCCGGCACCGCCTTTGATGAGGTTGGCTGCGTTGTTACCAATGATCAGGTCGTTGCCCGAACCACCGAACGCGTTCTCGACGGTAACGCCCTTGGCGATGGATACGTTGCCCACCAGGCCGCCAACGTCGGAGAACGAGGCCTCATTGAGGTTGATCTTCTGGTTCTGGGTGAAACCGGAGAAGTCCAGGGTGTCGTTGCCGCCACCGTCCCATACCGAAAACACCAGCTTGTCGGCGTTGGAGGTGGCGCTATAGAAGTCACGCCCGGTGTTGGAGTTGAAACCGTAGGTGGTGTCGCCGGCGCGGGTGCTGTAGTTGGCACCATAGAGCTTCTGGATCGCGGCAATGTCGTCGATCAGCGGGCCCGAAGAATAAGCTTCGACGCCGCCTTTACTGAAGTTCTGGTTGGTGTTGCTCTCGCTCCAGTAACTCATGACGCTGTAGCCGCGCGTGTCCTGTCCATAGGTCGCGTCGTTATAGGTCGGGTTGCCATTCCCGGCGTTGTAGTCGCCAGGGTGAGCCAGGCCCAGGGTGTGGCCGATTTCGTGGGTCAGGGTCTGCCGGCCATAGTTATTCAGGTCCGGCGTCTTATTCGGCGTGTAGCTGTTGTTGGTCAGGTACCACGAAGTGCCGTCGTAGCCTGCGCCGGTGCCGGGCAGGTAAGCGAACGCCGCCGCGCCGTCCTGGCCACCGCTGTAGTTGCCGAAGGTCATGTGTGCGTCACCGCCCGAGGCCTTTTCGCTAAAGGTCACGTTGGCAACATCCGACCAGGATTGCATGGCCAGTGCGGCCTGTGCTTTCTGCTGGGTGTTGAACTGGCTGAACCCGGAGATGCCATGTTTGTTCATGGTGGCCGAGGAAGCCGAGGTGAGGAAGGTGTAAGTCAGATCAATCTTGCCGTTGCCATCAAAATCCCGATACGCGGCGCCATCACGCAGCAGCTGGGTGGCTGCCTGGTCCACGGAATAGGACGGTTTGCCATTAACCGTGAGGTTGCCGCCACGGTCGTATAAATGGCTAAAGCTATCGATTTGCGAGTAAGCAGTGCTGGCTTGCGCGGCAGAAACAATAGCTTTGTCTTTTACTTTTGACATAAACGTACTTCCTTGTTTGCAAGTGCATCAGTCTTTGGTCGATAGGAACCTCGCGGGCGAGATCGTCCTATCACTCGCCTCTTTTGAAGGCGTATCGAAACTGACACAACTTGAAATCTTTCGTCTACAAATATTTCTGAACTGAAAATGTGACGCAGATTCAACTTAAAGAAGTCGCGCGTAGCATTTATTGGGCGGCATTGCTGTTGTGCGGCAAATTGCCAGCCACTGTTATTTAAATATTAAATAGACGAAACGCCGCTCTAGTTGAGCGGCGCACTTGAATAATGGATCCAATATATTGTCACGGTGTCATTGGCGACATTAAAGAGCCATTACTTAGACTATTTAATTAACGTTGTCCCCTATTACCGGGACACACCCCAACCCGACTTGCCTAATGCCTCCAATAACGTCTCGCCCGCCAACCCAGGCACCTGGACGCCGTCATCCGTGGTCATGTCCTCGCCGGCCAGCATGGCATTGATGATCGCCTCCTCCACCGCCTCGGCCGCAGCGCTGAACAGCGGCGAAATATGGTCGTTATTGACCATGCGCAACACGGTGCTCAGCGGCAGGTCCTTGCGCGCGTAATCCGCCGGCGGTAGCGCGTGATTGCCGGTGGCGAAGGCCAAGAACAGGTCGCCACTGGAGTCCTCGGTGCCGCCACCGGTGCGGGCAATGCCGATGGAGGCGCGCTGCGCCAAGCGCTTGCATTGATGGGGCAGCAGCGGCGCGTCAGTGGCGATAATCACCACGATCGAGCCCATGCCCGGCGTGCCCCGCTCGGCGAACGGTGAAGCAATGCCCATCAACTGGCGGCCCACCGGGTAGCCATCCACGCGCAGTTCCTGGCGTTTGCCATGGTTGGCCTGCACCAATACACCGACGGTCCAGCCGCCTTGCGCTTCAGGCAAACGTCGGGACGCCGTGCCGATGCCGCCCTTGAACTCATGGCAGATCATGCCGGTGCCGCCGCCCACCGCGCCCTCCTGCACCGGGCCGCTCTCGGCAGTGTCCAGCGCCTGGCGCACATGCTCGGGTTTGACGTGTTGGCCCCAGATGTCGTTGAGCAGGCCATCGTAGGTTTCCATGACGACCGGCATGCACCAGTACACCGCCGGGTCCGCCAGGCGCTCGCGCTCCAGGGCGATCAAGGTGTCACGCACGATACCGATGCTATGGGTGTTGGTGATGGCCATTGGCGTGGTCAACAACCCGGCCTCGCTGATCCACTCAAGGCCGGTGGCGTCGCCATTGCCATTGAGCACGTGGTAGCCGGCAAAACACGGCTGGTGCCGCGCCTCCCCGGCGCGCGGCTGGATCACGGTGACGCCAGTGCGCACTTGCTTGCCGTCGATACGGGTCTTGAGCGTACTGTGGCCGACCCGGACGCCTGGAACATCGGTGATAGCATTCAATTCGCCAGGCGTACCCAGCCCCAACGTGATGCCCAATTGACGTGCACGCATACCCACTCCTTACAATTTCTGAAACGCCGGACTCGACCGGCCACTGATGCAATACAAAATCACCGACAAGGCCAGCAAGCCGATGATAATCATGATGTCGCGCACGGACGCTTGTGCAACCAGGGTCACCAGCAGATAACCCGCGCCCAGCACCGCCAACAGCGCCGGCAGCGGCCACAACGGCATGCGATAGGGATGTTCGCGATCACGCAGCAGCACCCGGCTCATCAGCGCGCTCATCGCCACCACCAGGTACACCAGCATGATCAGCAACACGCTGAACGAAGTGAGGTCCGCCAGGTTGGAGCTGAAGCTCAGCAGCGCCGAGGGAATGGCCAGGAACAATGTCGCCAGCCACGGCGAATCCCAGCGCGGGTGAATGCGTGTGAACAGTGTGTTGATGCGCGGCGTCCACAAGGCATCGCGGCCACTGCTGAACACCACGCGACCAATCTGAATAACGATGGCGACGATTGCGTTGAACACCGACAGGAAGATCCCCGCGCTGACCAGTCGGGATAAGGTTTCATTGCCATGGCTGGTCAGCAAATAACCAATCGGGTCCGGGCTGCTGATCATCGCACTCAGCGACGGCGCGCCGATCAACAGCGCGGTGATAGGCACCAGCTCGATCACCACCACCAGGCCCAGCGACCACAACACCGCCTTGTGCACGCCTTTACCACCGCACTTCATGTCCTCGGCGAGCAAGACGGCCGGGCCGTAACCATTGAACGAGAACAGGCCGATACCCACCGCACCGATCACCAACGCCCAAGGCGCCAGGTGCAGCACGCCGTTTTCGACGATCTGCGGTTGAAACAACACGCTGGCGGGCTGCACCGGGTTACCGAAGCCGATAAACACGATGACCAGCAACGCCGCCACTTCCAACAGCAGGCAGGTGCCGGTGATCCAGGCATTGAGCTTGATATTGAGGATGCCCAAGGCGTAGCTGCACACCACAATCACCAGGGCCACGGTTTGCGAATCGAATCTCGTGCCCAGGGCGTTGTTCAGGTAAGTCGCCGCCCCCGTCGCCAGTACCGGCGGGATAAACAGCAACATCACCAATACCGTCAGAAACGTGGCATAACCCGCCATACCGCCAAATACCCGCTTGGCATACACGTATTCACCCCCGGCGCTGTTGTGCGCCCGGCCCAGTTCGGCGTAACAGAACGCGAACATCAGGGCGAGCACCGCAGCCATCACAAACGCCAGGAATACACCACTGCCCGCTTGCTGGATGGCAAAGGGCGCAATCACAAACACGGAACTGGCCGGCGTGACCGCCGAAACCGTAATGGCCACCACATCGAAAACGCTCAGCGTTGGCTTGAGCACGCCATCTGGCGCGGGGGAAGCACTCATATCGTTATCCTCTGTCGTTGTTTTTGGTAGGAGGCAGAAACGAAAAGTCGGGCTTTTGCGGGATATGTTTCCCACTGGACAGTGGCAAAGGTAAACGCTGTGTTTATGTCGGCCAATTCCCCTATTGGCGTACTCCCCTTGACGGTACTCGTTAAAAGCCGAACCCTTGGCCGATCTTTTGATGGCGGGAGCCTGTTACATGAGCCTGTTCAGAGAGGTCGGCATGCACGCCGGTTTGGGGCGTACCGTCGCGCACATCGGCACCGAGCGGTTCTGGAAACAGCTGGTGTTGTTGCTGCACCAATGCCTGCCGTTCGATAACGCGTTAGCGATTTTCTATCCCAAAGGCGGCCCGCCCCAGGCCCTGGAAGAATACGACGCCCAGCCCAGCAGCAAACCAGCGTCGATGCTGGTGTACCTCAATGGTTTGTATTTGCTCGACCCGTTTTACCAGGCCTGTCGCGAGGGCTACGCCAGCGGCGTGTACCGCCCGGAGGAAGTGGCACCGGACCATTTTCGCCAGAGTGAATACTTCCTCAACTACTTCCACGACAACGTGCTGGAGGACGAGGTGCAGTTCATTCTGCAATTGCCGGGAATGGGCACCTTGTCGTTATCGCTGGGCATGCAACGGCGGTTCAGCGTTGAAGAAACCGGGCTGATGGCCATGCTGGCGGCATGGGTGCTGCCGTTGATGCAGCAGCATTGGCAGCAAAGTACCCTGCGCGCGCCGGCCATGGACAGCCAGATCAGGGATGCGCTGAGCCATTTCGGCAGCGGCGTACTCTCGGAACGCGAACTGGAAGTCGCGCGCCTGGTACTGCGCGGTTTTTCGTCCAAAGCCATGGCCGAGCGCCTGAAGATCTCGCCGGACACCGTGAAGGTGCACCGGCGCCACCTGTACGCGAAGCTGGATGTTTCGTCACAGCCGGAACTGTTTTCGTTGTTTATCCAGTCGCTGGGGCATGACCTGGAAAACCCCTGATCTTTGGCCCCTTTGCAGTCTGAATGTGGGAGCAAGCCGCCTCCCACACAAACCTGCTCCCACAGGGGTGCTGCGTTCTGCCTAGCGCCCGGTACGAATGGTGTTCCACACCCGCGTACGAATCCGGTCGATATTCAGCGGCATCGCCTCCAGCGCGAACAACTTGCCCATCATTTCCGGGCTCGGGTACACCTTGGTGTCGGCTTTGATCGCCGGGTCCACCAGGCTATCGGCCGCCGCGTTGCCGTTGGCGTAGCGCACGTAGTTGGTGATGCTGGCCATCACGTCCGGGCGCAGCAGGTAGTTCATGAACGCATAACCGGCTTTTTCGTCAGGCGCATCGGCGGGCATGGCGACCATGTCGAACCAGATGGCCGCGCCTTCCTTGGGAATGCTGTAGCCAATGTTCACGCCGTTCTTGGCTTCCTTGGCGCGGCTTTCGGCCTGCAGGATGTCGCCGGAGAACCCGACGGCCACGCAAATATCGCCATTGGCCAGGTCGGCGGTGTATTTCGAGGAGTGGAAATACGCCACATACGGCCGCACTTTCATCAGCAGGTCTTCGGCCTTCTTGTAGTCCTCGGCCTTCTTGCTGTGGTGCGGCAAGCCCAGGTAGTTGAGCGCGGCCGGCAGCAGTTCCGGGCCGTTGTCGAGGATCGCGACCCCGCACTTCTGCAACTTGGCCATGTTTTCGGGCTTGAAGATCAAATCCCAGGAGTCCACCGGCGCGTTGTCGCCCAGTACCGCCTTGACCTTGTCGATGTTGTAGCCAATGCCGGTGCTGCCCCACAGGTACGGGAAGCCATGGGTATTGCCCGGGTCGTTGTTCTCCAGGGCCTTGAGCAACACCGGGTTGAGGTTTTTCCAGTTGGGCAGCTGGCGCTTGTCGAGCTTTTTCAGGGCGCCGCCCTGGATCTGCCGGGCCATGAAATGGTTGGACGGGAACACCACGTCGTAGCCGGATTTGCCGGTCATCAACTTACCATCGAGGGTTTCGTTGCTGTCGTACACGTCGTAGGTGAAACCGATGCCGGTTTCTTTCTGGAAGTTCTTGGTGGTGTCCGGTGCGATGTAGTCCGACCAGTTGTAGATCTTCACCGTCTCGGCGGCTTGGCTGATAGAGGCCACCAACATCAAGGGCAACAGGGCAATGGCTTTCATGGTTCGATTTCCTGGCGGTTTTAGGGCTGTTTTTATGGCAGGAGAACAAAAGGCAGCTGCAAGCGTTCAGCTGCAAGCTGTAAGCTTTTAGTCTTGAGGCTTGCAGCTGGGCGCTTGCAGCATCAGTACGTAGGTCTTGCGCACGGTTTCCTGGATATCCCAGACCCCGGTGCTGTTGGCCGGCAACATCAGTGCATCGCCGGCTTGTAGGTGGACGACTTCACCGTTGTCGGGGGTGAAGGTGCAGCGGCCCTGGATAAAGTGGCAAAACTCCTGGGATTTGATCTGCCGACGCCAGCGCCCTGGCGTGCATGCCCAGATGCCGGTTTCGACGCCGTCGTTACGCTCTACGCTCAAGGTCGAGGCCACGGCGATGGGCTCGCCCAAGGGCACGGCCACAGGTGATGAGTCCGGCAAGTGGGCATTCAGCGCGTCTTTGAATTGAGTGATGCTCATGGGGCTTCTCGTGTGAGTGAAACGTCTTAGTGCATGAAACTTTCCATGAACCCCGCCACGCCGGTCGCCAACTTGCGGCGCCAAGGCGCGGTACTGGGGTTGGCCAACACCTGGTCTTCATGGACAAAACTGCGAATGATCGCGTTGTAGCCCAGCCAGCGGCATGGCTCGGGCTCCCAGGCTTTGAGCGCGTCCAGGCCACGTTCGCGGATCACCCAGGGCTGCGTGGTCAAGGGTGTGTCGAGGCCGAGAATCAGATCGGCCAGGGTGCGGCCGCCGAGGTTGGTGGCGCCTACGCCCTCCCCGCCATAACCGCCGGACAGCGCGATGCCGGTCTTGTGGTCGCACAACATGTGCGGTCGGAAGTTACGCGACATCCCAAGGTTGCCGCCCCAGGAGTGGGTAATCTTTACGTTCTTAAGCTGTGGGAAGAGTTCGCCAAACAGGTAGCGACGCAGCTCCACTTCGCTGTCGGTCAGGTCGAAGTTGTGGCGCAACTTACCGGCGAACTGGTAGCCGCCACGGGCGCCGAATACCAAACGGTTATCGGCTGAACGCTGGCCATAGGTGACCTGCCGACTGCTCTCGCCGAACGCCTGGCCATGGCTCAAGCCAATTTCATCCCAGGTGCTGGCGGGCAGCGGCTCGGTGGCGACAATCAAGCTTTGTACCGGCAACTGATAGCGCCCCAACGGCGGCAAGGTAGTGGCGTAGCCTTCGACTGCCGGCACCACCCAAGCCGCGCGCACGCTGGCATTCGCGGTGCGCAGGCTGCCGGACTGCCAATGGGTGACCGGGCTGTTTTCGTAGATGGTGACGCCCATGCCCTCCACCACTTTCGCCAGGCCGCGCACCAGCTTGGCGGGGTTGATGGTCGCGACATGGGGCGCATAAATACCGCCATAGGGCTTGGCGATGCGGATCTGTTCGGCCAGTTGTTGCGGGCCCAGCCAGCGATAATCGGCTTCGGTCAGGCCTTGGGCATAGAGCTTGTCCAGGTAACGCCGCAGGCTGCCTTCTTGCTCGGGGTAACGCGCGGCGCAGTAAAGCGCGCCACCCTTGCGGTAGTCGCAGTCGATGCCTTCGCGGGCCAGCACCCGGGCCACTTCATCGGGGATGCCGTGCAGCAGGTCAAATGAAGCACGGCGCTGTTGCGGTGAAAGCCCGGCCAGCAGGCGGTCTTCACCCAGCAAGTTACCCATCAGCCAGCCGCCGTTGCGGCCCGAAGCACCGAAGCCTGCGGTCTGCGCCTCGATTATCGCGATTTTCAACTCGGGGGCCTGGCGTTTCAGGTAATAAGCGGTCCACAGGCCGGTGTACCCGGCGCCGATAATGGCCACATTGACGTCCAGGTCATGCTCAAGCGACGGCCGTGCTTGCAGCGGCTCGTCCAACTGGTCCATCCATAAACTGATAGTGCGCCATGCCGGCATGCCATATTCCCCAACCTCGTTTCGATAGGCTGGATCCTAGAGCGCGGTGTTATTGGCTGTCTTGCGCGCGTGCACGCAGGGAAATTTGTTTGACGTAGGCCTTCGGCGATTGGCCAGTGTGCTGGCGAAACGCACTGTAGAACGCCGACAGCGAGTTGAAACCGGCAGCGAATGCCAGGTCATCGACTTTTATCGGCGGCACGGCGGTCTCCAGCGCGGCCAGCAAATGCTGGAGCCGGGCCTGGTTGACGTAGCGGTAGAAGCTCTGCCCCAGCACCTGGTTCAGCAGGTAAGAAATCTGATTGCGGCTGTAGCCAACTTCCTTGGCCACCCGCTGCAAATCCAGTTCCGGGTCCAGGTAGGGTTGCTTGAGTTCGAAGTATTGCTGCAGGTCTTTGGCCATATGCCCCAATTGCTGGGGGGACAGGCCCAAGCGGCTGACCGTCGGGCGCATGGCCTGGGTGGGCTGCTCGTGGACCAGTGACGCATACTCGTTTACACGCCAGATCAGGCCATCGCGTACGGTGATCGCTTCGCTGGTGCGAAACGACACCAGGCCCTGCCCGCCACGCAAAGTAATGCGGTACTGAATAAATGCAGTGTCACCGTCGGCGCGGATACGGTCGGTGTGCTCAATCGCCTCATCGGCGCCACGGGGCATGCTGGCTTGCAGGTAATCACGCAACTCGGCGTAACCGACGACGCGGTTCTGGAAGAAGTCGTGGTACTGGATGTCGGGGTGATAGTAGGACATGACGCCATCCAGGTCTCGATGCCGCCAACACAAATGGTGGCGCAAGACCAGCTCGCCGGTGGCGTGAGTGTTTTGGCAAGCATCGTCTGGGGCGATGTTGGGCATGTAAGGCTCGGTGACGGATAAACGACTGAGATTGCCCAATTTTAGCGGGCCCTTCAATGGCCAAACGGAACTTCTGGCTAGTGGCCTTTTGCCTAGTTTGTAGTAGGACGTGACCTACATCAACCTAACGGAAGAGAACCGCCGAACGGGGCCAAAAAACTCACCGTCGACTTGCGAACGGATGCTATTTTGAAGTGAGTCGATGCCATGACCAGTGACGGTCCTGGCCCCCTGCCGCGAGCTAAAGGAAGCGCTCAATGAACAAGGTGGGCAACATGAACAAAGTGACGTTCCCCAACGCGTGCCAGCTGATGCGCTGGCATTTTCATCCGGTGGGCTTTGAGGGGAGCATGGACGCCCCTGGCAGTATGGTCGCCCGTCTGTTCGACCGTGGCACGGGCGAAACATTGATTGCCATTGCCGGCATCCCCTGCGCGACCGTGATGAATGCCGCCGATGTGGAGCGAATCATCGAGGCGGTAGAGGATGAGCTGGAGAGTTTCGTGCCACCGCTGTCCTTGCGGGCTTGAACCCACCGATCAAACAGAAGAGATCAGCCTGTGGGAGTCGGCTTGCCCGCTCCCACAGGAGGATTGCGTGTATCTACTGATTACGCAGATCGTCAAAAAACGCTTTTCTGCCGTCGACTCGCTCTGACGCCCGGGGCACATTCACGCCCTGGCCTTCCGGCTTCTCCACATACCAATAGCAATGGCTCACCGCACGGGTAATCCCGACATAGGCCAGACGCAGCACTTCGTCTTTTTGTGCAGCGTCATACGGCTCGCTGTCACCCTCATTGCCCAGGCCCGCCATGCGGTAGACCTGGTTCTTGTAGGGCGAACTCGTAACGTGTTGGCAATCCCCAAGCAGGAATACCGCATCCGCTTGCAGGCCTTTGGCGCTGTGATAGGTCAGTTGCTTCAAGCGGCGCGCGTGCGGCGGCAAACTAGAATCCACATTAACTACCGACTGAATATGCTCTTGAATCAGTAACTTATCGCTACTTTTTCGATAAAGCATTAACACTGATTCGCCTTTTTGATAGTGCTCCAGCAACCGGCGACCCAACGCAGCATCGTCCCGCTCCAGCACCGCAACAGGCACCGTTGTTTTGGGTTCGCCACTGGCTTTGGCCTTCTTGCCGGGGATCGCCGGTGCGGCACGCACGATATGCTCGGCGGCGTCGATGATGTGCTGATGGCTGCGGTAATTCTCACTGAGCATCACGCGGGTGGTGCTCGGCGACGGGAATTCCTTGTTGAACGCCATAAAATACTTGGGCGAGCTACCGCGCCAACCATAAATCGACTGCCAGTCATCGCCCACGCACAACAAGGACGAGCGTTGTGCGCCACGGCCCACGTGCATCGCCGGGCCTCGGCTACGGATCTCGCGCAGGCTGGCCCGCAGCCAGGAGACGATCTGCGGTGAGACATCCTGAAACTCATCAATCATCAGGTGCGACATCGGCCGCAGCAGCGGGTCGCTGAGCAACTTGAGGTTTTCCGGGGTGTTTTCGCCGAACAGCGAGAACATCCGGTTGTAGGTCATGATCGGCGGGGATTGATCCAGCAGGTGGTCTTCCAGGGCCTTCCAGAAAATACTCAGGGCTTCAAAGAAGAACCGGTCCGGGTCGTCCTTGGCGAAGCTCATTTGGCCAACAGCCGTCGGTACGTCCAACCCGAGGTTCTCGATAAACCCGGCCGCCATGACAAAACTGTCCAACAGCGGCGCCGACGACAGCTCACCTTTGACCTTGTAATCAAAACCGGGCCCGGCGGCGGCGTCACCGGCAAGGCTGCTTAAAAGGCGCTTTGATGACTCGTAACTATCTATCCATATCAAAGGCTTACGGCAGAAAGCTTGAAACAGGGTGCGCTTTACCGCCCACTCCGCGCGTACCGATAGTTTCGCGTTTGGGCGACTGACCTGGGCATTTTCCCGCGAATCGAAACCCAGCATGACCCAGGCATCCAATTCCGGGATATAACCGTGGCAATGAAACTGCGCGCCGTTGATTTCGAACGTCTGGCGGCTGGGCTCAATGCCCTTGATCGGCCAGGCGCCAGCGCGAAACCACAGGTCCTCGATCACATCGCAGAGTTCTTCATCGCGCTTGGCTGCCAGTTCGGTCACGGCCACCCGCTTCTGTACGTCCGGGTGATCGCGCTCCAACTCCTTGAGTTGCAGGCCGTGACGCGCCAACGGGGTAATCAGCTCGCGAAAGCGCTCATGGCGGCCATGCAGCCGGTGATAACAGGCATTCATCTGTTGGCGCTGGGCGTCGCTGATACGCAGGTCGAATGGGTTGCTGTCGGCGTCCTCGACACCGCTGCTGAGGTTTTCGAAGGCTTGCAGCCGTTCAAACCCCGGCAGGCTGCGGACCATCGGCAGAATGCGCGAGTGAAAGGTGCGCACCACCGCCTGAGCGTCTTTGAAGCCAAGGGGTTGGCCCCACAGGCCGAGAATTTCCATGAGCTTGTTGATGAAGTCCTTGCGCGACTCGCGGGTGAACGTCACCACGGTCATCGAGCTCAGCTCAAAGCCCAAGTAATGGGTCAGCAGCAGTATGCGCAGCACCAGCGAGGTGGACTTGCCAGCACCCGCGCCCGCAATCACTGAGGTCGAGGGTGTGTCGCTGAAGATCATCTTCCATTGCGCGGCACTTGGCTGTGCATGGGCCGGCAGCAAGCGCGCCACATCAGCCTTCATGCGCTTCTTCACCTCGGCGGTGAGTGGCAGGCGCCAGTCGTCGAACAAACTGTCGTCCACACCCGGTGCACGGTGCTCATCAGGGCGAAAGTCGCGGATCAGCAACACCTGCCGACCTTGCTCTATACCGTCGGCCTTGCCCTCGCGATAACCATACTCCACACCCGCCTCATGCCCGCTGCGGAACCCATCGGCCTGACCGTGCAGCCACGAAAACCGATGCTGCGCACGCAGGCGCGTGAGGCCATGGCCAAACAACCGCGCGGCAAGGCGTTTGAGCCAGGGCATTTCGTTTATCGGGCGCAGCTCGGGGGGCAGATCAGGCGTTTGTTGCGGCACGCGGACTCCAGCGATGAGGTTGGTTTTGGCGAAGGCGCCATGGTCGCCGGAATCGGCGCTCAGTTCCAGCCAATTGCTTTGACGTCATGCAGTTAGGCGACGAAGTAAAAGTCAAAACGCCAGCAACCAATCGAATCAACTGATAGGAATCAGGCATTTTTTACGCTTTTTATCGATCTTGCACTGCAGGATGATGGGCCCATCAACAGGAGACGATCATGCTTGAACTTCGACCTTTCAATACCCTGGGCGGCGCACATCATGGCTGGCTCGACGCTCATCATCACTTTTCATTCGCCGAATACCACGACCCCAAGCGCATGCACTGGGGCAATCTGCGGGTGTGGAACGATGACATCATCGCGCCAGGTACCGGCTTCCCGCAGCACCCGCACCGCGACATGGAAATCATCACTTATGTGCGTGAAGGCGCCATCAGCCATGCCGACAACCTGGGCAACAAGGGCCGTACCGAGGCTGGCGATGTGCAGGTAATGAGCGCCGGCACCGGGATTGCCCACAGCGAATACAACCTGGAAGCCACGCCGACCAAGATTTTCCAGATCTGGATCATCCCGAATGAAGCCGGCTTGCCGCCCTCCTGGGGTACCAAACCTTTCCCGAAGGGTGATCGCGAGGGATTTGTGACATTGGCCAGCGGCAAAGCCGGTGACAGTGAAAGCCTGCGCATTCGTGCCGATGCACGCCTGGTGGCAGCCAACCTGAAAGCGGGTGAGAGTGCAGAGTATCGGCTGGACAGCGGACGTCGGGCGTATCTGGTGCCAGCGACGGGGGTGATTGAGGTCAATGGCTTACGGGCGCAAGCTCGAGACGGTGTGGCGGTTGAGGATGAGCAGGTGTTGCGGGTGACGGCGATTGAAGACAGCGAAATCGTGTTGGTCGACCTGGCCTGATGTGACGCTTTGCGCCAAGCAAAAAAGTGGGAGGGAGCAAGCCCCTCCCACTTTTGGTTTGGCGTAATTACTGGCTGATGGCGCCGTCTACCAGCACCTGTGCTTCTTCCACCAACTGCTTGAGGTGATCTTCGCCAATAAAGCTCTCGGCGTAGATCTTGTAGATGTCCTCGGTGCCCGATGGCCGCGCGGCGAACCAGCCATTTTCGGTCATCACTTTCAAACCGCCAATGGCCTGGTTATTACCCGGCGCATGACTAAGGATTTGTTGGATGCTCTCCCCGGCCAATTGCGTGGACGTGACCTGCTCCGGCGACAGTTTGCCCAACAGGGCCTTCTGCGCCGGGGTGGCCTTGGCATCCACACGAATCGCGAACGGCTCGCCCAGGGCGTCGGTCAGGCCACGGTAGATCTGGCTTGGGTCCTGGCCTTTGCGCGAGGTCATCTCCGCCGCCAACAAAGCCGGGATCAGGCCGTCCTTGTCGGTGCTCCACACGGTGCCGTCTTTACGCAGGAACGAGGCGCCAGCGCTTTCTTCGCCGCCAAAGCCCAGCGAACCTTCGAACAGGCCATCGGCAAACCACTTGAAGCCGACCGGCACTTCGTACAGGCGACGACCGATACGGGCGGCGACGCGATCAATCAAGCCGCTGCTGACCACGGTCTTGCCTACGGCCGCGTCAGCACGCCATTCAGGACGGTTCTGGAACAGGTAATCAATGGACACTGCCAGGTAGTTGTTCGGTGCCAGCAGGCCACCGGACGGAGTGACGATGCCATGGCGGTCGTGGTCCGGGTCGCAGGCGAAGGCCACGTCAAAGCGCTCTTTGAGGCCGATCAAGCCTTGCATGGCATAGCTGGAGGACGGGTCCATGCGGATCTGACCGTCCCAATCGACGCTCATGAAGCGGAACGTGGCGTCCACTTCGGTGTTCACCACATCGAGGTTCAAACGGTAGTGCTCGGCAATTGCCGACCAGTAGCGCACCCCTGCGCCACCCAACGGATCGACACCCAGGCGCAGATCGGCGCTGCGGATGGCGTCCATGTCGATCACATTGACCAGGTCGGCCACGTAGCTGTTGAGGTAGTCGTGGCGGTGCGTGGTATCCGCCTTGAGCGCCTGGGCGTGGGTGATGCGTTTGACCCCGGCCAGTTTGTTGGCCAGCAGCTCGTTGGCCTTGGCTTCGATCCACTTGGTCACGTGGGTATCGGCCGGGCCGCCGTTGGGTGGGTTGTACTTGTAGCCGCCGCTTTGTGGCGGGTTGTGCGACGGCGTAATCACGATGCCGTCCGCCAGGCCAGTGGTACGGCCACGGTTGTAGCAAATGATGGCGTGAGAAATGGCCGGGGTCGGTGTGTATTCATCGCCTTCGGCCAGCATGACGTGCACACCGTTGGCCGCCAGGACTTCCAGGGCGCTGGCACCGGCAGGTGTCGACAGCGCGTGGGTGTCCAGGCCGACGAACAAAGGACCATTGATACCTTGGGCTTCACGGTACAGGCAGATGGCCTGGCTGATGGCAAGCACATGCCATTCGTTGAAGCTCAGCTCAAACGAGCTGCCGCGGTGCCCGGAGGTACCAAAGGCCACACGCTGTGTGGAGATCGCTGCATCAGGCTGGCCTGTGTAATAGGCCGTGACCAGTCGCGGGATATCCACCAGCAACTGAGCTGGGGCCGGCTTGCCCGCAAAAGGACTGATTGTCATGCATAAACCTCGATAAAGAAGGATTCGGAAAAAATGACAGTTTACTGAGAGTTGGACTACTGCGCGACGGTATCGATCCTACAGCGGCAAGAGAAATTTCATGCACTTAGGCAATCTGTGCCTGTCGCAGCGCCTCGCCCAGTGTCGCCAGGGCAATCTCCAGGTTGGGCTGGCCATGGAAAGTATGGCTTAAACGCAGGTGCTGATGATGCAGGCCGCCGACGCTGAACAGTTCTCCGGGCGCAATCACCACCTGCCGCGCCAGCAAGTGCTGGAATACCTGGCGCATGTCCACTGTTTGAGTGGAGCTTAACCAGAACGCGCCACCCCCTGCGGGCATCCGATAGCTCACTTGATCACCCAGATGCCGGTCCAGATACTGGCTCATTTCGCTCGCCTGTTCACGCAGCAACCGGCGCAAGTCGTGCAGGTGCTGGTCGATTCGCCCACTCTGATACAAACGTGCAATCGCGCGTTGGCGAATGGAGGACAACCGGAACGAACGCAACAGGAACTGGCGCTGCAATTCGCCGCTCAGGTGCCGCGACAGCGCATAACCAAAAGGCGCCTCTGGCCCGAGTATTTTCTCGAATGAGGAAAACACCACCAATCGTTCAGGGTTGACGAGGTCGCGCAGTGCCGCCTGGGGCGGCTTGAAACCCAGCTCACCGCAGGTGTCGTTTTCGAGCAGCCAGCAATCGTACTGGTCAAGCAGTTTCGCCACGCCCAGGCGGTCGCGAGGCTGCATCGCAACCGCCGACGGCAGGCTGACCGACGATGACAGCAACACCAGGTGCACCGGCTCACTGCGCAGCATCCCTTCGAGCGTCACCAGGTCCAGGCTGCCATCGTCGCCCCAGGGCCACTCGAGGATGCGCACCCCGGCATCCTGCAGCACGCGCAGGATCAGCCAGTCGCAGGGCGACTCGACGATCACCGTGGAGCCCCGCAAGCCCAACACCTCAATGAGAATGTCGAGCACGCCTCGCAGGTCAGCACCGATATACACGTCGTCGGCATGCCAGCAACGCGTCGGCGACGTGGTATAGCGTGCCGCCAGCGCCGCTCTCAGTTCCCAAACGCCACATGGCTGGGACCACGGCTGCAAATGACGCGGATACTGGCGCACCAGCTCGCGCTCCAGCCCCAGCATGGTGCCGTCCAGCGACGCCAGCAACGCAGGTTCATCGCCGCTGAGTACCACCATGCCTGGGCGACGAGCCGCCACATAGAGGCGTTCTAGTAAATCCCCACTGGGCCATGTGTCCGGGCTACCCGTCAGCGGCCAAGCGTAATAGCCCGACTTGGCCACCGAATACACCCGGCCCTCTTTCTCCAACAGCGAGTACGCGTATTGAATGGTGGAGATCGATACATTCAGACGCTGGGATAACTGGCGCAACGACGGCAGTTTTACCCGAGCATCGCTACTGACCTCATTGATCAAGTTGATCATGTAGCGATAGACCGCCTGATAAGCGAAGTCTACTTGCCGCGCCCCTCGCAGCGTCATCGGCCGGACAGCTGACAGGCCATGCTGCCACTGGCCATGGGCCTTTGCGTTAAACCGCTACGTATGCCAGCAGGAGCAAGCGTCATCGGCCGCTTGCGGTACAGATGCTGAAGCAAGGACAGCGGCAGCCCACTGGCGTCGGCCACCCATTGCTGCAGCATCTCGGCGGCGGGCTTGCCCTGCAGCATCTTGTGCAGTTCGGGCAACGCCACCAGCATTCCGGGGTGGCACTGACGCAAGTAACCTTCCAGTCGCTCACCGTGATGGATAAAGGGTGAAAACAACAGGCAGGTCAGTTGGCTTTCATCCAGGCCGAAGAACTGCTGGGCGTAACTGCTCGACACGACGCGCTCCTCGCGGTTGACGGCCCGGGTCACCAGCTCTTCGGGAACATGCCGACGCCGCAGGTACTCACGCGCGAGCACCAGGAACTCATCGACGCCCTCCTCGTAACGCAACTCACGCAGGCATTCGGCCTGCAGGCCTCGCAGGTGCGCCATCAACAACGGATTGGCAAAGGCTGGGTGGCTGAAATGAAAGCCCAGCGGGTCCGGTGTGTAGCCCATGAACTCGGTGAGCAACGGTGCACGAGCGCGATCGATACCCTCGAGCAGGTCGGCCATTCCGATGTACGCCAAGTTGCGGTGCCCACCCGGGCTGATGTCGGCCTTTGGCACGTAGTGCTCGCCGTACAGGTCGCGGTAGAAGTCGCCGCTCCATTCATCCATGCGCTTGAACAGCCCGTTGAGCGAGGAAGGCTGGCCCTTCGGGGAGCTGACACCCCTGGCTTGGGCGGCCTTTTTCAGCCAGGCGAGGAGCTGGCTCTGTTTACGCGTGGAATCGCCGCTGACCAATGCATGCACGCCGCCTTTCCAGGCCGTGACACGCTGATAGAAATCACCCAGGGCCAAGTAGGTCTCGTTGCACAGGGTGGCGCGAATATCGCCGGAGGTCAGATGCCCCACCATCAACATGTTGCGCTGGTGGGTTTCACAGGCACGGCCGGATACCGGACGCTGGTGATTGAAGGGCAGCACCTGTTCGTTGTCGACCATCAGCAGCTCGACGCGGTGGTCATCGTGGAAAAACAATCGGGTGTAACCGCGATGAATCGCGTCGAGGGTGTCTTGAGTCATGCCCGCGTGGCACAGCGTGGCGACCCGTAGCTGGAACGTCCTGGGCGATCGCCCGGCAATACTCAGTTGTGCGGCACGCAGCAGTGCCAGGGTGTAGCTGCTGACTTCGCCGCCGCCGTGGGCCACCAGCACTTTGTAATCCCCCACTTGCTCCATTCCGCCTGCGGCCACGACGATACGCTGAATCAACAATTGAAGTGCTGTGCGCTCCGCACGTGTGAAATACCCGACTAAGCGTTGTTGAACTTGCTGGTAAACATAATTCATAGCCTGTTCGTGAATAGCGCTCATAGCTCTACTACCTGAGTTGAAATATCAGTTTCAAACAACTACCGAGCGTAGTTGCCCGATCTCTTGCATGTGTAATGACGTTGCCCGTGGCACAGTGTTCGCGATAAAAAACACTAGCATCTTGCAACAAACCGATGGACTGCGTACTTCGCACGTCCGAGAGCACTCGCGGCGCCGAAAGCCAGTGCAACAAGCATCCAGCCCATTACAGCAGTGCTCCTAGGAATATTCAGACAAACTCCTACAACCCTTTAACCATGATTTAAAAGAGCCATCCGACAAATAAAAACCACTAAACTTTGATATTCGTTTGCGTATTGATTGATATCCGCCGTGAAAGGCCCCGTTTCCTCGGAGCTGGATAAGCACTGCATCACGCGTCATGGCGGGAAGTACCGGCCGCCGTATCAGATTGTCATTCATTACTCAGTCCTTGAGTTGAAAGTGAAGCACCAATTATCAGGACTGAAATAATGAATAACAGATACAGAACCTGGCCGAAAACCAGTTCAGACAGTTATCAGGAATTACGTTGAAGAGGCACACACAAGAACGCCGCGCTGAATTTCAGGGCGGCGCCGGGGAGAAAGGTATCGTTTACAGGACTGAAGGGCACCTGCGCGTTTCAGCCACCGCGCGGGTTAAACCCTGTCAAATGGCGCATTTGCCCCATGCGCCCGGGGGTTTGAAGACTTATTTGCGAATATTCCTACATCTCAAACAGCTTCAACCTGCAACGCAACACGCTCGCGGCACGGACATTCGTCCATATAACGGTGCGCTTCCACGAACTGGTTGAACGCAAACACCGTGGTTTTCAGTGGCACCAACACCCGATCGGCCGTCAGTTGGTTGATATCGCGCAACGCACGTTGCAACGCCACATGGTCCTGAATGATGCCCAGTTCCGGCTTACCGGTGAAGTTACCGATACAGTGCACGAAGAATTGAATGTTCTTCTGGAAGGCTGCGCACGCCGGGAATGGCGTCTGGTTGCCGCCTTGCAGGCCGTAGAGCACCAGGCTGCCACGCGGCGCCAGGACATCGCCCAGCAATGACATCTGCGGGCCGCCCAAGCCATCGAACACCACATCCACGCCGCGGTTATCGGTGTACTTGTTGATTTGCATGAGCAAGTCCTGCTCTTCGGTGACGATGACCTTCTCCGCCCCCAGGGACAGTAAGTACTCACGCTCCGCGCTGTCCTTGGTCGCGGCAATCACCCGCACACCCAAGGCCTTGCCCAGCTGTACGAACGAGGGACCGGCACAGTGGCTGGCGTCGGTCACCAAGGCAAATTGACCGGGCTTGACCCGCGCCAGATCCATGTAGGCAAAGTAGGCAATCAGCAGCGGCGTGTAGTGCACGCTGGCTTGAATCGGGCTCAAGACGTCCGGGTAGCGGGTCAAGGCCGAACGGGGCAAGACGATCTGCTCGCCATACACCGGGTAATCATTGGGGCTCTCGGCCGGAAAACTGGCCACTTTATCGCCCACAGCCAAATCATCCACGCCCTCACCGAGGGCGACGACCACACCGGCCATTTCATGACCAAGGCCGGACGGCAAACGTGCATGCGAGGACGCCAGGTTCTGGCGCCACAAAATGTCATACCAGCTGATGCCAATCGCTTCGACACGCACCTGCACTTCGCCCGGTGCGGGCTGTGCGGCTGCATGCTCTTCGCATTTGAGCACCTCGGCCGGACCAAACTTGTGAAAACGGATCGTGCGGGACATCGCAAACCTCGTCAAAGTAACCTCTAATGCCATGAACTCTATCTGGGCTTTCCAGCTAAGGCCATCGGTCGGCGTTAATAGTCGACATGCCTGTCATTGATTCCGCAACCGAGGAATAGACCTCAACTCCTGTAGGAAAACTCAATTATCTTGTGCAGAGTACCAGCCTTTCCCCGTAAGATTCATGCCGGTCATGCGTCTAAGTGGAACCTGAGGGTTCTGAATATGGCCGTTCACGTCAAGTTTGCTGACTCTTCCAGGACACAAGATGAACCGTAACGACCTGCGTCGTGTCGACCTTAACCTCTTGATCGTATTCGAAACCTTGATGCATGAGCGCAGCGTGACCCGCGCCGCCGAGAAGCTGTTCCTCGGCCAGCCGGCCATCAGTGCGGCCTTGTCGCGTCTGCGCGGGCTGTTTGATGACCCGCTGTTTGTGCGCACCGGGCGCAGCATGGAGCCGTCGGCACGCGCTGTAGAAATCTTCGCCCTGCTCTCCCCGGCCCTGGACTCGATTTCCACCGCCGTGAGCCGTGCCGCCGAGTTCGACCCGGCCACCAGCACCGCCGTGTTCCGTATCGGCCTGTCCGACGACGTCGAATTCGCCCTGCTTCCCCAATTGCTCAAACGCCTGCGTGCCGAAGCCCCCGGCATCGTGCTGGTGGTGCGCCGCGTCAACTACATCCTGATGCCGGGCCTCCTGGCCTCCGGTGAGATCTCCATCGGCGTCAGCTACACCGCCGACCTGCCGGCCAACGCCAAGCGCAAAGTGCTGCGTCGCAGCCTGCCGAAACTGCTGCGTGCCGACAGCGTGCCCGGCTCGCTGAGCCTGGACGACTTCTGCGCGCGCCCCCACGCCCTGGTGTCCTTCGCGGGCGACCTGAGCGGGTTTATTGACGAAGAGTTGGAAAAGCTCAATCGCAAACGCCACGTGGTACTGGCTGTGCCGCAGTTCAATGGGCTGGGCACCTTGCTGGCGGGCACCGACATTCTGGCCACCGTGCCGGACTATGCAGCCGAGGCCCTGACAGCGGCGGGCGGCCTTCGGGCCGAAGACCCGCCGTTGCCGGTGCGTAGCTTTGAACTGCATATGGCCTGGCGCGGGTCGCAGGATAACGACCCGGGAGAGCGGTGGCTGCGGTCGCGGATTCAGATGTTTTTTGGCGACCCGGACAGCCTCTGACCCGCCGGCCTCGGTCAATCCCCGCCGACGCTCAACTGCTCCCACAAAAAGCTGTACACCAACGCTTTCATGTACGCACTCTGCGCGTTATCCGCCGCACCTCCATGGCCCCCTTCGATGTTCTCGTAATAGGTCACGTCCTGGTTGGCCTCGATCATCCTGGCCGCCAGCTTGCGGGCGTGGGCCGGGTGTACGCGGTCATCACGGGTGGAGGTGGTGAACAGCACCGGCGGGTAGGTCTGCGCCGGATCGAACAGGTGGTAAGGCGAAAAAGTCTGGATGTAGGCCCACTCTTCGGGCACGTCCGGGTTGCCGTACTCCTCCATCCACGAGGCTCCGGCCAGTAAGTGGTGATAGCGCTGCATATCGAGCAACGGCACCTGCACGACAACGGCGCCTAACAGTTCAGGGTACTGGGTCAGCATATTGCCGACCAACAGGCCGCCATTGCTGCCACCTTGCACGCCCAAATGCCGGGGCGCGGTGATTTTTCGGCTGATCAGGTCTTGCGCGACCGCAGCAAAATCTTCGTAGGCACGCGCGCGATTGTGCTTGAGTGCGGCCTGATGCCAACGCGGGCCGTATTCGCCACCGCCGCGAATGTTGGCGACGGCATACACCCCGCCTTTGGCAAGCCAGGCGCGGCCCAGCCCGCCGGAGTACTCCGGGCACAGCGAATACTCGAAACCGCCGTAGCCATAGAGCAAGGTTGGCGCACTGCCGTCGTACTGCAACCCTTGCTCATGCACCAGGAAATACGGCACACGAGTGCCATCCCTGGACACTGCAAAATGCTGTTGCACCACGTGGCGACTCGAATCGAAGAACGCCGGCATGGCTTTCAGCACGTGCGGTTGAGCGCCGATTTGAGCCAGTGAAAGCGTGACCGGCGTGAGGTAGTCCCGCGTGATCAGCCAAACCGCGTCGCTGTCATCGCTGTCGACCGCTCTCACGTCCACAGTCGCCATCGGCGGCGCACCGATAAATGCACTGCGCGTCCAACCTTCGGCGCCAGGCGTCAGCACGCTGAGACGGTTCCTGACGTCATCCAGCACGTTCAGCACCAAGTGGTTGCGCGTCCAGTCCATGTCTGCCAGCGAGGTGCTGTCAGACGGCACGAACAACACGTCGAAATCGCGCGCGCCGGCCATGAAATGTTCAAACTTGATTGCCAACAACGAGCCGGCCACATAGCCGTCACCCACTGGCCAGTCGTCACGTAGTTTCAGCAGCAGCCAGTCTTTGTGCAGCGATTTTTCGGCCGAGTTAGGCGCGTCGATTTTGCTCAGTTTGCCGTCGCCGACCCGCAGGTACAGCTCATCGTTGTAGAACGCCAGCGTACGGCTGACGAAATCACGTTCGTAGCCCGGCGTACTGTCGTGCATCGCCGCGATATACATATCGTCGTGCTGGCCTTCGTACACAACACTGGCCGCGCTCAGCGGCATTCCGCGCTGCCATAGTTTGACGATGCGCGGGTAGCCCGAGCGCGTCATGCTCGCCGCACCGAAATCGGTGAACACATACACGCTGTCCTGGTCGATCCAGTCCATTCCGCCCTTGGACTCGGGCAGTTGGAAGCCGTCTTCGACCCAGGCTTTGCCGACCAGATCAAATTCGCGCGTCACGCTGGCATCCGCCCCGCCACGGGACAGTTCGATCAGGCAGCGCTGATAGCCCGGTTGCGAATGGCCCGGTCGCAGACAGTTGGCGCCATGCCATACCCAGTTCTCGCCCTCAAGGGTGTTCAAGGCATCGATATCCAGCACGGTTTCCCATGTGGGTTGGGCCTTGCGGTACTCCTCCAGCGTGGTGCGACGCCAAAGGCCGCGTGGGTGCGCGGCGTCAATCCAGAAGTTGTAATAGTGCGCGCCGATTTTTTCCACGAATGGGATATTGCTGTCGCTATCCAGCACCGCCAGCAGGTCGGCCTGCAGCGCCTTGAAGGCGTCCGATTGCGCGAGGCGCGTATCGGTTTTCAGGTTCTGCGCCCGCACCCAGTCCAGCGCCCTGGCGCTGTCGACCTCTTCAAGCCATAGGTACGGATCGTGGAGCGTGGTGGGTTCTGTTGGGAGGTTTGACATGGTCGAATCCTGTCGAAAGCTGTATTGAAAATTATCCGTGACCGCTTACGGCTTGCCCTCGGGACGCGTAGAAGTCGGCCATGTAATCGACAAACGCCCTGACGTTGGGCGCCAGATACCGCGATTGCGGATAGAGCGCGAAGTAATGCCGTTGGCCCAGCGAATAGTTGGGCAGAATGGAGACGAGTTGCCCTTGCGCAAAATTAGCGCGCACGGTGGCCTGGGTAAAACACGCGATGCCGGCGCCGGCCAGTGCGGCGGCGTGCAAGGCGCTGAGGGTGTTGGTCTTGAACTGCCCCGTTGGCGTGACCTTGACCGGTGCACCGCGTGGCGGGCACAGCTCCCAGTCGGATGAGGCGCCGATAAACGCCAGCAAGCGATGGCCGTCGAGTTCCTGGGCTGTGCGTGGCAAACCGTGGCTGTTTACATAGGCCGGAGAAGCTACCAGGACCAGCTTTGAAACCGTCAGGGTGCGCGCGACCAGCGTGGTGTCAGCCAGTGCACTGGCGATACGGATAGCCACATCGAACCCTTCGGCGACCAGATCAACGAACTGATCGTCGCAGCACAGCTCAAGTTCGATATCGGGGTAGCGCTTCTGGAAACCCGGCACCCAGTGCGGCAGGTCCAGCGTGCCGACCACCAGGGGCACGCTGACCCGCAACAGGCCGTTGGGTTGCTGATGCCCCTGCGCCATGGCCATGGCGGCCGCATCCAGGCGATCGAGAATATCGACGCACGCTGCGAAGTAGAGCTCTCCGGGGCGGGTCAGGCTGAAACGCCGGGTGTTGCGGTTGATCAACTGAACGCCCAGTTCAACTTCCAGTTGCTGCAATTGCCGGGAAATCGTCGAGTGGGTTGTGTCGAGCCGCTCTGCCGCGGCAGAGAAGCCCTTGGCCTCGACGATGCACCGAAAGGCGCGCATGGCAGATAACTGGTTCATGAAGCGAATGTGACTCCAGGCGAGCAGTCCGGTGGATCAGTGCACGGGCAAGGCAACGATTTGCGCGGTGGTCAGCACCGAACCGAAGGTGTCTTCGATTTCCGCCAGCGCCGCGTTGTGCAACGCGTCCTTGGACACCGAATCCCCATTGTCGCGAGTGATTGCGCGGGTTGCAGTGGCATCGGATGCTACCACAACGTCGTAGCCCAACGGCACCGCGTCACGCGCGGCACCGGCGACACAGGCGTGGGTCATCAGGCCGGAAATGATCAGTGTCTTGATTCCGGCTTTCTTCAACTGGGCGTCGATATCGGTGCTGGCGAACACACTCACCGTGGTTTTTTGAATGACTTTGTCCTGTGGACGCGGCTGCATCAACGGGTGGAAGTTCACCGTTTTACCGTCCTTGGCAAACACCGCTGCGCCCTCCGGAGCCACGTGTTGCACGTGGATCACCGGGATATGTTGCTTGTCGGCAAACGCGATCAGGCGCTGGGCGTTGTCCAGGGCTTTCATGCCATCCGGGATCGGCATGCGGCCCGTGAAGTATTCGTTCTGGAAGTCGATCACCAGCAGCGCGGTGGTTTTCGGGTCCAACTGGTCGGTCGGTTTGGCACCGAACATGGCGCGGATGGTCGGCTGCGGACTGGCCTGAGCCTCAGCGGCCACGGCACATTGGCCGAGGCTCATCAGCAGGCCAAGGCCGGCGATGACGGATTTAAGCATGTGCGGCACGGCGACGGCGTTTGCGGCGCGCAGAGTCAATTGAGAAGTAGCAATGGCGTGGGACATGAGCGGGTTTCCTTAAGCAGTCGTCGGGTTGACGAGGCCAGCTTAAGCAGGCCCTACTGTTTGATCCACGCACATAAGCAAACAATACCTGTGCTATTTCTGCACATATTTAAAGTCAAGCGACCGCTCACTCAAGCCCCCAGCCCCGTAACCAGCGCATCAACTACCGCGCGAATCTTGGGCAGCGCCTGGCGATTTTTAACCCAGGCCACATTGATCTCCATTCCCGTGATTGCCAGTTTCGGCAACACCTCAACCAGCGTCCCGTCCCGCAATGGTTGCTCGATCAGCCATGACGGCAACTGTGCGATACCGCAGCCTGCCAGTGCGGCCATCATCAATCCGTCACCATTCCCCATCACCAGGTGCGCAGCGATTTGCCTGTGGCGTGTTTCGCCCTGCTCGCCGGCGTAACGCCAAGGGCTGATGCTCCCGTCAATCCAGCCATAGGCAATGCACCGATGATGCTCAAGGTCGCGCTCCGCGTGTGGGGTGCCATGGCGAGCCAGATACGCAGGGGATGCACACAAAACATGCCGCTCACGGTTGAGCAGCCGGTGCTCTACCGTCTCCGGCCAGGTGTGTGCGTCGCCAATGCGCACCACGATGTCCACGCCTTCCTTGAGCGGGTCGATAAAACCATCTGAGAAAGAGATATGCGGTATCAGCAATGGATGATCCTTCACCCACTGCAGAAGGATCGGTAACACCTGTGCGCGGCCAAATGCGCTGGGCAGGTCAATGCGCACACGCCCGCGAGGCTCGGTGTTTTCTGCCTGAAGTGATAACTCCGCTTCTTCCAGGTCTGCCAGTACGCCGGTGCAGGTGCGCAGAAACGCAACACCGGCATCCGTCAGCGATAACGTGCGCGTGGTGCGCTCGAACAGTCTGGCGCCCAGGCGCGTTTCCAGGCGCGCGATGTTTTTACTGATGGCAGAGGCCGTCAGGTGCATTTTCTCGGCCGCTGCCGTGAAGCTGCCGTACTGCGCGACGCAGACAAACACATCGATGCCCTTCAAGCGTTCGGAGGAAAACACAGACGTTCCTTATTCATGAATTCATTTCCAATATATTGATAAAAAGCATCCTAAATCAGAACCAGGATCAAAAGTAAGCTGCACCTTTCCGAGCGAGCGAATCATGACGCTTGCACCTTATAAATGGACGATGAGGCTCGAATGCTGGCAACGCTGAAAAACTACCCGCTCACCCTCAACCTGCTGCTGTGTGCCTCACTGGTATTAACCCTCGCCCGCGCAATTACGCTGCCCTACCTGGTCATCTATTTATCGGGCCACTTTGAATTGAGCATCGCCGACATCGGCCTGGTCATTGGCAGCACGCTCATCATTGGCTCGCTGCTGAGCCTGTATGGCGGTTTTCTAGTGGACAGAATGTCCAGTTACCGGCTTATTCTCACGTTCTGCGGCGTGTTCACGCTGAGCTTTCTCGGCGCGTATGTCGCGCCCGCGCTCTGGCTGTTTTACCTGTGCCTGGTGTCAGTCAACCTGGCCTATGCCGTGATTGATATTGCAGTGAAGGCCGGATTTGGCAGCCTGCTCCCCGTCGATCAGCGCAGCGAAGTGTTTTCGATCAAATACACGCTGACCAATATCGGTTATGCCGTCGGGCCGTTTCTGGGCGCGGGGTTGGCCGCCGTGGATACCAGCCTGCCCTTTCTGATGTCAGCAGGGCTTGGCGCCGGGTTCTTTTTTATCTATTTCGTGTGGGGCGACAGGTGCCTGGTAACGGTCGACGCAAACCGGCCGCCCACGCCGTTCCTGGCAGTCGGCAAACTGCTGCTGCGTGATTACCGCCTGGTGTGCTTTACCTTGGGCGGGCTATTGAGTGCGGTGGTGTTCGGCCAATTCACTGCCTATCTCTCGCAGTACCTGATAGTCACCTCCACGCCCCAGGCGACCTACCGGATTATCAGCACGGTTGTGGCAACCAATGCCCTGATGGTGATCAGCTTGCAATACGGCCTGGGCAAACGGATTACCCATCGGTACTTGAACGTGTGGCTGGCGGCCGGCCTCAGCCTGTTTATCGTCGGGCTGGGCGGGTTCGCGCTGTCCACCACACTGTTGATGTGGGTGCTGTCCATGGCCATTTTCACCCTGGGTGAAATTATCGTGTTCCCCGCCGAATACATGTTCATCGACAACATTGCGCCGAATCATCTGCGCGGCATGTATTACGCCGCGCAGAACCTCAGCAACGTCGGCGCGGCATTGGGCCCCGTACTGTGCGGATGGGTGCTGGCAACGCAGCCGGCTCACTACATTTTCTACATGCTGGTACTTTTTATAATCGGCGGTGGGATGCTGTATCTGCTGGGCGTTTCCCTGTCAGGTGCCCTCACCGCCAAACCGGTGAAGTGAGCGCCTTCGAGCGTCCTGGCGGGGTATACGATCGGTTGCGTCAAATTACCACCCGGGCTGACGCCTGCGGCCAGGTTGATACTGTTCAAGCGGCTCGCAATGCAAGCTGGCCAGCGACAGCGCGACGTTGGCCGTGTTCCTTGCAAGCTGCGCAATACACCTTTGTCATCAAGCCCATTGATAGCTCCCTAACGAAACCCGCATCCTAGAGGGCTAATCTCGCGCTTATATCATTCCGAATGATAGTTACCTTTGCTTCATTCGATTCGTGACATAGCACCTCGCCGCGCATGATCCGCCCATCTCAAATACATTGGCGGATGCACCTCATGGAACAGTCACTCAAACATTTGCGCTTCCCCTTGGCGATTTTGGCCGTGGTGGTGATGAGCGCGTGCGGCAAAACTCCGGAACAAGCGGCCGCCATGCCCCCTGCAAAAATCAGTGTGGCCAAGGTGCTCGAACAACCGGTAAACGAGTGGGATGAATTCACCGGTCGCCTGGAAGCGCCGGAAACCGTGCAGATTCGTCCGCGCGTGTCCGGCCAGATCGACCAAGTGGCGTTCATCGAAGGCGCCCTGGTGAAGAAAGGCGATGTGCTGTTCCAGATCGACCCGCGTCCGTTCCAGGCTGAAGTGCGCCGCCTCGAAGCCCAGCTTGCCCAAACCAAAGCCGCCGCCAGCCGTAGCGATAATGAAGCGCAACGGGGCGAACGCCTGCGTCAGAGCAACGCGATTTCCGCCGAACTGGCCGACTCGCGCACCACCGCTGCCCAGGAAGCCCGCGCCGCTGTCGCCGGGATTCAGGCGCAGTTGGACCTGGCCAAGCTCAACCTGAGCTTTACCCGCGTGACCTCGCCGATCAGCGGCCGCGTCAGCCGTGCCGAAATCACCGCCGGCAACCTGGTGACCGCCGACGTCACCGCACTCACCAGCGTGGTCTCCACCGACAAGGTCTACGCCTACTTCGACGCCGATGAGCGCGTGTACCTCAAGTACACCGAGCTGGCCCGCCAAGGCCGTCGTGGCGCAACAACGCCTGTGTACCTGGGCCTGTCCAACGAAACCGGCAACCCGCACCTGGGCCAGATGAACTTCGTCGACAACCAGGTCAACCCGGCCACCGGCACCATCCGTGGCCGCGCCGTGTTCGATAACAGCAAGGGCGAATACACACCTGGTCTGTATGCCCGCTTGAAGCTGGTTGGCAGCGGCACCTACTCCGCCGTGTTGATCAACGACGAAGCGGTCGGCACCGACCTGGGCAAGAAGTTCGTGCTGGTGATGGACGGCGACAAACCGGCTTATCGCTCGGTGGAACTGGGGCCGAAGATTGAAGGCTTGCGCATCGTACGCAGCGGTTTGAACAAGGACGACACCATCGTCGTGAAGGGCTTGCAGCGCATTCGTCCGGGGTCGCCGGTTGCACCGGAAACCATCCCGATGGCCAGCAAGGAAACCCTCGCCGCCTTGGCACAACAACGACAAGCGCTTGAAGCCAGCAACCTGGAGCAAGTGGCGCCGGATAAAGCCGCGCCCAAAGTTGCCAGCGTCGCGACTCCACGCGGTTAAGGGATACAACTCAAGATGAATTTTTCCAAGTTCTTCATTTCACGGCCGATCTTCGCAGCGGTGCTGTCGCTGTTGATCCTGATCGCCGGTGCAATCTCGCTGTTCCAACTGCCGATCAGCGAATACCCGGAAGTGGTGCCACCGACCGTCGTGGTGCGTGCCAACTTCCCGGGTGCCAACCCCAAAGTCATCGGTGAAACCGTGGCCGCTCCCCTGGAGCAAGCCATCACCGGCGTCGAGAACATGCTGTACATGTCCTCGCAGTCCACCGCCGACGGCAAACTGACCCTGACCATCACCTTTGCCCTGGGCACCGACCTGGACAACGCGCAGGTGCAGGTGCAAAACCGTGTGACGCGGACTCAGCCGAAACTGCCTGAGGAAGTGACCCGCATCGGTATCACCGTGGACAAGGCTTCCCCGGACCTGACCATGGTGGTGCACTTGACCTCACCGGATCAGCGTTACGACATGCTGTATCTGTCCAACTACGCCTTGCTCAATGTGAAGGATGAGCTGGCACGCCTGGGCGGTGTGGGTGATGTGCAGCTGTTCGGCATGGGCGACTACTCCCTGCGTGTATGGCTGGACCCGAACAAGACCGCGTCGCGCAACCTGACCGCCACTGATGTCGTGAATGCGATCCGCGAACAGAACCGTCAAGTGGCCGCCGGTGCCCTGGGTGCGCAACCTGCGCCGAATGCCACCAGCTTCCAGTTGTCGGTGAACACTCAGGGCCGTCTGGTGACGGAAGAAGAGTTCGAGAACATCATCATTCGCGCAGGCGATAACGGTGAAATCACGCGCCTGAAGGACATCGCACGGGTCGAGCTGGGTTCCAGCCAATACGCCCTGCGTTCGTTGCTCAACAACCAGCCGGCCGTGGCGATCCCGATCTTCCAGCGCCCAGGCTCCAACGCCATCGAGATCTCCAACGAAGTGCGCGGCAAGATGGAAGAGCTGAAAAAGAACTTCCCGCAAGGGATGGACTACAGCATCGTCTATGACCCGACCATCTTCGTGCGTGGTTCCATCGAAGCGGTGGTGCACACCCTGTTCGAAGCACTGATCCTCGTGGTGCTGGTGGTGATTCTGTTCCTGCAAACCTGGCGCGCCTCGATCATTCCATTGGTGGCGGTGCCAGTCTCGTTGATCGGTACTTTTGCGGTGATGCACCTGTTTGGCTTCTCGCTTAACGCGCTGTCGCTGTTCGGCCTGGTACTGGCGATCGGTATCGTGGTGGACGACGCCATCGTGGTGGTGGAGAACGTCGAGCGTAATATCGAGTTGGGATTGGAACCGTTCCAGGCCACTGAAAAAGCCATGAGCGAAGTGACCGGCCCGATCATCGCCACAGCGTTGGTGCTGTGTGCGGTGTTCATTCCAGCAGCCTTTATCAGCGGCTTGACCGGGCAGTTCTATAAGCAGTTCGCGTTGACCATTGCGATCTCGACGGTAATTTCGGCCTTCAACTCGCTGACCTTGTCCCCTGCCCTCGCCGCCGTGTTGCTGCGCGGTCATGATGCGCCGAAGGATCGCTTCTCCAAGGTGCTCGACAAGATTTTCGGCGGCTGGTTGTTCCGTCCCTTCAACCGCTTCTTCGTCAAGGCCAGCCACGGTTATGTCGGCACCGTACGCCGGGTTATTCGTGGCAGCGGTATCGCGTTGTTCCTTTACGCCGGTTTGATGGTGCTTACCTGGTTCGGTTTTGCCCACACCCCGACCGGTTTCGTGCCGGCCCAGGACAAGCAATACCTGGTGGCCTTCGCGCAATTGCCGGACGCTGCGAGCCTGGACCGCACTGAAGATGTGATCAAGCGCATGTCCGACATCGCGCTGAAGCAACCGGGCGTGGAAAGCGCCGTAGCGTTCCCGGGCCTGTCGATCAACGGTTTCACCAACAGCCCGAACAGCGGCATCGTGTTCGTGACCTTGAAGCCGTTCGACGAACGTAAAGACCCGAGCATGTCTGCAGGTGCGATTGCCGGTGCACTGAACGGCAAGTACAGCGGCATCGAAGAAGCCTACATGGCGATCTTCCCACCGCCGCCGGTACAGGGCCTGGGCACGATTGGCGGGTTCCGCCTGCAGATCGAAGACCGTGGCAACCTGGGGTATGACGAGCTGTACAAAGAAGTGCAGAACATCATCACCAAGAGCCGTACCACGCCGGAGTTGTTCGGCCTGTTCACCAGCTACACGGTCAACGTGCCCCAGGTCGATGCTGCCATCGACCGCGAAAAGGCCAAGACCCACGGCGTGGCGGTCAGCGACATCTTCGACACCCTGCAGATCTACCTGGGTTCGTTGTATGCCAACGACTTCAACCGCTTCGGCCGTACCTATCAAGTCAACGTGCAGGCTGAGCAGCAGTTCCGCCAGGATGAAGACCAGATCGGCCACTTGAAAGTGCGTAACAACAAAGGCGAGATGATCCCGCTGGCGACCTTCATCAAGGTCAGCGACACCTCGGGCCCTGACCGCGTGATGCACTACAACGGCTTTATCACCGCCGAAATCAACGGCAACGCCGCACCGGGCTACAGCTCCGGCCAGGCCCAGGCGGCGATTGAAAAGCTGCTGAAAGAGGAACTGCCCAACGGCATGACCTACGAGTGGACCGACCTGACTTATCAGCAAATCCTCTCGGGCAACACTGCACTGTTCGTGTTCCCGCTCTGCGTACTGCTGGCGTTCCTGGTACTGGCGGCCCAGTACGAAAGCTGGAGCCTGCCATTGGCGGTGATCCTGATCGTACCGATGACGCTGCTGTCGGCCATTACCGGGGTGATCATCTCCGGCGGCGACAACAACATCTTCACCCAGATCGGCTTGATCGTACTGGTGGGCCTGGCGTGTAAGAACGCGATTCTGATCGTCGAGTTTGCCAAGGATAAACAGGCCGAGGGGCTCGATCCGCTCGCTGCGGTACTGGAAGCCTGCCGTCTGCGTCTGCGGCCGATCCTGATGACCTCGTTCGCCTTCATCATGGGTGTGGTGCCACTGGTGTTGTCCAGCGGTGCCGGTGCCGAGATGCGTCATGCCATGGGCGTGGCGGTGTTCTCCGGGATGATCGGGGTGACCTTCTTCGGCCTGTTGCTGACGCCAGTGTTCTACGTATTGATCCGTCGCTATGTGGAGCGCAGCGAAGCGCGCAAAGCGGCCAAGGCCTTGAAGCTGGAGACACAGCAATGAGCGTGAAAACATTCCTGCCTAGCCTGCTGGTATTGGCGCTGAGCGCCTGCGCCGTCGGCCCGGACTACAAAACCGAGAAGCTTGCGGCTGCCAATATCACGGCCGCCGCCGACACCAAAAGCTATGACCATGCCCAGTACGAAGGCATCTGGTGGCAGCAGTTCGAGGACCCTACCCTCAACCAATTGGTGACCCAGTCGCTGAGCGGTAACCGCGACCTGCGTGTCGCGTTCGCCCGTCTGCGAGCCGCCCGCGCGATTCGCGATGACGCGGCCAACGACATCATGCCGGTGGTGACCAGCCGTGCCAGCAGCGACGTGGGCAAAGGCCAGATTCCCGGCCAGACCACCAAGCGAGTCAACAGCGAACGCTACGACCTGGGCCTGGACATGGCCTGGGAAGTCGACTTGTTCGGCCGCATCCGCCGCAACCTCGAAGCCAGCGACGCTGACCAACAGGTGGCGGAAGCCGACCTGTACCAACTGCAAGTCACCATGATTGCCGAGTTGGTGGACGCCTACGGCCAACTGCGCGGCGCTCAACTGCGCGAACGCATCGCCCTGGACAACCTGAAGAACCAGCAGGAATCGCGCACCATCACCGTCAGCCTGCGTGATGCCGGCGTCGGCGACCAACTCGACGTGGAACGCGCCGATGCCCGCCTGGCGGCGGTTGAAGCCAGCGTGCCGCAACTGCAAGCCGAGCAAGTGCGCGAGCGTAACCGCATCGCCACCCTCCTCGGCCAGCGCCCCGACAAGCTGACCGTGGACCTGAGCCCGAAAGACCTGCCGGCGATTGCCAAGGCGTTGCCAATCGGTGACCCGGGGCAACTGCTGCAACGTCGCCCGGACATTCTCAGTGCCGAACGCAAACTGGCCGCCGCTACTGCCCGTATCGGTGTGGCCAAGGCGGACCTGTTCCCGCGGGTCAGCCTCAGCGGCTTCCTCGGCTTTACCGCCGGGCGCGGTTCGCAGATCGGCTCGGCGGCCGCGAATGCCTGGTCCCTCGGCCCGAGCATCACCTGGGCGGCGTTTGACCTGGGCAGCGTGCGTGCGCGTTTGCGCGGCGCGAATGCCGAGGCCGATGGCGCCCTGGCGACGTATGAGCAGCAAGTATTGCTGGCGCTGGAAGAATCGGAAAATGCCTTCAGTGATTACGGCAAACGCCAGCAGCGTCTGGTCTCGCTGATTCGTCAAAGTGAATCCAGCCGCGCCGCCGCCGACCTTGCCGCGATCCGTTATCGCGAAGGGACGGTGGACTTTCTGGTGCTGCTCGACGCGCAACGTGAGCGCCTGGCGGCGGAAGACTCACAGGCACAGGCCGAAGTGGATTTGTATCGCGGGATTGTCGCGATCTACAAAGCCCTCGGTGGTGGCTGGCAGCCGGACACCGTCGTCGCCAGCAGCAAGTGAGGTAAAGAGCTCCTTTGGTTGGTCGCATCCAGCCAATTTTTTAGCCCTGCGGTCCATTCGGTCGCGGGGCTTTTTTTATAGCGGATTCAGCAGGTTTAACACGGATCTTGTGCTTCACTCCTTCACAGTGATGACTTCACAAGGAGCCCGAGATGGATCGACTTTCTGCTGCCCCCTACGCATTACTGGTGATGTACGCCTGGGACCTGTGCGACATCAACCCTCGCCAGATTCCGCCACAGATCGACCCACGCATCAACGAAACGGGATGGAACGTGGTGGGATTTATCTCAGGCTCGGACGACATCCTGATATCTGGCCTTGGCTTGAGGTCGACCATGCTCGGCGCCTCTGACGACCAGCGCAGTCGCGTCTGCTACGGCTATGTCGCCCAGCGTAACGTCCAGGGCCAGGACCAGTACGTGGTGGCGATACGCGGCACCGACGGTGCGCAGGAATGGGGTGACGACCTCGATTTCCTGATGATGAACCACCCCAACCCGAAAGCCGGGCTGGTGGATCAGGGTTTTTGGGACATCTACCGGACGATGCAATTCCACGGCGCGGACGGTGCGTCGCCGGTGCCGCTGGCGCTCGGCATCAGCCAACTCACGACCGCCAACCCGCCGATGGTGTTGGGACACAGCCTGGGGTCGGCCCTCGCAACCTACCTGACCCTCGACCTGAACCTGCAAGGCTGTAAGGCGAGTGCCTGCCTGTTTGCCTCGCCAAAAACCGGTAACAAGACGTTCGTGGACTTCTTCGAGACTCAAGTCGGCAACTACGACCTCTTCAACTATGCACGCGATGTTGTGCCGACCGTCCCAAAGAGTGACATATTGCATTTCTCCGCCTACTACGCGTTGTTGCAGGCCAAGACAATTCCCGCCGGTGCTTCAAGTCTCGGGATTAAGGACAACCCCCTGTGCAATCACCACCTGATTTGCTATACGGCGCTGCTTGATCCTTTGGCCTATAAGCAAGCCATGGCGGACCCCGGCTGCACCGCCGACGACCGACAGTGCGCACAGTGTGTTGTGCCTGGAGCCTCCTGAACCGGCGTCAGCGTGCGAGAACCATCGCGAAGTAGCCAAACACCGTCAGCAAAATCCCCGACACCGCATACGCCACTGGAAAACCGATCCAGGGCACGCTGCTGTCGATCTCCTTGGCGGCTTCACGTGCTGGCCCGGAATGGCTACGCGCCCCCGCCACACCGCCCATGAGGATCGCCGGGTTGATCTTGAACACGTGAAACCCCACCGCCCATACGATAAACGGCGGAATGGTGCAGGCCACAAAGCCCAGCACAAAGATCTTCAACGCGATGATCGGGCTAATTTGTGAAACCAGATTAGCCCCGGCATTCACCCCTACGATCGCGACAAAGAAAATCAGCCCCATGTCCTCAAGAATGTTGCGTGCCGCGTTGGGTGTATTGCCAAAAAAGCGCACTCGCGACACCAGTGACGACACGATAATCCCCGACACCAGCAAGCCGCCCGCGTTGCCCAGGCCCACCGCTGCACCGAACGCCGGCACTTGGATCAGGCCGATCAGCAAGCCCAATACCATGCCCAACGATAGCGTCAGCAAATCGGTCGCGGTACTCGGCCGCCCTGCCTTGCCCAGTAACGCCGTGGCTTTGTCGATGGCCGTACGCAGGCCGATCAGGTGCATCACATCCAAGCGTTGCAGGCGTGTTTCCAGCCCCACGGGAATGGGCGCGCCGCCGCGCTCGATACCCACCAGTTGCACTTGTCCGGCAATCGACGACTGGCTGAACTGCTTGAGCTGCTTGCCGATCGCGTCGCGGTGGGTCACCAGAATCACCGCCTCATCCAGCGGGATATTAAGCGCCCGGGCATCCGGCACTTCCGGCCCGATCAGGCCCATGTGATCCGTCAGCGCATCAAGGCTGCCCCCCAGCGCAATGATATCGCCCAGTTGCAGCACCAGTGCCGGATCGGCCCCGAGCAACTGGTCGCCGCGCTCGACATTCTCGATCTGGTACAGCTCAAATTGTTGGCGAAACTGCGCGATGGTTTGCCCCACCCATTCACTGTTTACCAATCGATAGGCGCGCAGGTCAAAAGGCCGATAGCCACTGAGCCCGGCGTCGTCAACGTTCGGCACGCCATGCTCCACCTCATACGCCTTGGCCGCCTTGCGTGCATCCACTCCCCACCAGCGCGGCAGGTATTTGCAGATCAGGATGATGCCGACCGTGCCCCAGATGTAAGTGATGCCATAGGACAGCGCGATCATGGCCGTCGCCGCTGCGGCGGTGGTGCCCGGTGGCAGCGGCACGACGCCGGAAGTGATGGCTTGTTCCGCCGAACCGATGGCCGCCGACATGGTTTGTGAACCGGCAAGAATACCGCCGGCCGCACCCACCGGCAGCGACAACAGCTTCACCCCCAACACCACGATGCCCAAGCCGAGGAACGACGAAAGAATCGCCAGAAAGGTGAATTTCAACCCATCGCCCTTCAGGCTATTGATAAACGAGGGACCGACCCGCAACCCTACGCCGTACATGAACAGGTAATAAAACAGGCTCTTGGTGAAGTTATCGAGCTCGAAATGCACGCCGTAGTAAGACGCCCACGTCGCAATGGCGCAGCCTATGACGATAGCCCCGGCCACCGCCCCCAAGCCGTAACCTTTGATGGTGCCGCGCCCGACCCAGACGGACAGGCCGACCACCAGGAACAGCAGAATATAGGGGTTGTCGTGCAGGAAATTGAAGAAGGCTGTCACGATGATTCGTACCTTGCGATGAAACGCTAAAGGCACCGGGCCTCAGGCCCGGTGAAGATGCAATGCGTTCAGGCGAGGTTCGGGGTGTCGGCCGGGATGACCGGCTCAGCAATCGCACCGTGGCTGAAGCTCGGCCCGGCGTCGGAATTCAACACCGGGTTTTTCTGCAAGTAGGCAATGGCCTTGCGCAGGTCTTCAAGCAACAGCGCCACCAGGTCGCGGCTCACGCCATGGCGAACCAGGATGCGCTGCACCACGACGCTCTGGCGATCTGACGGCAGCGGGTACGACGCGATCTGCCAACCGCGCATGCGCACGCGCTCGGACAGGTCATACAGGCTGAATCCATGGTCAATGCCGTCCTTGAGTTTGTAACAGACCGCCGGCAGCCCGTCCTTGCCGTGGTACACCAACTCCAGCGGGGCGAATTTGACGATTTCCGAGGCGAGCCATTGCGCCGTGTCGGAGCAGGCCTGCTGAATACGCGTATAGCCATCACGCCCGAGCCGCAGGAAGTTGTAGTACTGGGCAATGATTTCACCACCCGGCCGGCTGAAGTTAAGGGCGAAGGTCGCCATATTGCCGCCCAGATAATCCACGTAGAAGATCAGCTCTTCCGGCAAGTCGGCGGTGGAACGCCAAATGACCCAGCCCACGCCAAGCGGCGCCAGCCCGTACTTGTGGCCCGACGCGTTGATCGATTTGACCCGTTCGATCACAAAGTCCCATTGCAGCGTCTGCTGGATGAACGGGGCGATAAACCCGCCACTCGCCGCATCAACATGTATCGGGATATCCAGGCCGAGATCGCGCTGCATCGAATCCAGCTCGGCGGCCAGCGCGGCGACAGGCTCGTAGATACCCGTGAAGGTCACGCCCAAGGTCGCGACCACGCCGATGGTGTTCTCGTCGCAATATTCTCGCAGGTCGGCCGGAAGCAGGCCCAAGGCGTCGCCGCGCAAGGGCACTTCACGAATTTCCACATCAAAATAACGCGCGAATTTTTTCCAGCAAATCTGCACCGGGCCGCACACGAAGTTCGGTTTGTCGGTCGGCAGGCCAGCGGCTTCACGACGCTTCTTCCAGCTCCACTTCAGGGCCAGGCCACCAAGCATGGCGGCTTCGCTGGAACCTGTGGTCGAACAGCCAACGGTTTGCCAGGATTTGGGCGCATGCCAGAGGTCGGCGATGATGTGCACGCAACGGTTTTCAATCTCGGCGGTTTGCGGGTACTCGTCCTTGTCGATCATGTTCTTGTCGAGGGCATCGGCCATCAACTGCTTCACTTCGGGCTCGACCCACGTGGTGCAGAAGGTTGCCAGGTTCTGCCGCGAGTTACCGTCAAGCAACAGCTCATCGCGCACCAGGTTGTAGGCCGCCGACGGCGTAGTCGAGTGATCAGGCAAACGGTACTTGGGCAAGGTGTGCTGGGACGAGCCGCTCGAATACACATCTTCGATGGCTTGGTCTTGAGTTTCTACGGTTTTGTGAAGTGCCATGAAATCCTGCTCTTGAATGAGGGAAATGGCGTAGACGTTGATCGCGACAAGTGCCGATCAGGCTGCGTCAGGGGCAAGCGATGGAACGGTCGCGCCGACTATCACACATAATCCGGCGCCGGAAAGTGCCCCAGATCATTGAAACCATGGGTCTGCGGTCAGAGAGGGTCGGTCGCTTGCAAGTGACCTATTGGCTTATCGCTTCGTTCAATATCAAACTGCGGTAATGCCCGGGGTTGGACCCCGACCACTTGCGAAACGCCTTGTAGAACGAACTGGTGTCGGCAAACCCCAACCGCCCGGCGATTTCGGCAAAACTGACCTGTGGCTCAGCCAGCCAGACAATCGCCAGTTCCTTGCGCACGCTGTCTTTAAGGCCCTGATAGGTCTGGCCTTCATCCGCCAGGCGGCGGCGCAGGGTCGACGCCGAGATGCACAGGCTGGCGGCCAGGCCGTCGGTTTCCGGCCACATGTCAGGCGGCATCTGGCGCAGGTCGTTCTTGATGCGAGTAGCCAGGCTATCCGGATCACGGTATTTGACCAGGATGTTGGCCGGCGCATGCGCGAGAAAACGCTTGAGGTCCTCCGGGCTGCGCTTGATCGGCAGGTCCAGGCAGTCGGCAGAAAAGATCATGCGCGTGCGCGGCCGGTCAAACCGCAGGTTGTCGGAGAACATCACCCGATAATCGTCACAGAAGTCCGGCTGCGGGCAACGCAGCTCAATGGCCAGGATCGGAATGCGTCGCCCCGCCAGCCAGCAGGCGACGCCATGGACGATCATCCAATAAGTGAAATAGGTAAACGCCCGCTTGGGCTCCAACTCGGGCTCCAGCAACACAATTTCTGCCAGGCTTTGCTGGCGCACCAGTTGAGCGGGCATCTGCTCAAGCATCAGCGACAGAAAACCCAGGCCGGTTTCCAGGCTTGTGTCCAGACTGGGCTGCGCCATTGCGGCGCGGCACAGGAACGCCAGGCTGCCGGACTTGAGCTTGCGCGGGTCCATGCCGAAGAACTCATCATCCAGGCGCCGCGCCAACAAGCGCCACAGGCGCGCGTACGCCGTTGCCGGCACCCGAGCATTGGGCTGCTGCAGCCATGCCGGGGCGATCCCGACCTTGCTCAACGCTTCAACCGTGGCCGCGCCGGGGGCGCAACTTTGCAGTAAGGCCTCACGGACAAGATGGATGGAGATGGTGTCTTTTTCCGCCATGGGGGTTGGGCTATTCAACGCTACAAAAGAGGATGAGCATCATAAGGGCGGTTGCGATTCGCCACCACCGTTCAGCCGCAGTTCAGCAAAGGTCGACATTCAGTGTTTAGTAATGAGTATCATTATGTTACAAATTAGCATCTTCTACAGTCTTGATGCGGTGCCGAATGCTCGTTCCCTTTTTAATCATGCTGCGCGAAGGCATTGAAGCCGCATTGATCGTTGGCATCATCGCCAGCTACCTGCAACAAACCGGTCGCGGCCAGTGGATGCCCGCCGTGTGGATCGGCGTGTTCCTTGCCGCCGCCCTCGCCTTGCTGGTAGGCGGTGGTCTGGAGCTGGTCAGCGCTGAATTCCCGCAAAAACAACAGGAACTGTTCGAAGGTGTCGTAGGCCTGGTCGCCGTGGGCATTCTCAGTTCCATGGTGTTCTGGATGCGCAAAGTAGCGCGCTCGATCAAACATTCCCTGCATGCATCCCTGGACCACGCGCTCACAGGCTCCAGGCATCAGGTGATTGCGCTGATCGCCATGGTGTTTTTCGCCGTGGCCCGCGAAGGCCTGGAAACGGTGTTCTTCCTGCTGGCGGTGTTCCAGCAGAGCGAAGGCCCGGGCGCACCGATTGGCGCCCTGCTCGGCCTGATCCTGGCGATCATCGTCGGGTTCCTGATCTACAGCGGCAGCATGCGCCTGAACCTCGGCGCGTTTTTCCGCTGGACCGGCCTGTTCATCCTCGTGGTAGCCGCCGGCATTCTGGCCAATTCGGTGCAGGCCCTGCACGAAGCCGGTGTGTGGAACCACCTGCAAACCGTGCTGTTCGACTTCAGTGCCGCGCTGCCGATGGACAGCCCGCTGGGGTCAGTCCTGGCCGGTATGTTCGGTTACCAGGAAGCGCCAACGGTCAGCACCCTGGGCGCCTATCTGATTTATCTGGTGGTGGCGCTGGTGATGTTCTTCCTGCCCTCGCCCCCCGCCAGGCCCGTCGCCAACCCCTCTTCCGTTTCCAGCCAGTAAGGACCGTCTCTTGTCCAACCAAACCCCTCAATCGGCACCGCCTTCCCGCGCCTTGCGCTGGGCGGTGGCCGGCTCGGTGGTGGTGATGATCGCCGCCGGCGCGCTGTTCTACTACGCCTCACAGTTGGCCGCGGCCAAACGCCAGACCAACCACGATGAAATTGCCGTGACCATCCATGGACACGCCTGCGAACCCAACGAACTGACCGTGCCCGCCGGGCGCGCGAGTTTTCGCATCATCAACCGCTCCGACCGCGCGGTGGAATGGGAAATCCTCGACGGTGTGCTGGTGATAGAAGAGCGCGAAAATATCGCCCCGGGTTTAAGCCAGATCATCAACGCCAACCTGCTGCCCGGCGACTATGCGATCACGTGCGGTTTGCTGAGCAACCCGCGCGGTACCTTGCACGTCACACCGACGGCGGCGTCCGATGCCCAGGCCAAGGCCAAGCCGTCGATGGTGGCCTTTATCGGCCCGCTGTCGGAGTTCCGCGTGTACCTGAGCAGCCAAGGCAGTGCACTGATCAAGGCGGTAACCGCGCTGCAGCAAGCCATTGAGGCCGGCGACCTGGCCCAGGCCCAGGCACTGTATGTGCCGGCCCGCGAGGCGTATCAGCGACTGGCGCCGGCCTCGCAACGCCTGGCCGAGCTGGATAACGCGATCAACGCCCGCGCCGACTACTTTGAAAAGCGCGAGCAAGACCCTGCCTTCAGCGGCTTCCACCGCCTTGAATACAGCCTGTTCAAGCAGCGCAGCCTGGATGGCCTGGCGCCGGTTGCTCAACGCCTGGTCAGCGACGTCACCGCGCTCAAGCAACAACTGCTGGCCCAGTCGCTGCCACCCGAGCAACTGGTGAGCATTGTGGTGCGCAACCTCAATAGCCTGGCGGATGTTCGTGCCGCCAGCGGTGAAGAGGAACGCTACAGCCATATCGACTTGAACGGCTTTGCCGCCAACCTTGAAGCCGCCCACAAGGTGGTGGAGTTGATGCGACCGTTGTTGACCAAGTCCGCTGCTGACGTGCTGCCGAAAATCGACAGCGCCCTCGAAGCGTTCGATGCCGAACTCAATGGGTTCAAGGTCAACAACGGCTACAGCGCGTATGACAGCGTTACCGCCGATCAGCGCAAGCAGATCGCCGACAAGGCCAAGGCTCTGGCCGTTGCACTCGATGGAATCGACCCCGCCCTTGGCCTTTCCGGCCTGCAGTGAAGACGACCTAACACATGAGTGATTCAGAACAATTTTCCGCGCAACGCCGCCGGGTCCTGCTCGGCATGGCCGCCACCGGCGCAGCGATTGCCGGCAGCACCCTGACCTGCCCGGCCATGGCGGCCGCCGCCGCCGAACAGGTCACTACCGCACCGCGCAGTGACAAGACCCAGGACCATCAGGACTTTTTCGGCAAGCACCAGAGCGGCATCGTCACTCCGCGCCCGGCCTGCGGCATGCTCGTAGCGTTTGATGTGCTGGCCAGCGACCGCGAAGATTTGGAGCGCCTGTTCCGCACGTTGAACGAGCGCATCAGCTTCCTGATGACGGGCGGCACCGTGCCGCAAGTCGACCCGAAACTGCCACCCACCGACTCCGGCATCCTCGGCCCGGTCGTGACACCGGATAACCTGACGATCACCGTCTCCGTCGGCGAGTCGCTCTTCGATGAGCGTTTCGGCCTCACTGCCGTCAAACCCAAGCGCCTGATCCGCATGGTCGGCTTCCCCAATGATGCGTTGGAACCGGCGCAGTGCCACGGCGACCTGAGCCTGCAATTTTCCTCCAATACGCCGGACACCAATATCCACGCCCTGCGCGACATCGTGAAGAACCTGCCGGACCTGCTGCTGGTGCGCTGGAAGCAGGAAGGCAGCGTACCGCCCCAGGCCCCCGCCAAACCGGGTGAGCCTGCGCAGAGCGCGCGTAACTTCCTGGGCTTTCGTGACGGTTCGGCCAACCCGAACTCCAACGACGACAAGGCCATGGACCAGATTGTCTGGGTGCAGCCCGGCAGCGACGAACCCGCCTGGGCCGCCAATGGCAGCTATCAGGCCGTGCGGATCATCCGCAACTTTGTCGAGCGCTGGGACCGTACTCCGCTGCAAGAACAGGAAAGCATCATCGGCCGCGTCAAACCCACGGGCGCGCCGATGGATGGCGACAAAGAAACCCAGGTCCCCGACTACAGCAAGGACCCGGAAGGCAAGTTGACCAAGCTCGATGCCCACATCCGCCTGGCCAACCCACGCACCCCGCAGACTCAGGCCAACCTGATCCTGCGTCGGCCGTTCAACTACTCCAACGGCGTCAACAAAAACGGTCAGCTGGACATGGGGCTGTTGTTCATCTGCTACCAGGCTGACCTGGAGAAAGGCTTTATCAGCGTGCAAACCCGCCTCAACGGCGAGCCCCTGGAGGAATACCTCAAGCCGGTCGGCGGCGGGTACTTCTTCACCTTGCCAGGGGTGGCGGGCCCCAAGGATTTCATTGGGCGCACGCTACTTGCTGCAACGCACCCTCAAACCACTGCCAACACTTAAAACAAACTCAGAGCGGATACGTCACATGAAGAAGTCGATTATCGCGTTGTCGTTGTTAATGACCCTTTCGCCGCTGGCAGCGTTCGCCGCGACTGCGCCGCTGGACCTGGTAGGCCCGGTATCGGACTACAAGATCTACGTCACCGAAGAAATCGGTGAGCTGGTCACCCAGACCAAAGCGTTCACCGATGCTATCAACCAAGGCGACCTGGCCACCGCCAAGAAGCTCTACGCGCCAACCCGCGTGCACTATGAGTCCATCGAGCCGATAGCCGAGCTATTCAGCGACCTCGACGCCTCGATCGACTCACGCGTTGATGACCACGAAAAAGGCGTGACCGCCGAAGACTTCACCGGCTTCCACCGCATCGAGTACGTGCTGTTCTCCCAGAACACCACCAAAGGCCTGGAAACGCTGACCGCCAAGCTCAACACCGACGTCAACGACCTGAAAACCCGGGTCGATGGCCTGACCTTCCCGCCCGAAAAAGTCGTCGGCGGTGCCGCAGCATTGCTGGAAGAAGTCGCCGCCACCAAGATCTCCGGTGAAGAAGACCGCTACAGCCACACCGACCTGTATGACTTCCAGGGCAACATCGACGGCGCGAAGAAAATCGTCGACCTGTTCCGTGGCCAGCTCGAGAAGCAAGACAAGGCCTTCCTGGCCAAGGTCGACAAGAACTTCGCCACCGTGGACAAAATCCTGGCCAAGTACAAAACCAAGGATGGTGGCTACGAGACCTACGACAAGGTCAAGGAAACCGACCGCAAGGCCCTGGTGGGTCCGGTCAATACCTTGGCTGAAGACCTTTCCACCTTGCGTGGCAAGCTGGGTCTGAACTGATAACAAACTCCCGCGCCATGCACCTGGACGAGTCGTAGAGTGCATGGCACGGGGCCTGTGAGCGCTTAACTCACCGGTGAGTCCGGCGTGAAGTCTTGCAATGGAGCGCCAGTGGGCTGCTGCGTGACGGGGTCAATCGCGTACCACAGTGTGTCTATTTGCACCGCGCGCAATGCGCAATTTTGACTCACTCCCAACTGGCTTGACGGGTACGTACTGGCCTCCTGCCCCACGGGCTGAGGGTACAACGTGTCATAGACCCCAAGCCCCCATCGGCACTTTTCAAAGGCCGTGGTCGTCAGATAGAAACCTTTCCCGACAGGCACCAACTTACCTGCCAATACTTGTCGGGTTGCACCGATTGCTTTGGGGCCGATCCTCAAGACATCAGAAACTCCGTCGAGCGGATTGAACAGACTGCGAAAGAATGGCGCAACGCCTTTCACCGCCCGCAGGGTGAATGCAGTGCCGCTGAACGGAACAATCGCCTTGAGCCCCTTGAAAAAGTTTCTTGCCCCGGCCAACCCTCCAGTAAATGCGAATGAAGCGAAGTCGATCAACAACCCTTTGAACCCTGCGCCAATGTTGCCGTCGCCGATATCGGCAACAGCCCCCACAAACGGGATAAGGCTTAACACCGTTCTCAGGTTTTCATGGGTAAAGACTTTCCCGGAATCAAACGGATAGGTGCGTCTTTTCCGCAGCTTTGTCGGCTCGTTGGCGTAATCGAGCAACGCCTGGCGTTTGCCATCGAACGTGGCGGCGACGATAGCCTTGGCTATATCGTTGGTTTTTCTCGAAGCCCAACTGTTGGGCACATAAACAGGTGTGACGTTGGACCGCCTCGGCGCAGCCTGACCCGGCAACGTTTGCCCGAACTTTTCGATAATGGCCTTGGTTCGCACCCCAGGGCGCAGCTCGCTCCCCGTCTGGTAGGCCTGGAAGTCAAAGTCAACCGGTGCCGCCTTACGAAAGTCCACAGATATGTGTGCGAAAGGGCCATAGGGAACCGAATCTTTTTCAACCACACCGTCCAACTTGAGCTCAGAGAACAGCAGGTGGCGTTTGGACACCTTCATTGAGCCTGGGAACATTTCGAGATAGGTGTATCCCCCTTCTTCTCCTTTGTTCTTGTAACGCAGCAGAACGCCGCGCTTGGCCCTCTTGTCGGCAACCTTCGAGTCCTTCCCCTGATCCCGTTCCAGGGGCTCCCCGGTCTCTTCCCGCAATGTGAAGATCTCCACATCACCGGACTCCAACCCCTGGCGCACATCCAGCGGTGCGTTGGCGATCATCAGCTTGATCACGGTTTCTTCTGCACGACGACTGTCGGCCAGGTATTGATCCACAGCAGGCGTCACCAGCGACGCAATTGACGCAAGCTTGCTGATCCTATCGTTAAAGGTTTCCTGAGAAACCTTGGGGTGGATGAATCTGTATTTTTTGTCTTGGGCAAATACCTTGTTCAACACCTCGCCCAGGAGCGTCAGAGGGTCCAGACTCGCTTGTTGTGTAAGGATCACATCGGTCAAGCGCAGCTGGCGTGGCTCCAGGTGCCCTTCATTTCTAGGGTTGTACGGCGTGTCGGTATCAAGTTCGAGTTTGAAGTTGGCGATTTCTTCTTGGGTCATTTCAGGAAACAGCAGCGCCAATTGATCGATCAACAGGCTCGTCTGGCTGGGCGGCTCACTGGTCAGGCTCTGGAAAGCTGTGTGAGTACTGTTTTCTCGGTCGGCGAACGCCTGCGCGGCGGCGCTGTAATCCCCAGCAGAGTAAAACCCATCGGACCTCTTGGGAAATACACCACTCATCACGGCCCAATCCAGCAGCGTCGGTGCCCCGAGGCATTTTATCAACGTCTCGTGTTCCAGCCCCATGGGATTGAGCCGGGTAAGGGCCTGAGCCTGGGTGATATTCAACGATCGTGAACTACCCGCCCCACCCAGTTTATCCGCCATGGCACAACCAAGGCGCAGGTTCATCCAAGCGGTCGAACCCATGCTGACTTGCCCGGGTGACAACTTGAGCGACTCAGGCGCCTGTGCCGACACGCCGGGGTCGGGTTTAACCAGAAACTCGGGGGCCGCCTGTGCCAACAACAGATGGGCGATCAGAGGTGCCATCTTGGCGTCGGCAACTTTACTTTCCAATTGGGTTTCAATATCGCCGCGTACCTCGTCCAACGTGCGGCCAAGGTTGTTGGGCTGATAAATGTCGTAGCCGGCAACCACCCCAGGCTTGCCGGGCAGCTCGGCACCGGCGCCGGCCTTGATGGCGGCCGCCAGGAGTTGATGACGGGTTGCCCGTGAGAGCGGCTGGCCACCTTTGACCTCCGCCATATTCAGCCGCTGGGCCAGTGCCTGGGCCCCGGCGACAGCGTGGGGCGAGTCGAAAAACCCTTGCAGTTGCAGGTCCCGATCATTCGGCAAATCTGTTCTGGCCATATGGCTGACCAACAGTTGAGTCACCGAGCCAGGCCCGATAGATGCCGCCCTCAACACGATCAAATCATTCGACGACAGCGCACCTGGAGCCCAGGTATAGGGTGACAATCCGCCAAAGTCCCCTGCCGTTGGCGGGGGTGGCAACCGAGTGGTCAGCCAGGCAATGGCCGAGTTCACTTGCGCAACCGTTTCGGGGCTCCCCAACCCGGAAAAACTCAGCAGTTGCCGTAGGTCGTACAGGGGGCGCGAATACACGACGTTTCCGGTTGCCTTGCTCCTCTCTACGAGTTGATTGAAGTCGTTATTGAGGCTGTGGATAGCGGCTTTTTCGGCCGGACTACCGCCCACTGAAACTTTGCTGATCTCATCGTCCAGAAAGACGTGTAGAGAGATCCATTGATTAGCGGCGTCACGCAATTCGAGGTTGCCGTTGGATAGCCTGTAAATGGTATCCGCGCCGCCAAGGCCCGTCTTCTCTATGAAGGTCTTGAACGCTGGCATCGCCAGCCATTCAACGAAGCGTTCACGGGGTAGCTGGATTTTTTGCGCCAACGTCGATTCAGGGTAAATGACTGCAGACAGGTCGCTCAGGTTGAGCGTGTCTCCTTCGTTTTTATCTGCGACCTGTGCCTGCAGTTGTGACGCCAGTTGCGAGCGAACATCGACGTCAGTGCTTTTCTGCGAAAGCTGCTCGAACCGTTGGCGCCATTCGTTACGTGTTTCGTTGGATATAGCCGGCCAACCGGCTTTTTTAAGCCGCTCGCCAAGCTGCTTTCCATCTGTTGGGGCGCTGGGCATGTTTACACCGTAAAAATGCAGGATCGCGTTTAAATCCCGGAAAGGGACCGCTTCATTTCCCGGCAGCAATACCCCTAAATCATCCGGGCGCAGCTTTTTCACAGCCTCGCTGACTTTTGCGCCGACCTGCCACCAACCTGACCCGTCGGTAGTGGTGAACCTTCGCGTTACCGTTTCGCCCTCAACCACCACCGAGCCTGCTACCCCGTCGCTGAAAACACGCACCGTCGATACATCCAGGCCTTTGGCGTTAAGCCACGCCTGCACCGGCGGCTCGCGCACTGCGTCGATGAAGGCCTCAATGAAAGGGCTGATCGAGGCGTTTGGAGGAAAGGGGTTGGCTCTGAGCTTGCCGGTAAGCAGCAAGTGGGTGAGGGTTTTCTGCAGATTGGCATCGGCTTGTTTTGCGGGCTCGGACGCTGGGTAAACCATGGGTTTGCGCACGGGGTCTGCCGAGGGAGCCTCGCGCTTTGAGCGTATCGAGTGTTGTTCGAACCCCACTTGTTTCAGTTGGCCGCCCCACTGCTGTAGCGCGCCGGCAACCGATGACTTTTCACTCGCGTCCGGCCGGTCCTGAGCCCTCGGCGCGCTGGAGGGATTAAGCGGTTTCGCCTCACCATTACTAGCTGCCGAAACATAAGCAGGCATAGCTGTACGGCTTACAGAAACTGTCGACATTTCAAGTTCTCTTCACGTTTAACCGCAAGAGTTCTTGTCCTTAAGAACTACCAACAAAAAGCCTAAGAGAGAACCCAAAGGCAAGGTGTAGGAGAGATCTCAATGCATCGACGAAAGTAAACTGGAAAGCCGGCGATTCCGGAGAACCTATGCGCGCTTACAAAATGCGGTAAAGCAACCGCTCGATCCGCACCCGGCTGACCCGCCGCAGGAACTTGCCCACGGCCGGCGGGTACTCCAGCAGCGTCTGCAATTGTTGGTAACGTTCGATGCGCGTGGTGTGCTGAAAAATCTCTGCCAGCTCCGTACGCCTCGGCGCCAGCCACTGGCCTTGCGGGTCATCAATCAGCAAGGCGTTTTCCAGATCGAGGCGGAACGCACGCGGGTTGAGGTTATTGCCCGTGAGCAAGGTGTAACGTTGGTCGACCCACATCCCCTTGAGGTGGTAGGTGTTGTCACCGTCGCGCCACAAGTGCAGGTTCAACTGGCCGCTGTCGATCATTGGCTGATGGCGTTTGGCGAAGCGGCGCAGGCTGATTTCATACAGGTAAGGCAGTGCCGAGATCACCTTGAATGGCTCGCTGGGCGGTATGTAGAAATCGTTAGCGGTTTTGTCGCCGACGATGATGTCGACCTTCACCCCGCGCGCCAGCGCCCGGTTAATTTCCCGGGTCACTGGCAGCGGCAGGTTGAAGTACGGCGTGCAAATGGTCAGTTGATGCTGGGCACTGGCGATCAGCTCGAGGATCACCCGGTTCAACGGGTTGTTCTTGCCGACACCGAGCAATGGGCTCACCAACAAATGGCCATTAGGCAACAGCCCCGTGGTGGTGTCATAGGCGGCGTGCTTCAAGCGGCTGCGCAAGTCGCCGATATCGTTGCGCAGGCTGCGGGTGGTCGGCGGGTTCGGCAAGTCCAGGCGGTGCACGGCCTTGGACGCTACCAGCCCGTGCTCCACCAAGTGTTGCATCGAGTCAGCCAACGGCGGGTTGTGGAGCAGGTGATAGCGGTCAAAACGGTACTTGTCGAACTTGTGCAGGTACACGTTGTTCAGGCTGGCGCCGCTGTACAGCACACTGTCGTCGATCACAAAGCCCTTGAGGTGCAACACGCCGAACAGTTCGCGGGTTTGCACCGGCACGCCGTAAACCGGCACTTCGCTGGCGTGGGTTTGGGTCATGGCCTGGTACCAGGCGCTGTTGCCCGGCTGCTTGCCGGCACCGATCAAGCCGCGCTGGGCACGCAGTGAATCGACCACCACCACAACGTCCAGCGCGGGCCGCGCAGCCTTGGCGGCGTGCAAGGCGTCGTAGATTTCCTGCCCTGCTTCGTCCTGCTGCAAGTACAGCGCAACAATGTAGATACGCTGCGTGGCCTGGGAGATTTTTTCCAGCAGGCAACGGCGAAATGCGTCGGCGCCGGACAGCACGTCGATGGCATCGGGAGACAGTGGGAAACCGCGCAGCTTGGGCAACAGGGAGCGTTTGAAGAACGACGGCATAAGGCTCGCAATGGTCGAATCCGAAGAGGCCCCGAGCTTACACCATGGGGGTGCTCAGGTCTCGCTGTCACACAGGGGAAAAATGTAATTGACCAAGAAGAACGATCGTTCTACTGTAGCCGGCATGAACGATATGACCCTGAGTGAAACCCGCGACATTATCCTCGACGTTACCGAAAAGCTGATCTATCGCCACGGCATCGCCGCCACGGGCATGGAGTTGCTGGTGAAAACGGCCGGTGTCTCGCGCAACAGTATTTACCGTTACTTCGCCAACAAAGATGAGCTGGTGATCGCCGCGCTGCAACGCCGCGACGCACGCTGGATGCAGTGGCTGCGCGATGAAGTGCAACGCAGCGAAGGCAGTGGCGAACGCCTGCTGGCGCTGTTCAGCGCCCTCAAGGCCTGGTTCGGCTCGGCGGACTTTCGTGGTTGCGCCTTTATCAATACCAGTGGCGAAACCGGCAACCCGCAAGACCCGGTGCGCCTGCTGGCCAAGGCGCATAAACAGAAACTGTTCGAGTACGCACGTGAACTGTGTGAAGCCCATGGCACCGCAGCCCCCGAACAGCAGGCCGCGCAACTGCTGATCCTGATCGACGGCGCCATTACCGTTGCCTTGGTGATGGGCGATTCAACGGCTGCTGATAACGCGCAATGCATGGCGCGAACGTTATTGGGGCTTTGAACGCACATGCGTTGCAACTTTCGATAACCCTTTTTGTGTTCTGGAGCTGCCCCATGTCATCCAACGCCGAAGTACGTCCGCCACTGCCTCCATTTACCCGTGAGTCCGCCATCGAGAAAGTCCGCCTGGCCGAAGACGGCTGGAATTCCCGGGACCCACAGCGGGTGTCGCTGGCTTATACGCCGGACACGCAGTGGCGAAACCGCGCCGAGTTTGCGCACAACCGCGAAGAGGCCAAAGGTTTCCTCACCCGTAAATGGGCCAAGGAGCTGGACTATCGGCTGATCAAGGAGTTGTGGGCGTTTACCGGCAACCGCATCGCCGTGCGTTATGCCTATGAGTGGCACGACGACTCCGGCAACTGGTTCCGGTCCTATGGCAATGAGAACTGGGAATTCGACGAGAACGGCTTGATGGCGAATCGTTTTGCCTGCATCAACGACCTGCCGATCAAGGAAAGCGAGCGCAAGTTCCACTGGCCGCTGGGCCGGCGCCCGGATGATCACCCAGGCTTGTCTGACCTGGGTTTATAGACCCACGCTGTCAACAGGTGGGAGCTGGCTTGCCTGCTCCCGCCTGCCGAGGTTGTTCAGTCCTGATTCAGGCCTACCCGATACAGCACGCCATTGTCCTCATCGGTCAGCACATACAGGTAGCCGTCCGGGCCCTGGCGCACATCGCGAATCCGCGCGTGCAAAGCGCCCAACAGGCGCTCCTCATGGATCACCTTGTCGCCATCGAACTGCAGGCGGATCAGCTCCTGGCTGGATAACGCGCCAATAAACAGGTTGTGCTGCCACGCCTTGAAACGATCGGCGTCATAAAACGCCATGCCACTGATGCCCGGCGATTTTTCCCAGACGTGATGGGGCGCCACTGTACCCTCCACGGTCTTGCCCTTGGCCTCGGGAATTGGCGTGAGGGAATAGTTGATGCCATGGGTTGCCAATGGCCAACCGTAATTCTTGCCACGCTCAATGATGTTGATTTCATCCCCTCCGCGCGGCCCATGTTCATTTTCCCAGATCGTGCCGCTCCACGGGTTCATCGCCAGCCCTTGCGGGTTGCGCTGGCCATAGGACCAGATTTCGGGGCGTACGCCCTGCTGACCGACGAAAGGGTTGTCATCCGGCACGCGGCCATCCGGGAAGATCCGCACCACCTTGCCTTGCAACTTGTCCAGGTCCTGGGCCGTCGGCCGGTCGTTGTTTTCACCGAGCGTCACGAACAGGTAGCCATCGCGGTCGAAAGCCAGACGTGAGCCGAAGTGGTTTCCGGTCGAGAGCTTGGGCTCCTGGCGCAGAATCACCTTGAAGTCTTTCAAACCGCTCAAGTCGTCGGCCAGACGCCCACGCCCGACGGCGGTGCCGGCTTTGCCACCCTCGCCGCCGCCTTCGGCGTACGACAGGTAGACCATACGGTCCTGCTTGAAGTCCGGCGAGAGCACCACATCGAGCAAACCGCCCTGCCCTTTGGCCCACACCTGCGGCACACCAGTCAGTGGCGCTGAAAGCTGGCCGTCCGGGCTGACAAACCGCAGATGCCCCGGGCGCTCGGTCACCAGGAAGCCTTGTTTGTCTGGCAGAAACGCCACCGCCCACGGGTGGTCCAGGCCTTTGGCGATCGGGGTCGCCGTGATGCTGCCTTGCTCGCTCGGGAACTGCTGGGCATCAGCCGCCCAAACGGTCGTCATGGGCAGCAGCGTGGTTGCGCAAAGCGCGGCTAGAAGGGTTTTGCGTAGAAACATAAGACAGAGTCCTTACCGGCGATTGCCGTTGGCATCGTAAGTGGGCGCTTTGGTGTCAGTGGCGGGACGGCTCGGGGCGGCATCCCGTTTCGGGTAGCGATTGCCGATACCACCGTTTTCCACGGTCGGCGCGGGGCTGGTCGGCCCGGTCTGGACACCGCGAACGGCCGGCGTATTGGGCTGGGTGCCCTGCATGCTGTTGGGGTTGGCCCGATGAATGGGGCTGTTGTTGGAGTCGTTGCTGCCGGGCAGGTTTTGCGCCTGGGCAAATGGCGCGAGCGCCAGGCCCAACGCGAGCACTGCGAGATGACGCACACAGCTGTTCATGACAAAGCCTCTTTGGGGCGAGTGGTACCTGCTTTCGATAACACGCTACGCCTTGGGTTCGGCTTTCGACATTAAATAGTTTCTCATCAGATGTAACACAATCTGTCCGCGCATCTGCCCGTCGAAACTTTTGCCAACGCCTGCGAGTCACCAGAACACTGACTCTTCTCAAGGAACGCAGCCATGCCAAGGGCAATCTGGAAAGGCGCCATCAGTTTCGGCTTGGTCCATATCCCGGTCTCGCTGGTCTCGGCGACGTCCTCCGAGGGCGTCGATTTTGACTGGCTGGACAAGCGCAGCATGGACCCGGTGGGCTACAAGCGCATCAACAAGGCCACCGGCAAGGAAATCAGCAAGGACAATATCGTCAAGGGCGTGGCCTACGAGAAAGGCCGCTATGTGGTGCTCAGCGAAGAAGAAATCCGCTCCGCTCACCCTAAGTCGACCCAAACCATAGAAATCATCGCCTTTGTCGCCGCCGACCAGATCCCTCTGCAAAACATCGACACGCCCTACTTCCTGGCCCCGGACAAACGCGGCGGCAAGGTCTACGCCCTGCTGCGCGAAACGCTGAAGAAAACCGCCAGGGTGGCACTGGCCAATGTGGTCCTGCACACCAAGCAGCACCTGGCGGCGCTGATGCCACTGGACTCGGCGCTGGTACTGGTGATGCTGCGTTGGCCCGCCGAGGTACGCAGCCTGGACGAACTGGAGCTGGGCAGCGACGTGACCAAAGCCAGTTTGACCAAGGGCGAGCTGGACATGGCCAAGCGCCTGGTGGAAGACATGAGTGCCGACTGGCAGCCCGACGAATACCGCGACAGCTTCCAGGAAAAAATCATGGCGCTGGTCGCGAAAAAGGCCAAGGCCGGCAAAATCGAAGATGTGGAAAGCCAGGAAGGCAGCGAGGAACGTAAATCGGCCGATGTCATCGACCTGACAGAGCTGCTCAAACGCAGTCTTGCCGGCAAAGCCACCGCCGCCAAGGCCGCGCCGAAAAAGCCTGCCGCGAAAACGTCCTCCAAAAAGGCCTCAAGAGCCTGACATCCGCCGGAGAACGTCATGGCGAAGCCCCTGAGTGAATACAACCGCAAGCGCGATTTTGAGATCACCGCAGAGCCCGCAGGCGACGCGCCTGCTGGTAAACGCAAGGCTTCGGCCCTGTCATTCGTGATTCAAAAACATGACGCCCGCAACCTGCACTACGACTTTCGCCTGGAGCTCGATGGCGTACTTAAAAGTTGGGCGGTGCCGAAGGGGCCGAGCCTCGACCCCAGCCAGAAACGCCTGGCGGTTCACGTTGAAGACCACCCTCTGAGCTACGGCACCTTCGAAGGCAGTATTGCGCCTGGCCAGTATGGTGCCGGGGATGTGATTGTGTGGGATCGCGGTGTCTGGCAACCCCATGACGAGCCGCACAAGGCGTATGCGGCCGGCAAACTCAAGTTCACCCTGGTCGGTGAAAAACTTTCCGGCGATTGGGCGCTGGTCCGCACTCGGCTCAAGGGCAGCGGCGATAAGGAACAGTGGTTGCTGATCAAGGAAAAGGACCCGCAGGCCAGGCCGTCCGCTGATTACGACATCGTCCTGGACCAGCCGAAAAGTGTGCTCAGCGGCGCCGTGGTTGGTACTCCCAAGCCGCCAAAGAAACGCGAGAAAGCGCCCACTGCCCTGCCCGAACAACTCACCCCGCAATTGGCGACCCTGGTTGACCGCGCACCGCCCGGCGACTGGCGGTATGAAATCAAATTCGACGGTTACCGCATGCTGACACGCATCCACGACGGTGAGGTGCGCCTGTTTACCCGCAACGGCAATGACTGGACCGACCGCTTGCCGCGTCAAGTCAAAGCGCTGCAAGCCCTCAAGCTCAAGGACAGCTGGCTGGACGGCGAAGTGGTCAGCCTCAATGCCGACGGCTTGCCAGACTTCCAGGCGCTGCAAAATGCGTTCGATATCGGCCGCAGCCTGGACATCGTCTATTACCTGTTCGACGCGCCTTTTCTGCAAGGGCAAGATCTGCGCGAAGCCCCCGTGGAGGAACGCCGTGCCGCGCTCAAATCCGCGCTGTCCGGCAGCCGCAGCAAATTGCTGCGGTTCTCCGAAGCCTTTACCGCCAACCAGCGCGACATCTTCGAAAGCGCCTGCGACCTGGCACTGGAAGGCGTAATCGGCAAGCGCGCAGGCAGCCCTTATGTTTCCAGCCGCAGTGCCGACTGGATCAAACTCAAGTGCCGCTTGCGCCAGGAGTTCGTGATTGTCGGCTACACGCGCCCCCAAGGCTCACGCAGTGGGTTTGGTGCGCTGCTGCTGGCGGTCAATGACGACGCCGGGCTGGTCTATGCCGGACGCGTAGGTACCGGGTTTGATCAGGCGGCGCTGAAGTCGATCTACGCGCAGCTCAAACCCCTGGAGCGCGAAACCTCACCGCTGGAACAACCCTTGACCCGCACTCAGGCACGCGGTGTGCACTGGGTTGAACCCTCGCTGGTCGGCGAAGTGAATTTCACCGAATGGACCCGCGAAGGCGTGGTGCGCCATGCGTCATTCGTTGCGTTGCGCACCGATAAGCCGGCGACGCAGATCAATCGTGAGCAGCCACGTAAGGCCAAGTCCCTCACGAAGGCTACGCCGGCGAGAAGCGCCAGCAGCGCTGTGAACATCACCCACCCCGACCGCGTGATTGACCCGCAAAGTGGTACACAAAAACAGCAATTGGCCGCCTACTACGACAGCATCAGCGAGTGGATCCTGCCCTTCCTGCGCCACCGGCCCGTCTCGCTGCTGCGTGCACCGCAAGGCATCGAGGGCGAGCAGTTCTTCCAAAAGCACTCTGAGCGACTCGCCATTGCGCATATCAAACAGCTGGACCAGAAGCTCGACCCGGGCCATGCACGCCTGATGGAAATCGACACGGCGAGCGCCCTGATCGGCGCCGTGCAGATGGGCACGGTCGAACTGCATACCTGGGGCGCCACCTCGGACCACATCGAAACCCCCGACCTGTTTGTACTTGATCTGGACCCGGACCCGGCACTGCCTTGGAAAACCATGCTGGAAGCAGCGCAACTGACACTGTCGGTATTGGATGAGCTTGGGCTCCAGGCCTTCGTCAAGACCAGCGGCGGTAAAGGTCTGCACCTGGTTGTACCGCTCGCGCACCGGGATGGCTGGGAGACCGTGAAGGCGTTTGCCAAAGCCATCGCGCAGTTCATGGCGCTGCAATTGCCCGAACGCTTTAGTGCTACCTCGGGCCCAAAGAACCGGATCGGCAAGATCTTTATCGACTACCTGCGCAACGCGCGTGGCGCGAGCACCGTCGCCGCCTATTCGGTCAGGGCACGACCTGGCTTGCCGGTATCGGTACCGGTGAGTCGAGAGGAATTGAAAGGGTTACGCGGAGCCCAACAGTGGACGATCGCCAACCTGCACCTGCGGTTGAACAACCTCAAGGGCGATCCGTGGACCGGTTATGCGCACCGGCAGAAGATCAGCAAGACGATGTGGGACAAGCTGGGCGCGAAACCACCGCAGTGATTCGCGCCCGCAGGGCGATTTAGATCAGGATAAAGATCAGCGCCAAACCGGCGAAGATTGCCCATTTTTCCAGGTAGTAGCGTGCACGATTGCGCTTTTTGAGCTCTTTACCACGCAGACGGATCTTGTACAGGCGCGTGAACGCGCGGTTCAAGCCGCCGGTCTTGTCGCCATCATCATTGGGCGAACCGGCAGCCGCCATCACGTTACGGCTGAACCAGCGGTTGAACGCCGCCGCCCAGCGGTACTTCATTGGGCGTTCGATGTCGCAGAACAAAATGATGCGGTTGTGCGGTGTGGTGTTTTCCGCGTAGTGAATGTAGGTCTCATCAAACATCACCGGCTCGCCGTCGCGCCAGTAATAGCTTTCGCCATCCACATTGATGTAGCAGCCAGGGTCATTGGGTGTATCCAGGCCCAAGTGATAGCGGTAGGAACCGGCGTACGGATCGCGGTGGCGTACCAGCTTGGAACCCGGCGGCAACTCGGCAAACATCGCCGCCTTGATCGAGCCGATGCTTTGCACCAGTTCAGTGGTGCGCGGGCACAGTTTCATCGCCGACGGGTGACTGTCGCCATACCACTTGAGGTAAAAACGCTTCCAGCCGGACTTGAAGAACGAGTTGAAACCCACGTCGTTGTACTGGTCAGAGCGCTTGATCTCGCCTGCCCGCATCAGGTTCTGGCCTTCCTGGCGGATTTCCTCCCAATGCTCCTGTAGCGGGCTCAGGTCCGGAAAATCGCTGGGCGACAGAAAGGGACGGCTTGGCTGCTTGGAAAACATGTAGAGGAAGCAGTTGACCGGCGCGAGGAACGTCGAGTGGTCGCTAAGCTGGCGGCCCAGCTTGTGTCGCACCCTGCCACGCAGGTGAACATACGCAATGGAGGCAACGTAGAGAACAACAATGATGAGTTTCAAGGGATTCGTCACAAGTCAGAAGAGAACAGGCTGCTCCTGCATGCCCACAACGGCCGAGGATAAGTAAGCAGCACCTGAAATCACGATTACACATTGGCAGTTAGTCGCGGGTTTACTGTCCGGACCAATGCCATTGGTGGTTATTTAGCCACAGTTTGTAACCAAAGGTTAACTAAGAATTGTGAAAAGCTGTCTACTAAACGTCATAAGCAAGTATGGACCGGCCTGGTTACCGGCCCATTGCAGGCGTGTTTACCGCGGCGGCTGACCGTCTGTGCGCTCGCCACGTTGGAAACGGCCACTCCCCACAAAGGCGTACGGTTCAGCCTGGCGGTGCACGAGTATAAAGTGACGGATCAGCGCCACCAGCAAGCCCAGGAACACGCCCATCACCAGACTCACCGCGATGATCAGCAGTTTTTTCGGCTTGATGGAGGCCAGCGGCTCCTGGGCGCGGCGGTCGACGGCCACCAGCTTCAAATGGCTCATATCGATGTTGAGGCCGCGTAGCCTGGCGGCTTCCGCCCGAAGCGGTTCGACATCCCGCAAGAAGATATCTTCGTTCCCACGTTTTTGCAGAATCTCAACTTCACGGTTGGATTCCAGCAGTTGAAGCTCTTTGCCAATTTCAGCGACACGGCTATTGGTGAAGTCATCGCTGGTACGCTGTTGCAAGGCAGTTCGCTCGGCTTCCAGGGCTTCAGTGCCGAGGAAATACAACGGGACCTTCTGGTTGCTGATCTCGGTGCGCACCACCTGATTTGAGCCTGCTCGCGTGGTATCGGCCATGGACGATGGCGTCGTCGGCTTCCTGATGCCCATGGTTTTGGCAATCGAGATCGCCTCGGCCAGTTCTGCCAGGCGGTCGGTGCGCTCCATTTTCATCTGCAGGCGCAGCCCACTGAGCTCATCCTGCAATCGGGCACGCTTGAGCCTGTCGGCCTCAAGCAGCGTGGCGATTTTTGATTCCTTTTCCGTTTCATAATTGGCACGGGCGGCGTCGATTTTGCCCTTGAGCTCGCTCAGGCGGTTATTAACGATCACCTTGAGATCGGCGCCGACTTGCTCACGCTCCGCGGCAATGGCGTAATCGACAAAACCATTGAGGATCGCAACGCCGTCGACGCCAGCCGGGTATTGCAACTCCAGGCGGATAGAATTGCTCAGGGAATCGGCTTTCTTGGGGTCCGACAGGATCACGTTGATTGAGCTTCGATTGAAATCTTCAAAACTCTGCTCGAGGCTGCGACCCGGCTTCTGGTAGGCATTGAACAGTTGTTCATGACTTTTAAAGAACGCCAGGCGAGCCTCATAGGAATCCAGCTGCGCGCCTACTTTCGCCAGCGCATCAGCGGCAGGCAGTTTGTAAACCTCGGAGCGGTTCAGCGCATCCAGCTCATTGATCGCCGCCGGCCGCAGCACGCTGCTGACCTCATACTGCTTGGGCGCCATAAACGCGTAACCCGCTCCCAGTAGGCCTGTAAGAATCGTACAACCCACTATCAACTTTTTTTGCCGCCACAGGGCATGGAACAATTCAAACAGGTCAATTTCATCTGGCGTTGCCGGCGAATTGAGCGGAGAAGTTTGGTTCAAAATAAGAACACTCTAAAGTTGACAATAGAAAGCCACCGCCCCTGAAATTCGGACTTGAAGCCCGAGAGGCATGGAAACTCAGAGACAACGCCCTGAATACGAATGACCTATGGCAGTCAGACCACTGGGTATGGCGAAAAATCCGATGCTATTAGAGATTGTTTCTGTTTCATGTCGATGAACAGGCAAGGCCGTCCCTTATGTATGACTAAGAATGTCACCAGCGTAGTCAATAGATGACTAAATCGCTGTCAGCCCACAAAAAAAGGCTGTTTGCGCCGCCTGTCAGTAGCGTTACAGTTACACATTGGCCGATTCACTCCCCGTAATGTTGTGCTCACACGGCACCTCAACCTTCAGCAATAAGGAATTTGCATGCAAGCTCTGTCAGACCCGGACTATCAAATGCTTCAGGGCGCTTGGGAGCAGACATCCCTGGAAGACAATGGCGTGGTCAACCCAGTTGATGCACATAGCGCACCAGGGGCGATTACCACGATTAGCGGGGATCAATTCGAAGTGAGAACCGTCAGTGGCGAAATATTGCTCGCCGGCAGCTTTTCTCTGGACAGCAGCACTCAACCTAAAAGCATTACCTGGGTTGACTCCATGGGCGATGACGCCGGCAAGCCCTTGCCCGCCAGCTATCGTCTGGAAAAGAATGACTTTGTGTTTATCGCCGCGGACGAAGGCATGCCGCGCCCGGCTGTATTCAGCACCGGGCCCGGGCAAACCATGCGCACGTTTGTACGCCGAGCCTGAAGCACGCGCCATCCGAACTTGCGACACGGTTTTCACATGACCTTCACTTTCCGGCCTATAGGGTGAGGCCTACCTACTCCAGTGAATCACTTGGCCCGCCTCTTCTCGCGGGCTTTTTTTTGCGCGGCCAACCGGCTCAGACGGGACGTTTGCTGGCGGTCAAGGTGAAGCACAGGGGCAGCTGGGCCGGTTGGTGCTCGTATTGGTCATACAACTCTTCACGATTTGAATGCGGATACTCTCGCAGATGGTCAACCTGCAACTGCGCCGAGATCAACCCGCTTACGATGCTGCCCAGGGTATGCACGTACCAATAAGACGTCGGCCCGGGAACCTCGTCCAGCCCTTCATAGACAATCGACTGCTGTAACACGAACGGATCGCGCTGGAAGTACGAACTGGTGGGCAACAGCGGATTGGCGGCCCGCGGGTCGAACACTTCGAGGAACGGGTGAGTCTCGTAGATCACCAGGGTGCCACCGGGTTTGAGCGTACTGGCCGCATGCCGCATAAACAGCGCCACATCCGGCATCCAGTTCAGAACGCCAATCGTCACCAGGGCTACATCGAAACGCCCCTGCAAGCCCTCAGGCAGATGATGGATATCGGCTTCAATAAACTCCGGGCTGTGGGGCGAAACATCGGCCAGTTCCCGCGCTTGCAGGAGAAAGGCTCGAGATTGATCGACGCCCACCACGGCGCGCGCGCCCAAGGCGAACAACGACAGGCTTTCGCGACCGTTGTTGCAGCACAATTGCACCACGTCCTTGCCGGCAACGCCGACGTCCTGCAGCAGTGCAGTGATGGTCGGGTCGAGGCAGGAAAAGTCCGCGTGAGCAATCGAGGCCAGCAGTGCATTCCAGTGAGGGCTGTCTTTGTGCAGCGTGGCGGATGCATCCCAGGCGTCTTTGTTGCTGGCGATGGCCTGTTGGGCTGAGGGCATGTCCATTGCGTCTCCAGATAGTCGTTAAAGCAATCTGCGGAAAATAAGCCAATTACCTGTCGGACGGAACCCTCCGCGGAAGCGAAACTTCTCCACAAGCCAACAGGTCACTAAGCCAATGAGTGTTCAGCCCTTGAACGCCCCTCCCGAAGAGTTCGCCGTGGCCAATCACGCTGACCTGCGTAATACCTTATCCCTGGACAGCCTGAATTTCTTCCTGGCCGACGTCCGCGACGGGCTGGGACCTTACCTGGCGATCTACCTGCTGGCCGTCCATAAATGGGACCCGGCCAGCATCGGTGTGGTGATGACGCTCGCGGGCATCGCCGGCTTGCTCACTCAGGGCCCGGCGGGCGCACTGATTGACCGCACACGCAGCAAACGTGCGGTGATAGCCGTGGCCGCTATCCTCGTTACGGTCAGTTGCCTGACGCTGCCGTTTGTCAGCGCTTTCAGTTGGGTAGCCTTGACCCAGGCCGCCAGTGCCGTCGCCGCCTCGGTGTTCGCCCCGGCGATTTCGGCGATTTCGTTGGGGATTACCGGGCCGCGCGCCTTCACCCGCCGTACCGGGCGCAATGAAACCTTCAACCACGCCGGCAACGCCGTGGCGGCGCTGTTGGCCGGCGGGTTGGCGTACCTGTTCGGCCCGGTGGTGGTGTTCTACCTGATGGCCTTTATGGCGTTGGCCAGTATTGTGGCGGTCAGTTGCGTCTCGGCCAAGGCGATAGACCATGAGGTCGCTCGGGGCTTTGACCCGGCCCACACCCGCGATCACGAACAACCCTCCGGCATGAAGGTATTACTGGGCAATCGCCCGCTGCTGCTGTTCGCCATCTGTTGCGCCCTTTTCCACCTGGCCAATGCCGCCATGCTGCCGCTGGTCAGCCAGAAGCTGTCACAGATCAACCTGCAAATGGCCACGCCGCTGACCTCGGCGTGTATCGTCGCCGCACAATTGGTGATGGTGCCGATGGCGTGGCTGGTTGGGCTCAAGGCAGACCTGTGGGGGCGCAAGCCGCTGTTGTTGGCCGGTTTCATGATTTTGCCGCTGCGCGGCGTGTTGTATACGTTGTCCAGCGACCCCTATTGGTTGGTCGCCGTGCAGATGCTCGATGGCATCGGCGCGGGGATTTTCGGCGCGCTGTTCCCGGTCATCGTCAAAGACCTGACCCAGGGCACTGGCCGTTTCAATGTCAGCCTCGGCGCGCTGTCCACGGTGTTTGGGCTGGGCGCCGCACTGAGCAGCAGCCTGGCCGGTTTCGTCGTGCAACAGGCCGGCTATAACGCGGCGTTCCTGACGCTGGCGGGCGTCGCTGCGGTGGCGTTAGCCTTGTTATGGCTGGCCATGCCGGAGACGCTGATGAAACCATCCCTCGCTCGCCATACAACTGTCGCCTGACATATGCGACAATGCGCGCCAAATTCCAACACACATCCAAAATTTTCTGCTCAGCGACCGGGTTTCGCGCCTTGATGTCGCTGTTGACGCATGCCTGAAGGCTCCTGCCGCCACGCTCGCAACCCATTGATAGGTAAAGTAATTGATCTCCACAGCTAACATCACCATGCAGTATAAAATGCATGGCGGTGATTGCTGATGATCAGTGTTTGCTGGGCCAAGTCGTCATGAGTAATCACCCGTAACGCACAGAAATGCACCCGTTGGTTCCAGAAGTGGTCCCAACGGGGAAATTCCGCCTCATGCCGGAACTGCATAACCCCCCTCCCTGGCGTCCTGCCGACCGAACACAAACCACCTAAATCGCATCAACTGGTACGCTGTTCACTCCCTGGAGGAACACCGATGCCAAATTCAGACCTGATCCCTTCCCTGCTCTCGAAGCTCTACGAAAACCAACTCGCCCTCGAAGCCTCCATCATGGAGCTAGCGAACTGGGTGGAGCAGCGCGGCTCCGCTGAAGTCGCAGAGAACGTGCGCGGCGCCCTGCACACGATCGACGAGAACGAAGAGTTCATAAAGCTGACCCTAGCTGTCCTCATGACACCGGACTGACCGCCTCTCGTCGCCTCAAATCGCGCAACGGCAAAACCTCGATTACTGTATGCACATACAGCATTCGGATTTACCCACCATGCACATCGACGAAGACACCTCAGCGTGGCTTGGCTGCCCTACGCCCCTGGAAATGTACAAGCACCAGTGCTCTCTGCTCGAGGACGAACTCAGCGAGACTCAGGCGCTGCTGCGCAAGGCCCGGAAGAACATCGCCGGGCTGGTCCAGATGAATGACGCGCTGGCCACCGGCAAGGCCGAGGCGCAGGCAGTCCTAAAGAAGGCGTTGGCCGAGATCGGAGAGCTCAAAGAACGTTGTTCCGAGCCCGCCATTCTTGGTATGAAGCTCGTCGCCGAACAGCGCGACTACCTGCTCAGGGAGAATCAGCGCCTGTTGCACGCGAGTTCGGTAGCTGCCACTTCTGACTAATTGCACTCGATCAAAAGACCGAATAGAGCAAACTCTATCGGAACGAAATATCAAACTCTAATGAAGGGCTTAAGAATCAGAAGCGCCAAAAAAAGCGCCCAACAAACAATCAGCATTAGCGTAACCGCAGTCCATCGTAGCCCCATAATTAAGCTCCTTGCTTATTTTTATAGGTCGTCTTGTACCACGCTAGCCAAAGCTGAAATGTAGGAAATTCGCTAATTTTTCGCCCGAGATGTGATCGTCCTGACGTACGCTTGGCAAGCCCGCAGCGCGATCAGTCCGTTATCCCCATCGTCGGTGATGGCGATAATTCTTTGAGCATGCGCTGGGTCAAGTTGGGCTCGACGGACTGCATGAACCACGCCGGCGGCGCCGGGGGCGGTAGGCACGTCGCAGCCACTGGCTGAATCCTCGGCAAGGAGGACTGACAGCCGGACATTAGCAGTAGCAAGCTGGTCACGCAGGCGAGCCTGGTTGCGCTGGACATCGGATAACTCCTTGGTGTGTTGTTGGTCTTGGCCGTCGAGCGTTTTCTCCAGGGTCAGGCGCTTGTCGGTTTCGTCTCGGTACTGCTTGGCGGCGGCGGCACTGATCAATGACAGGTCATCCTTGTGAAGGGCGGCCTGCTCGGCGACCTGCTTGCCCATCCGCCAGTCCTGCACCTGCCAGGCGGCGCCAGCAGATACCGCCATCAGCACCAGGATCAGCAGAACCATCCCGACCAGCTTCTGCACCGGCGTCACGCCAGCACCTTCAGCGCCTTGTCGTACAGCGCCTGGCGATCGGCCTTGCCTGTGAGCCCGCCATTTATGCGCCGTGTGATCTTCGTGAACTCACCCTGATCCGCCAGGGTGTTCAGCCCGCGGGAGGACCAAAACCACGCCGCCGACATTGCCGCGTACTGCGGCTGCTCGAGCAGCTCGGGCTTGTTGATCAGATCCAGGCCCAGGGCATAGCCGCACGCCGCATAGTTGGCCCGGCCGGTCACTTGGATTAGGCCACGGCCACGGTATTTGAAGCCATCGCCATTGACCGTATTGCCAAGATCGGCGCGCCCTTCATACCCGGCCTGCTGCGCCGTGGGCCCCCACAACTCTTTCAGCCAGCGGAACTGCCCCGATTCATGCCCGATCTGGGCGATGAAGGCTGCGATGCGCAGTCGAGTGACGATTCCGTACTTGGTCATGGCCGTATTCAGCACAGGTAAAAAAACGCCGGCTTGGCGGCCGGCGTTCGGGAGGATCTGCAGCAACTGCTGCTCGGTGATTGGCATACCTTTCTCCATGCGCAAAAAAACTGCACAATGACGGTCAGTTATTTTCATTACGTTCGAAGGCTCGAATTTGCCGCCAACGGACAAGATTAACCAGCAGGGTTATCACCAGCATAAAAACGCCAAAAGCGTTCAGCATGGTCGCTACGCCCATGCAGCGGCGAATCCAGATGTCTGTAAAATTCAAAGGAGTAGCGTACATATGAGCTATGCGGAATTAACATTAAAAGATCGAAGCAGACTAAAGCGATTCGTTCAAGAACATCGATTTGCAGATGCAATGAAACTATTTCCGCCCTCTCTATCCACATCAACTCCCACAATTGTTGATTTCGGCGCAGGGAACGGCGAGCTATCGATGCGTCTTTCACTGAAATACCCAAAATCTAGTATTACGTGTTATGAACCGGGCGATTTGCTACAAGAAGCAAAAGATATGGTAGGAAACATTTCTAACATAACCACTGCAGCCAGCAGTAGCGACATATGCTCGGGGTCTGCGGACGTAGTTTATTGCCTTGAAGTATTTGAACATCTTCCAGATGTGGAGCGACAGTTCGCACTTGACGAGATACATCGCATCCTCAAAAGCGGAGGCTGGATGATTGTCGGTGTACCTATCGAAATTGGACTGCCTGCCCTGCCAAAGGGTCTTTTCCGCATGGCTCGACGGCGCGGAGATTTTGACGCAAGGATAGGGAACATTCTAAGAAGCACCCTAGGCCGTAGGTTTAGCGTTCGGCCTTCTATTGAAATCGCCGCCGGACTTCGTTATCACCCTCATCATACGGGCTTTGACTATCGCCAACTGATGTATGAGATTATTAAAAAATTTCAATTCAAAAATAAAGTTTGCAGTCCGTTTGCCTTGATGGGGCCGCAGCTTAACTCTGAAATCTATCTCATCGCCTCCAAACAATAAATTTTCTTTTATGCAGATGAAAAAGCCCGCTCAATGGCGGCCGTGGTGTTCGGGCTTCGTTCAGGCTTCGGGGATTGCAAGCTCTTGCGCCGGCGGGGCCTCCTGCGGCATTTCGAATACCGGGGAGTCAGGCACCAGGATGTGCAAAGTGATCATGTGCTTCAGGTCGTAGGGCTTGTCGTCCTTCGTCGCCGTCACCACCAGCACGCCATCAGTGAACTGAATGTCCACGTCGGCTCGCGAGTCCACCTGGTTGACTG
>NZ_JBJGXV010000100.1:0-208 GCF_045447295.1 Pseudomonas sp. O39
TGTTGTGGTAGCCGATACGGCGCTGGGCATTGGCCAGGCCACCACGGTCACTGTCACTTTCAGCGAGGCAGTGACCGGTTTCACCCTGGCAGACCTGACTGCTAAAAACGGTACGCTTTCCGGGCTGAACACCTCGGATAACATCACCTATACCGCGACGTTTACCCCAGCAGCCGGCATAACCGACACCAGCAACCTGATCAGCCTA
>NZ_JBJGXV010000101.1:0-202 GCF_045447295.1 Pseudomonas sp. O39
CATTGTGGTAGCCGATACGGCGCTGGGCATTGGCCAGGCCACCACGGTCACTGTCACCTTCAGCGAGGCAGTGACCGGTTTCACCCTGGCAGACCTGACTGCTGAAAACGGCACGCTTTCCGGGCTGAACACCTCGGATAACATCACCTATACCGCGACGTTTACCCCAGCAGCCGGCATCACCGACACCAGCAACCTGATC
>NZ_JBJGXV010000011.1:0-169987 GCF_045447295.1 Pseudomonas sp. O39
TAATGCCGTAAGCTCGAACGCAGGGGCCGGAGGAATCTTGATGGGTTTTTCACCAATTGGCATTAGCAGCACCCCCGGAAAGGTACTGTGATTGCTGAATTACAATATGAGAACATCATAATCCGAGGTCGCGCTCCAACTGAAGAGCTAGGATACGATTTGGCATATCACCAATAATTTTGCTCGGATTATTCCGCAAAGCGCTCGTGAGCTTCTTCAGGAAACGCTGATTCAACTCCATGTTCCCTACCAGTTCACCAATGATGATATCAGGGTAAACATCAGCGCCTTCCAGCCCAATTGTGATCGCCGCGCGGGCTGCGCCAATGGGCTTATCCATTGCGTATTCGACCAGATCAGCGGGATGAAAAACGTATTCCTGCTTCTGTTCCTGTCCGTTTTCCTGTCCGTTTTCCTGTCCGTTTTCCTGTCCCTGTTCCTGCTCACTCATGCATGAGTACCTAGGTTATTGAGATATTGTTCGTATGGGTAATTCGTTTGGGTTCTTGAATTATTGGGCTTCCAGGATTTCGGGCTTTCAAGCGGGCGCTCGTCAAATCGCAGGCACGACGATGACTCCCAACTAACGGCCTCGGGATATGATGATTGTCTGTCTGCGTTTCTGTGGCGTGGCTGATCCATGCCGAGCTCCTACCGCCCCTCTCAATCGCCATGCGAAAGGTACTGGGCATCCGGTGTCCCTACGTAATGGCACAATACTATCTTCATTACGCGGTGCAGGGGAACCCGATTGTGTAGCTTTGGGCCTACCAGGAAGGGTCGTGGAGGCTCTGGTGAGGCAGAGGGCTATGGGACTGCGAGCGTTGCGGAACGGCAGGGCTGTCCATCGACTTGGGGAAAAATGGACAATGGACAGAGAATCTCAAGCTGCTGATTCGTATGGATTTAGCATGTCCATTTACGGGATTAGCTCACTCGTGCAGTACTTCGACAAGACCATCGTCTCCATCCCGACCTGGCGCCTGATGTCCGAGTCGTTCAAGAACTGGCGCGGCATGCAAGCGTCCGGCGGGCGCCGCATCAAGCGCAGCCTGTATATCGACGCCAGCGGCGTGCGGTTCCTGCGCGACGATGAAGAAGTCCGCATGACCCAGGTGCACCTGCTCACTGACTACATCAGCCGCAAGCAGGCCGAACTCAAGGCCTGGAACGAAGCCCAAGGCAACAGCGCGCAACTGTCGGCCAACCGCCGCCGCATGACTAACCTCGGCACTTTCCGCGCGTATGCCCTGGCGTATCTGAAAAGCCACCCGGACATCCAGCCGAACATGACCTGCATGGTGCGCCAGATGCAAACCACCGCCCAGGGCGTGCCGCTGGAAATCTACTGCTTCACCCGCACCACGGCGTGGGCGGATTACGAGCGTATCCAGGGGGATATTTTTGATTATCTGCTGGCGGTGTTGCCGGAGTTCGGCTTGAGCGTGTATCAGCAGCCGAGCGGCAATGATTTACGCGCAGGTGTTTTGCCCGCGGTGTTGGGGGCCAGTCATTTGCCCGCACTCGAACGCAGCGCTGTATAACGCCACCCTTCTCCTGTGGGAGCGGGATTGCCCGCTCCCACAGGCGGTCAGCGGTGGATCGCTTCCTTGCGTACACCCAACCGACTGATCCACACCGCCCCCAGAATCACCAAGCCACCCAGCGCCAAGCGACCCAGCGGCTCGTGCTGGTTCCAGATCAGCAGGTTCAGCAACAGCCCCACCGGCACATGCAGGTTGTTCATCACCGCCAGGGTGCCACCATTGACCAGGCAAGCGCCCTTGTTCCACCAGTACATACCCAGCGCGGTGCTGACCAACCCGAGGAACACCAGCACGCCCCATTGCAGTGGCGCTTGCGGCAGGAAGTCGGCTTTGCCGAACAGCAGGAATGCCGGCAACACCACGATCAATGCGCCGAGGTAGAAGTAGCCAAACCGCCGATAATGCGGCAAATCACTCGGATAACGCGCCACCAGATGCTTGTACATCACCTGCCCGGCCGCGTAGGTGAAGTTGGCCAGTTGCAGCAGCAAGAAGCCGCCAAGGAAGTGCGGGGTGATCTGGTCGAAACGGATCACGGCCGCGCCGCCCACCGCCACCAGTGCAGCGACCAGCGCCCAAGGATTGAAGCGTCGATTGAGGGCATCTTCAATCAGCGTCACGTGCAATGGCGTGAGGATGGTGAACAGCAACACCTCCGGCACCGTGAGCACGCGAAAGCTCAGGTACAGGCACACATAGGTCACGCCGAACTGCAGCGCGCCAATCACCAGCATGCCGCGCATGAACCTGGGTTCTACCGAACGCCAGCGGGTCAGCGGGATAAACACCAACCCGGCCAGCACCACGCGCACCAGCACGGCGAAGTAGCTGTCGACATGACCGGCGAGGTATTCGCCGATCAAGCTGAAGGAAAATGCCTGAATCAGGGTGACAACCAGTAGATAGCCCATGCGCGCCTCGTTTCGAATGGGCGCGACTTTAAGGGTTTTCGGTGTTTGACGGAACTCGGGGCAAAAAAAACCCGACCTCGCTATAGCGGCAGTCGGGTAGGAGCACTCAGGAGCAACAAGTGCAAAGGGAGGTTCGATACGCGTACTTGAAGGGTTTGCGTGAAGCGATATAAACACCCCGCGATTATGTGACGATTAAACGTTTACTCGGCTCATGCCACGAGTTGCGCCAGCAGCGCTTTGGCGTGGTTAATGCCTTTTTCCTGGAAGTCACCGCTCAAGTTCACCCCTTCGGCATGAATGAAAGTGACGTCATGAATCCCGATAAAGGCCATGACCTGGCGCAGGTAAGGTTCCTGGTGATCGGAGCTGGCACCGGTATGGATGCCGCCGCGAGCGGTCAGCACAATGGCGCGCTTGCCGTTCAGCAAACCCTGTGGGCCAGTGGCGGTGTACTTGAAGGTCACACCGGCACGCAACACGTGGTCCAGCCAGGCCTTGAGGGTGCTGGGGATAGCGAAGTTGTACATCGGTGCAGCCATTACCAGCACGTCGGCGGCGAGCAATTCGTCGGTCAATTCGTTGGAGCGGTCCAGGGACGCCTGTTCGATAGTGCTGCGCTGTTCGGCGGGCTTCATCCAGCCGCCGAGCAGGTTGGCATCCAGGTGCGGCACGGGGTTGAGCGCCACGTCACGCACGGTGATCTGATCCGCAGGGTGAGCATCCTGCCATTGGCTGATGAACTGTTGGGTCAGCTGGCGGGAGATTGAATCCTGCTGGCGGGCGCTGCTTTCGATGATCAGAACGTTGGACATGGCTAGGTAGGCTCCATCTGCAAATGCTGTAAGGCGATGGAGAAAAGATTAGCCAGGGCTCATTCGATAAAAAAGCGCAAAAAACTGCTATAACCAATCTATAAATTTGTTTATAAGCGGAGTATTGCCGTGGGCATGCTCCGCTGCTGCTTTATTTTGGAACGCAGGTCAGCTTGATGCGCATTTTGATAATGCTCCGGCTGAAATTGACCGTGGTGTTGGTGCTTTTTCCCGCTTCGACCGTGACTTTACGCGCACGCGGCGCCTCCGGGCCGTTGGTGAAGACCATTTTGCATACCGCGTCGTTGGCCCCGTAGTTGGTCAATCGAATCGAACTGATATTGCTGTCGATGTCGGACGCGCTGTAATCGATCTTTACCCCCTGAATATCTTTGGAAACATCAGTGGTATAGGCAAACGCGGTCAATGGCAGCAGCGCCAGCAGCACACAACAGAATTTTCTCATTCGGCAGTCTCCAATAAGGACTGCCAGCTTAGGACAAGAGGAGCTCATCTTGAAAGCGCCCCGCGTTACCCTCGATCAATGGCGCACGCTGCAGGCCGTGGTCGACCATGGTGGCTTCGCCCAGGCGGCTGAAGCGCTGCACCGTTCGCAGTCCTCGGTGAGTTACACCGTGGCGCGCATGCAAGACCAGCTCGGCGTGCCGCTGCTGCGCATCGACGGGCGCAAGGCCGTACTCACTGAAGCCGGTGAAGTGCTGTTACGGCGCTCCCGACAACTGGTGAAAAACGCCAGCCAACTGGAAGACCTCGCCCACCATATGGAACAAGGCTGGGAAGCCGAAGTACGCCTGGTGGTGGATGCCGCCTACCCCAATGCGCGCCTGGTGCGCGCCCTCACCGCCTTTATGCCGCAAAGCCGTGGCTGCCGCGTTCGCCTGCGCGAAGAAGTGCTGTCAGGCGTTGAAGAGCTATTGATGGAGGGCGTGGCCGACCTGGCCATCAGCAGCTTTATCATCCCGGGCTACCTGGGCACGGAATTGAGCGATGTGGAGTTTATTGCCGTGGCCCACCCCGAGCATTCCCTGCATCGCCTGAACCGCGAGTTGAGTTTCCAGGACCTGGAGAGCCAGATGCAGGTGGTGATCCGCGACTCCGGCCGCCAGCAGCCGCGGGATGTCGGCTGGCTCGGCGCCGAACAGCGCTGGACCGTCGGCAGCCTGGCCACCGCCGCCGCTTTCGTCAGCAGCGGTTTGGGCTTTGCGTGGTTGCCCCGGCACATGATTGAGCGCGAACTCAACGAAGGCCTGCTCAAGCAGCTACCCTTGGAAAAGGGCGGCAGCCGCAACCCGACGTTCTACCTCTATGCGAACAAGGACAAACCTCTGGGCCCGGCCACGCAGATTCTTGTGGAGTTGCTGCGCACCTTTGACACCGCCCCTCTGGATGCGCCTTTCGCCGCCCCCCAGCAAGCCTGAAACGGAGTTCGTACATGGCCTGGTTCGACCATGAAGGATGCAGCCTGCATTACGAGGAATACGGCCACGGCACCCCGCTGATTCTGATCCACGGCCTGGGTTCCAGCAGCCTGGACTGGGAGCTGCAAATTCCAGTGTTGGCCAGGCATTACCGCCTGATCGTAGTGGATGTACGCGGTCACGGTCGTTCCGACAAACCGCGCGAGCGCTACAGCATCAAAGGCTTCACCGTCGACCTGATCGCCTTGACTGAACACCTGAACCTGCCACCGGCCCATGTGGTGGGCTTGTCCATGGGCGGCATGATTGCCTTTCAGTTGGCCGTGGATGAACCCCGTCTGGTCAAGAGCCTGTGCATCGTCAACAGCGCGCCCGAAGTCAAAGTGCGCAGTGCCGATGACTATTGGCAATGGGCCAAGCGCTGGAGCCTGGCGCGATTGCTTAGCCTGGCGACCATCGGCAAGGCGTTGGGCGACCGATTATTCCCCAAGCCGGACCAACACGACCTGCGTCGCAAGATGGCCGAGCGCTGGGCAAAGAACGACAAACGTGCTTATCTCGCCAGCTTCGACGCAATTGTGGGCTGGGGCGTGCAGGAACAACTTTCCAGAATTACCTGTCCAACCCTGGTCATCAGCGCCGACCACGATTACACCCCCGTGGCGCAGAAAGAAATCTATGTAAAACTGCTGCCCGATGCGCGGCTGGTGGTGATCGAGGATTCCCGCCATGCCACGCCCTTGGATCAACCCGATGTCTTTAACGCTACCTTGCTCGATTTTCTAAAGACAGTCGAAACCACTACCCAGGATCACTGACCCATGCTGAAAAAAATCGCCTTCTTTGCCGGCTCCGTACTGTTCGCGGCCAACCTGATGGCTGCCGAGCCCGCCAAGGCCCAGCACGTACTGATCACCACCACCAATGGCGACATTGAAATCGAACTGGACCCGGTCAAGGCGCCAATCAGCACCAAGAACTTTCTGGCCTACGTCGACAGCGGTTTCTACACCAACACGATCTTCCACCGGGTAATCCCGGGCTTCATGGTCCAGGGCGGCGGGTTCACCGCGCAGATGTCGCAGAAGGAGACCAAAGCGCCCATCAAGAACGAAGCCAGCAACGGCTTGCATAACGTGCGGGGCACTTTGTCCATGGCGCGCACCAATGACCCGAACTCGGCCACCAGCCAGTTCTTCATCAACGTGGCCGACAATGCGTTCCTCGACCCGGGCCGTGACGCCGGTTATGCCGTGTTCGCCAAAGTCGTCAAAGGCATGGACGTGGTAGACGTCATCGTCAACTCGCAGACCACCACCAAGCAGGGCATGCAAAACGTGCCTATCGATCCTGTTTTGATCAAGTCGGCCAAACGCATCGACTGAGGTCTGCAGGTAGTTCCGTGCGGTGCTCACAAGGCACCGCGCGCATTTGAACAGGAGAGCCCGCCAGGCGGGCGTCAACCTAATGCTCTATCGTCGCTTTGAACAACTGATCGATATCTTCCGCGACGCCCCCAGCGCCGCCCCTCCCGACAAAGTCCTGCCCTTCTACCTCTACTACCTGCGCCAGGTGTGGCCAAGCTTTGCCGCCTTGCTGGTGGTGGGCCTGATCGGCGCGCTGATCGAAGTGGCATTGTTCAGCTACCTAAGCCGCATCATCGACTTGGCCCAGGGCACGCCGCCTGCCAACTTCTTCCAGATCCACAGCACCGAGCTGATCTGGATGGCCGTGGTCGCCCTGTTGCTACGCCCGATCTTCAACGGCCTGCATGACTTGCTGGTGCACCAGACCATCAACCCCGGCATGACCAGCCTGATTCGCTGGCAAAACCACAGCTACGTGCTCAAGCAGAGCCTGAATTTCTTCCAGAACGATTTCGCCGGGCGCATCGCCCAGCGCATCATGCAAACCGGCAACTCGTTGCGTGACTCGTCGGTGGCGACGGCGGAAGCCATCTGGCACGTGTCGATCTATGCGATCAGTTCGCTCGTATTGTTTGCCGAGGCCGACTGGCGGCTGATGATCCCGCTGATCAGCTGGATTATTTGTTACAGCGTTGCACTGCGCTACTTCGTGCCCCGCGTGAAGGAACGCTCGGTGATTTCCTCCGAGGCGCGATCGAAGTTGATGGGCCGTATTGTCGATGGCTACACCAACATCACGACCTTGAAGCTGTTCGCCCATACGCAGAATGAGCAGGAATACGCCAAGGAAGCGATCATCGAGCAAACCGAAAAAACCCAACTGGCCGCACGCGTGCTCACCAGCATGGACGTGACGATCGCCATCTTGAACGGCCTGCTGATTGTCACCACCACCGGCCTGGCCTTGTGGCTGTGGACGCAGTCACTGATCTCCGTCGGCGCGATTGCCCTGGCCACCGGCCTGGTGATTCGTATCGTCAACATGTCCGGTTGGATCATGTGGGTGGTCAACGGCATCTTCGAAAACATCGGCATGGTGCAAGACGGTCTTAAAACCATCGCGGCACCGCTGGCGGTGACCGACCGCGAGAATGCCCCCCGCCTGAACGTGCCGCATGGCGAAGTGCGTTTTGAGCAGGTGGATTTCCACTACGGCAAGAAGAGCGGGATCATTGGTGGCCTGAACCTGAACATCAAGGCCGGGGAAAAAATCGGCTTGATCGGCCCGTCCGGTGCAGGCAAGTCGACGCTGGTCAACCTGCTGCTGCGCCTGTACGACCTGCAAGGCGGGCGTATCCTGATCGACGGTCAGAACATCGCCGAAGTCGCCCAGGAAAGCCTGCGCGCACAGATCGGCATGATCACCCAGGACACCTCGCTGCTGCACCGCTCGATCCGTGACAACTTGCTGTACGGCAAGCCGGATGCCACCGACGAGGAACTCACTGCCGCCATCCGCAAGGCCCGCGCCGATGAATTCATCCCGCTGCTGTCGGACGCCGAAGGCCGCAACGGCCTGGATGCCCACGTGGGTGAGCGCGGCGTGAAGCTTTCCGGCGGGCAACGCCAGCGCATCGCCATCGCACGGGTACTGCTCAAGGACGCGCCGATTCTGATCATGGATGAAGCCACTTCGGCGCTGGACTCGGAAGTGGAAGCGGCGATCCAGGAAAGCCTGGAGACCCTGATGCAGGGCAAGACGGTGATTGCAATTGCGCACCGGCTGTCGACCATTGCACGGATGGACAGGCTGGTCGTGCTGGAGAAAGGCCAGATCGCCGAGACGGGCAGCCATGCCGAGCTGCTCGCCCATGGTGGGCTGTATGCCAGGTTGTGGCAGCACCAGACTGGCGGGTTTGTCGGCATCGATTAATGCGTTGGGGCTCAGCCAAGCCCCTTCTGCACGAATTCAGCCCTGCCGATAAGGCAGGGCTGCCCTCGCCTCTTCGGCATACGCCAGAATCCCCACGCGCTCGCGCTCCAGAAAATCCTCGACAGCACTCTTCAAACCCGGATGGCGCAGGTAGTGCCATGAGCGCGTAATCACCGGCTCAAACCCGCGAATCAACTTATGCTCGCCCTGGGCGCCCGCGTCGAAGCGTTGCAGGCCTTCGGCGATGGCGTAATCCATACCCTGGTAGAAGCAGGTTTCGAAATGCAGGCGGTCGAACTCCGCCAGGCAGCCCCAATAACGTCCGTAAAAGCTGTCGCCACCGATCAGGCTGAATGCCATGGCCACCGGGCGTGACCCTTGTTTGGCCAGCACCACGCGAATCGCCTCGGGCATACGCTCGGCCAGCAGGCTGAAAAATGCACGAGTCAAGTAGGGCGATTGGCGGCGCACCGCGTAGGTGTTGGCGTAGCAGGCGTAGACAAAATCCCACTGCGCTTCGCTCAGTTCATGGCCTTGCAGCCATTCGAAGTCGATGCCCTGCCCCGCCACTTGCTCGCGTTCTTTGCGCATCTGTTTGCGCTTGCGCGAACTCAAAGCGTCAAGGAAGTCCTGAAAGTCGCGGTAGCCCCGATTTTGCCAATGAAACTGGCAGCCCAAACGTTGCAACCAGCCCGGTTGTTGCGACAACGCATCGTCGGCCAGCGGGTCGGTGAAATTGATGTGGGCGCTGGAAAGCCCTTCGATTTCCAGGTAGCCCGGCAGGCTGTTGAGCAGTTCAAAACCGTCCTCGACGTTCCTCGCCAGCAAGCGCGGCCCGCTGACCGGACTGAACGGCACCGCCGTCAGCAACTTGGGGTAGTAATCAATGCCCGCGCGCTCACAGGCATCCGCCCAACCGTGATCGAACACGTATTCGCCGTAGGAATGCCACTTGCGATAACTAGGCAGTGCCGCCACCAGGTGATCGCCCTCCCAATGCAGCAGATGCTCAGGTTGCCAGCCCGATTGCGGGCCGAGGCTGGCGCTGTCTTCCAGGGCACTCAGGAATGCATGCCGCACAAAGGGCTGCGCCTGCGGCACCAGGGCATCCCAAACATGGGGGGCGATTTCGGACAGGTTGTCCAGGCGTTGCAACGGCATCGGCATCCTCACTGTTTGTTGGCGTGAAAGCTTCGCGAGTATCGCCTATCACAGCGCTGGGCACACCTCGAACCACGCCAGACAAACCCAGAAACAATTGGTTCCGTTATTAAATAATTTGTCATCTGTGTGACATCACTTAGCCACTGTCTCGTCATGAGTGATCGCGATACTGACGCCTGTTTTTTAGAGCGCCTGGTTCTAGCAGGCGGCTATTTTCCGTCCGTCATCGGTCGGTTGTGTCCTGGATGGTTTGCCATCCCTCCTCACTTTCGGAGATTGATATGCGTCTTGCTTCCACTAAAACTGCGGCGGTCCTGTGTGGCGGCCTGTTGCTGGCCCTCAGCGTTCCGGTCAGCGCTGCAGTCGACGCTAAATTGCTCGACATGCTCAAGGCCAACGGCCAGATCACCGCTGCGCAGTACACCGAACTGCAAGCGGAATTGGCCAAAGACCAGAAGGAAAAGCAGATCGCACAGCAAGCTCAACAAGAGACCAACGAACAGATCGCGGCCACCGCGAAAAAAACCAACGACCTGAGCGTGTTCGACCAGAAGCTGGCGTGGGCCGCCCGCACCCAACTCAAGGGTGACGTGCGCTTCCGTCAGGAAACCGTGAAGATTCAGGGCGAATCCAACAACGGTGGCCGTGACAAGGACCGCCAGCGCATCCGTGCCCGCCTGGGCGCGTACACCGAAGTCAACTCGCAAGTGGACACCGGCATTCGCATTGCCACCGGCAGCAGCGACGACGCGCGGTCCACCAACCAGGACCAGGACAACTACTTCGACAAGAAGTCGATCTGGCTGGACCTGGGCTACATCGACTACCACCCGGATCAGATCAAGAACCTGCACGTGATCGGCGGCAAGATGCTGCAGCCGTGGGTGAACATGGGCGATGTGATCTGGGACAGCGACATCAACCCGGAAGGCCTGGCCCTTACCTACAAATACCCATTGGGCAGCAGCGCAGAGCTGTTCGGCAGCCTGGGTAACTACAACCTCAAGGACAACGTCGACGGCGACGGCGTGCAATTTCGCCACGACCTGCGCCTGACATCCGGCCAGTTGGGGACGCGTTTCTCGGTCACCGACAACCTGAAAATGACCCTGGGTGGCAGTGTCTACGCCTACCAGAACGACAAGGACAGCCGGTGCACGACGACCACTACGCCTTGCGCACTGGCAGTCAACGGCAACTCGGCCGACAACCAATTCCGCCTGTATGAAGGTTTCGCCCAGGCTGACATCGGCGGCCTGGCAGTGCCCCTGGCGTTCTACGGCCAGTACGTGAAAAACAACGATGCCGTGACCGATCAGGACACCGCGTGGTTGATCGGTGCCAAGTCCAAGGTGTTCGGCTTCAACCTGGACTACAACTACCGTGATATCCAGCGTGACGCCGTGGTTGGCGCCTTCACCGACTCGGACTTTGCCAACGGCACCACCGGTTCGCGCGGTCACAAGATGAAGGTCAGCTACGACATCGACAAGAACTTTGCCCTCGGCGCCACGTACTTCCTGACCAAGGCTGACTACGCCAGCCGCACCCAGCGTGATGCCAACACCAACACCCTGCAGTTGGATGCTGAAGCCAAGTTCTAGAAAAACAGCGTTGAGCGGCAAGTGGCAAGCTTCAAGAAGAGGCGCGCCACTTGCAGCTTGTAGCTTAAAACTTGTAGCCGCTTCACTTCCCTTTCAGGCGTTCGGCCGCCAACTGCTCAGCCAATGCATCAGCATCCTTCACCGGCGCCTCCGGCATGATTTTCAGCGTCGCCTGCATCAGGCGCATCTGGCGGATAAATCGCCGGCAATTAGGGCAGAACATCAAGTGATGACGCACCAGCAGACGCTCACGAAAGGTCAATTGCCCATCGAGATAGTCACTGGACCGCGCCACTTGCTCTTTACAGGTCAACATTCGCCCGTTTCCTCAAAATGCTCCACCGTGGCGAAGACTTTAAGCCGTGCTCGATGCAACAGCACACGAACATTGGAGAGCGAGAGCGTCAGAAGATTACAAATCTCCTCCAACTCCAAACCTTGGCGCTCACGCAGCACCAGCACGCTGCTTTGCAACTCCGACAAACTCAGCAACGTATGCTCCAGGCATTTGCGCAGCTCATCCTCGGTCAGCAGGGCTTCCGGAGTGTCCTGGTGCCAGGCGTAGGGGGCGACAGCCCAGTGCCCGTCGTCGGGGACGAAGCGATCGTCACCGATGGTGCCATGGGGTGAGGGCAAATCGTCGAGCAATACTTCCCGTCGATTTTGTTTATAGCGGCCCTTGGCCGAGTTGGCCGTGATGGTCAGCAGCCAGGTCTTGAGGCTGGAGCGCCCTTCGAACTTGGCCAGGTTGCGCACCACCGACAGCCAGGCGTCCTGCACGACTTCGTCGGCGTGACGCTGGCCGACAATCGCATAGGCCACCGCGCGCATGGCGCTCTGGTAGGTCGTGACCAATTCTTTATAGGCCCGCTGCTCGCCTTTGAGCAGCCGTTCAAGCAGGTGCGCGTCGTCCGCTGCCGCCATTGGAACCTCTATTTCAAAGTGCAAACCCAATCAGTGTGGCAAACCCGATGCCACATTGACCACGTTTAGCGCTTGCGCAGGATCACGCTGCCGATCGAATAGCCCGCACCAAACGAACTGAGCACTGACACGGAGCCTTTGGGCAAGTCATCCTGGTAGGTGTGGAACGCAATCACCGAACCGGCCGAACTGGTGTTGGCGTAGGTGTCGAGAATCACCGGCGCCTCTTCCACCGAGGCTTCACGGCCCAGCAGTTTTTTTACGATCAGGTGGTTCATGCTCAGGTTGGCCTGGTGCAGCCAGAACCGCTTCACGTCGGAGACATTCAACTGGTTTTCTTCAAGGTGCACAGCGATCAGTTCGGCGACCATCGGGCAGACATCTCGGAAGACTTTGCGGCCTTCCTGCACGAACAGTTTGTCTGGCGCGCCGACACCCTCTTCCGCCGTGCGGTTGAGAAAGCCGAAGTTGTTGCGGATGTTGTTGGAGAACTTGGTCAGCAGCTTGGTGCTCACCACGTCGAACTGATGCTCGGAGGTCGCCAGGTCGGCGCGCTCGAGGATCACCGCAGTGGCCGCATCACCAAAGATGAAGTGGCTGTCGCGGTCGCGGAAATTCAGGTGACCGGTGCAGACTTCCGGATTGACCATCAGGATCGCCCGCGCCTGGCCCAGCTGGATGCTGTTGGCGGCGTTCTGGATACCGAAGGTGGCCGAGGAGCAGGCCACGTTCATGTCAAAACCAAACCCCGCGATGCCCAGGGCTTCCTGGACTTCGATGGCGATGGCCGGATAAGCGCGTTGCAGGTTGGAGCAGGCAACGATTACGCCGTCGATGTCGGCAGCCGTCTTGCCGGCGCGCTGCAGGGCTTGCTCGGCAGCACCGATGGCCATCTGGCAGAGTACCGACCACTCGTCATTGCTGCGCTCGGGCAGGCGCGGCGCCATGCGCTGCGGGTCGAGGATACCGTCCTTGTCCATGACAAAACGGCTCTTGATGCCGGACGCCTTTTCGATAAAGGCCGCACTGGACTCGGTCAGCGCCTGCACGTCACCGCGCTCGATGGCGGCAGCGTTGTCGCTGTTGAACTGCTGCACGTAGGCGTTGAAAGACTGCACCAGCTCTTCGTTGGAGATGCTGTTGGCCGGGGTGTACAGGCCAGTGCCGCTGATGACGACGTTATGCACGGTCGTTCCTCTAAATCTGTCAGGCAGAAGATATTGGTACCGTCGTACCAAACTTTAAGTCGTTCGATCCCGTCCAGCGGGCATCAAACTGGCAACGCTTTATTCCATCGCGCCGCGGCTGCGCACCAGCCCATTACGACGATCCCGGCATTTATAACCGCGAAGTTTGCCACAACCCTGGGGATTTGGCGCCATTTGCCGGATAAACCCCCGATTCATCTGTAGGAACTGGCTTGCCTGCAATGGCATCGACCCGATATCAATCAGACACGGTGGTGTCAGCATCGCGGGCAAGCCAGCGCCCACATTGGATGGGGTGTGTCCGGTTAGCCAAGAACCACGTCAAGCTTCCACCAGGCTCCATTGCTTGCTCAAACGCTTGTCGGAAATCGGCACTTTGGTGCCCAACTGCTGGGCAAACAACGACACCCGATATTCCTCCAACCACCAGCGATAGAGTGCCAGCTGGGGGTCGCGCTTGCCTTCCTGGGCGTGTTTGTTCAGGCGGTTCTGGTACTGCGCCCACAGGCCGCCCAGCTCAGAGCTCCAAACGCGATCTTTTTGCACCTGGCTTGGCAACTTCTCCAGGCGCAGCTCGATGGCCTTGAGGAAACGCGGTAACTCCTTGAACCACTGCGCCGGCGTTTCCCGGACAAAACCGGGATAAACCAGGTTGCTGAGCTGTTGCTTGATATCGTTCAACGCCACAGCCTGGGCCAGGTCGATCTTGCCTTTGAAACGCTTCTGCAAGCCGTGCCACAGTTTCAGCACCTCCAGGGTCAGGCGGGCCAGGCGCTCGGCGTGTTCGGTCCAGCTGCCACGCTTGCGCTCGGCCAGGGCGGCCAGGCCCGCGCCGTCTCGCGGCAGGCTGGCTTCGCCGTCCAGTACGCAGGTGTCGAGGCTGGCCAACAAAATGTCTTCCACCAACGCGTCAATGCGCCCCAACTCGCGGTACATGAGGCCCAACTCGGTCAGCCCGGGCAATTTGCCACGCAGGAACTTGGCCGGTTCCGCCAGTTGTTGCATCAGCAGGCGTTGCAAGGCGCGGCGGTGCTGGAACTCGGCTTCGGCGGCCGTCGAAAAGCGCCCTTCCTTGACCGTAGCGTTCTCTTCGACCAGCGCCGGGTAGACCGTCATCGACAGGCCGGCGATCTTTTGCTGGGTCTTCTCAGCCACCGCCGCGAACACCTTGGCCTCAACCGGCTGTTGGCTTTTCGCGGTTTGCGGCACGGCCAAGGCAGCCTGGCTGGCCTCGGCAAAGCGTGCAGTCAGCTCGGCCAAGTCGCGGCCTTCGCCGAGGAACTTGCCCTGGCCGTCGACCACTTCCAGGTTCATCTTCAGGTGGTTTTCCACCTGCTGCGCCGCTTCGGCCCAGGCTTCATCGCTGACCCGTGCGCCCGTCATGCGCAGCAATTCGCGCCCGAGCGCCTGGGGCAGTGAACCCTGGCCAAATTCGATACGTTGCAGCGCCGCCTTGACGAAATCCGGCACTGGCACAAAGTTTTTGCGCAGCGCCTTGGGCAAGTTGCGCACCAGCGCGATGCACTTGGCTTCGATCACCCCCGGCACCAGCCAGTCCAGGCGCTCCGGCGGCAGCGCCGGCAGCAGCGGTGCCGGCACGCGCAGCGTCACACCGTCGCGCGGGTGGTTGGGTTCAAAGTGATAGCTCAGGGCCAGGGCCAAGTCGCCCAGGTGAAGGGTGTCCGGGTAATGCGCGGCGGTGACTTCACTGGCCTCGCGGGCCAGCACGTCTTCCTCGCGCATGATCAGCAATTGCGGGTCTTTCTGACTGTTGACCTTGTACCAGCTGTCGAAGGTGGCCGTCTGGTGGATCTCCGCCGGCAGCCGCGCGTCGTAGAAGGCGTAGAGGGTTTCTTCGTCTGCCAGAATGTCACGACGCCGCGCCTTGGCCTCCAGTTCATCAAGCTGCTCCAGCAGTTGCTGGTTCGCGGTCAGGCACTTGGCCCGGGATTGAATCTCGCCCCGCACCAGACCTTCGCGGATAAACAGCTCGCGCGACACCACCGGGTCAATCGGCCCGTAATGCACCGGCCGCCGCCCGACCACAATCAACCCGAACAGGGTGATCTGCTCAAACGCCACGACCTGGCCGCGCTTCTTCTCCCAGTGCGGTTCGAAGTGGTTTTTCTTGATCAGGTGCCCGGCCAGGGGCTCGATCCAGTCCGCATCAATTTTCGCCACCATGCGCGCATACAGCTTGGTGGTTTCCACCAGTTCAGCGGTCATCAGCCATTGCGGGCGTTTTTTGCCGATGCCCGAGGACGGGTGAATCCAGAAGCGCCGCTGACGCGCGCCGAGGTAATCGCCGTCTTCGGTCTTCTGGCCAATTTGGCTCAACAGACCGGACAGCACGGCTTTGTGCAGTTTCGCAAAGTCCGCCGGCTCTTTGTTAACGGTCAGCTGCATATCGCGGCAAATCAGGCTGAGCTGGCGATGAGAATCGCGCCACTCGCGCAGCCGCAGGTAATTCAGGAAGTTCTTGCGGCACCAGTTACGCAACGGGCTGGCGGTGAGTGCCTGGCGCTGTTCTTCAAAACCACGCCACAGGTTAACCAAACCGGCGAAGTCGGAATCCACATCCTTCCACTGTGCGTGGGCCTGATCGGCAGCTTGCTGACGCTCGGGCGGGCGCTCGCGCGGGTCCTGGATCGACATCGCACTGGCGACAATCAACACTTCCTGCAAGCTGCCGAGCTTGGCAGCTTCGAGCAACATGCGCCCCATACGCGGGTCCACCGGCAGACGCGCCAATTGGCGCCCCAGTGGCGTCAGTTGGCTGTTACGGTCTACCGCCGAGAGTTCTTGCAGCAGGTTGAAACCGTCGCTGATGGCCTTGCCATCCGGCGGCTCGATAAACGGGAAGTCGGTGATTTCGCCAAGGCGCAGGTGCAGCATCTGCAGGATGACGGCAGCAAGGTTGGTACGCAAAATTTCCGGGTCGGTAAATTCCGGGCGCCCAATAAAATCCTCTTCGCTGTACAAGCGGATGCAGATGCCCGGCTCTACACGGCCACACCGGCCTTTACGCTGGTTGGCGCTGGCCTGGGAAATCGCTTCGATCGGCAGGCGCTGCACTTTGGCGCGATAGCTGTAGCGACTGATACGCGCGGTGCCGCTGTCGATCACATAACGAATGCCCGGCACGGTCAGCGAGGTTTCCGCCACGTTGGTCGCCAGCACTACGCGCCGACCCGGGTGGGACTGGAAAATACGCTGCTGTTCGGCCGGTGACAGCCGCGCATACAGCGGCAGAATTTCGGTGTGTTTGAGCTGTGCCTTGCGCAGCATGTCGGCGGCGTCGCGAATCTCGCGCTCACCCGGCAAAAACACCAACACATCACCGGGGCTGCGCCGTTCGCTGCGCTCATAGGCGGCAATTTCATCAAGGGTGGCGAGGATTGCCTGGTCAACGGTCAAATCGTCCTCGACACGGTTGCCCTCCTCGTCCTGCTCCAGGGTCAGCGGGCGATACCAGGTGTCCACCGGGAAGGTGCGGCCCGAGACCTCGACAATCGGCGCATCGTCGAAGTGCTTGGAAAAGCGCTCCAGGTCGATGGTCGCCGAGGTGATAATGACTTTGAGGTCCGGACGACGCGGCAGCAGGGTTTTCAGGTAGCCGAGCAGGAAGTCGATGTTCAGGCTGCGCTCGTGGGCTTCGTCGACGATGATCGTGTCGTAGCGTTCCAGGTAGCGGTCGTTCTGGGTTTCGGCCAGCAAAATACCGTCGGTCATCAGCTTGATCAGGGTGTTGGAGTCACTCTGGTCTTCGAAGCGCACCTGATAGCCAACCAGCGCGCCCAGCGGCGTCGCCAGTTCTTCAGCGACACGGCTGGCGACGCTGCGCGCCGCAATTCGGCGCGGCTGGGTATGGCCGATTAAACCGTACTGGCCCCGACCGATTTCCAGGCAGATCTTCGGCAACTGGGTGGTCTTACCCGAGCCGGTTTCGCCCGCAATAATGAGCACCTGATGCTTGAGGAGTGCCTCTTTGATCTCGTCGCGCTTGGCGGCAATCGGCAGGCTGTCGTCATAACGAATCACCGGCAGGCTGGCACGCCGCGCCGTCACCTGGGCGCAGGACGCCTGCATGCGCGTAACCCATTGCGCCAGCTTCTCCTCATCGGGTTTCTTGCGCAGCTCGAGCAACTGGCGCCGCAAGCGGTGGCGGTCGGCGAGCATGGCGTGATCGAGGTTTTTCAGCAGTTGGTCGATAGCGGGCGCTTGGTCAGTCATCAGGTACTTTGCAGGTCGTCTATTTATGCACGGCCGGCAAGTGTGGCAGAAAAGCAGCTATTAGCGTCAAGCTTCAAGCGGCAAGTAGAAGCAAAACCGCTTACTTGTGGCTTGCCGCTTGAGGCTTACAGCTGCTCTTTTCTGCGGTACGGGAACACGTCGATGACCTTGCCGGCGCGAATCGCCTCCTGCAGGCCTTTCCAATAATCGGCGTTGTACAACTCGCCATGCAGCTCATTGAACAGCTTGCGCTGGCTGGCGTCGGCAAACAGAAAGGGCGGGAATTCCTCGGGGAACACGTCCAGTGGGCCGATGGAGTACCAGGGCTCCGAGGCCATTTCATCCTCGGGGGTACGCGGTGCGGGGATATGCCGAAAGTTGGCCTCGGTGAGGAAGCAGATTTCGTCGTAGTCGTAGAACACCACGCGACCGTGTCGGGTAACGCCGAAGTTCTTCAGCAGCATGTCGCCGGGGAATATGTTCGCCGCCGCCAGTTGCTTGATGGCCAGGCCATAGTCCTCAAGGGCTTCGCGCACCTGGGCGGCGTTGGCGTTGTCGAGGTAAAGGTTGAGCGGGGTCATGCGCCGTTCGGTCCAGCAGTGGCGGATGAGCACGCTGTCGCCCTCCACTTCCACCGTACCGGCAGCGACTTCAAGCAGCTCGGCCAGGCACTCGGGCTCGAACTTGCTCAGGGGGAAACGGAAGTCGGCGAACTCCTGGGTGTCGGCCATACGCCCAACCCGGTCGACGCTTTTTACCAGGCGATACTTCTCGATCACCGTGGCGCGATTGACGTTTTTCGACGGTGAAAAACGGTCCTTGATGATCTTGAACACGGTGTTGAAGCCCGGCAGCGTAAACACACTCATGACCATGCCGCGCACGCCGGGTGCCATGATGAATTGATCATCGGTGGTGGCCAGGTGGTTGATCAGCGCGCGGTAGAACTCCGACTTGCCATGCTTGTAGAACCCGATGGAGGTGTACAACTCGGCGATGTGCTTGCCGGGCAGGATGCGCTTGAGAAAGCCGATGAATTCCGCCGGCACCGGCACGTCGACCATGAAATAGGAACGGGTGAAAGAGAAGATGATCGACACATCGGCTTCGTCCGTGATCAGCGCGTCGATCTGGATGCCGCGCCCTTCGCGGTGCAGCAGGGGAATAACCAGCGGCCATTGTTCGTCGCGGGTATAGATGCGCCCTACGAGGTAGGCGCCTTTATTACGGTAGAGCACCGAGGAAAACAGCTCGACGTTGAGGTCCGGGTCTTTGCATACCCAGTCCGGCAGGTTCTCGCGCAGTTGGGCTTCGAGCCGGCGCACGTCGGCCGCCAGGTCCGCATAGGGTTCGCTGAAACGGTAATCGGCGAAGATCTGCGCCAGCGTCAACGCCAGGTCGCCCGTCGGTTTATAGGTCCGGGTCTGCGCCGCACGCGCACGGCGCAGGCTGGGCCGTGTGGTGTGGATGAACATGCAGCCATCACTGATCAGGTCATGGCTGAACAGGCCGCAGAAGATCGAGTTGTACCAGGTCTCGGACAACTCATCGTCAAAGCGCAGGTCGATCAGGCCGATATACGCGCTCTTGACCAGGGGCCATGTGTCGATCTCCAGCAAGGCAGCCTCGTCGAAGCCGGCCCGCAGGCGCGCCGTCACTTCAGCCACCTTGTCTTCATACAAGTTGATACGCGCCGCCGAAGCCGCCTGCCCCTGCTGCCACTGGGCCTTTTCGAAACGTTCGCGGGCGCCGTCGGTGATCTGGCGAAAGTGCTCACGGTAATCGTCGAAGCCATCGAGGATCATGCGGGCGATGGCGAGGGCGGATTGCGACATGCGGGAAACCTCGAACGGGCATCTGGAAGCCCTGAGCTTAGCCAGTGAAACGAGGCAGGAGAAGGATGATTTTCAGGGCGTATCTGTACACCTTCGCGTGACTTGTACATTTATTTTCAAATTTCACAACTCGACCAAGCGGTCAGTAAATACACCGAAAAGTCCCCTGGCACACCGCTGTAGACCCATAACCGCGTGGCTTGGCGCTGGCGCTGGAAAAAACCTGTGCTGTCACAGATTCACAACACCTGTAACCGCTTTGATACACCGTAAGGGAAACCCTGATTACCACCTTGATGGCACTTTGATATATAGCGCGCCCTCTCCCACCCTAACAAGGTCAGAAGACCGATCCGGGAACAGATTCTAATCGCCTAAGGAGCACCAAGATGTCATTGAGGAATATGCGAATCGGTCTGCGCGCCAGTCTGAGTTTCGGGGTTTTGGCCAGCATGCTGGTGATTGTCGGTCTGTTTGGCCTGGGCCAGATGGCCAAGCTGCGTGAAAGCGCGCTGATCATCGAAGAGTCGTGGATGCCGAGCATCGAGAATATCCACGACGCTGCTGCCTGCATTGCCAGCATCCGCCTGGAATCCATGCGCATGGCGACTACCGACGAGTCCCGGATCCGCGACAACAGCAAAAGCCTGATCGCCAGCCAACGCAACGAACTCAAAACCCTGCTTGAACACCACGAAAGCCTGCTCAGCGGTGATGAAGAACGGGCGATGCTCAAGCAGCTCAACGTTAACGTGAACACCTACAACAGCATCGTCAGCCAGATGGTTGAACAGGTCGACAAGGACCAGCAGCAAGACGCCATTGACCTGCTCACCACCCGCCTCGGTCCCCAGGGCACCGTCCTCAATAAAAGCCTGGAGGACATGATCACTTTCAACCAGAAAGGCGTGGAAGCCGCGGCCGACTCGGCAGCGCAGATGTACGCCAGCGCGCAATGGGTGGTTGGCCTGATCATCGTGTGCGCATTGATTGCGACCTTATTACTGGCCTGGCTACTGACCCGCAGCATCACGGCACCGCTCGGCCAGGCGCTGGCTGTGGCGCGCACCATTGCCGGTGGCGACCTGAGCCGGCCGATTGTAGTGAAGGGCAGCGACGAGCCGGCGCAATTGCTGACGGCCCTGGCCACCATGCAGGACCAGCTTAAAACCACCCTTCGCGGTATCAGCGAGTCGGCGCAGCAACTGGCCTCTGCCGCCGAAGAGATGAGCTCGGTGATGGAACAGAGCACCCGTGGCCTGCAAGCGCAGAACGATGAAATCGAACAGGCCGCGACCGCCGTCAACGAGATGAGCGCAGCCGTGGATGAAGTGGCGAACAATGCGGTGTCCAGCGCCGAGGCGTCCAAGGCGTCCGACGAAGACAGCAAGCACGGCCACTACCAGATCAGCGAAACCATCAGCGCGATCCAGAACCTGGTCGACGAAGTGCTCGGTGCATCGAACAAGGCCGAGGGCCTCGCGGTCCAGGCCCAGGACATCAGCAAAGTGCTGGAAGTGATTCGCGGCATCGCCGGGCAAACCAACCTGCTGGCGCTCAACGCCGCCATCGAAGCTGCCCGCGCAGGCGAGGCCGGGCGTGGTTTTGCGGTGGTCGCCGACGAGGTGCGCTCCCTGGCGCAGCGCACACAGGATTCCACCGAAGAAATCGAGCAGATGATCAACGGCATCCAGCAAGGCACCCAGGGCACCGTCGACGCGCTCAACAGCAGCGCTGAACACGCCGGCCAGACCCTGCAACGGGCCAATAGCGCCGGCAGCGCCCTGGAAAAAATCACCGCCGCCATTTCGCAGATCAGCGAACGCAACCTGGTCATTGCCAGCGCCGCCGAACAACAAGCGCTGGTCGCCCGTGACGTCGACCGCAGCCTGGTGAACATTCGCGACCTGTCCACCCAGACCGCCGCCGGTGCCACCCAGACCTCGGCGGCCAGCCAGGAGCTGTCACGCCTGGCAGTGGACCTCAATGGCCTGGTCACGCGGTTTGCCCTGTAATTAGCGATTGTGTCAGGCATGCCTCTAGGCAACACTCGCCGCCTTATTGATGTAGGAGTGTTCCGTGAGACCTGTCGACACCCTGTACCTGTTGGGGCTGGCTGCCATTTGGGGCGCGAGCTTCCTGTTCATGCGCATCATCGCGCCGGAAATCGGCACGGTGCCGACGGCGTTTTTTCGCGTCTCGATTGCAGCGGCGGGCTTGCTGGTGATCCTCACGTTGATGCGCGTGAACTGGGACTTCCAGGGCAAATTCAAGACCGTCCTGCTGCTGGGCGTGATCAACTCCGGGATTCCCGCGACCATGTACTCGGTGGCGGCCCAAGTGTTACCGGCGGGTTATTCGGCGATCTTCAATGCCACCACGCCGTTGATGGGTGTGTTGATTGGCGGGCTGTTCTTCAGTGAACGCCTGACGCCGTCGAAAATCGCCGGGGTCAGCCTGGGCTTGTTTGGCGTAGGCGTGCTGACGCGCGCGGGGCCGGTGGCGTTTGATCTGGAATTATTGATGGGCGCATTAGCCTGCCTGTTGGCCACCACCTGCTATGGCTTTGCCGGCTTCCTCGCACGGCGCTGGCTCGATCAACGTGGCGGCCTGGACAGCCGACTCGCGGCGCTGGGCAGCATGCTGGGCGCTAGCCTGTTTTTGCTGCCGTTCTTTGCCTACAGCGCCATCACCCACCCTCCAGCAAGTTGGGGCGGCTGGCAGGTGTGGGCGTCACTGCTGGGGTTGGGACTGGTTTGCACGGCGTTTGCCTACATCCTGTACTTCCACTTGCTGTCATCCATTGGGCCGGTCAAGTCGATGACCGTGACGTTTATGATTCCGCCGTTTGGCGTGTTGTGGGGCGCGTTGCTACTCGATGAGCCGTTGTCGATGGCCCATCTATATGGCGGCCTGCTGATTGCGGGGGCGTTGTGGTTGGTGTTGTGGGTGGGGAAGCTGGACAACGCAAGGAAGAAAAAAGCTAGCCTCCACAGGCTTGATCGCAGCTGATCTATAAAAGTTCGGGCGAATCAATACAGCGATTGCCGCCTGCTTTGGACCTGAAACATCTACCCGATGAATCAAGGCGGCGGTAATGAATCGCTACCCGCGAACAGTTCCGAGGCGGATCAGTATCCGCCTCATCACTTCTAATCGCGGCCTAAGCAGCAAAGAAACTGGGACCAGTGCTTCAAAATAGACGAATTTGCAGCTCCTGTAGAGTGCTCAGGCCTGGTATACCGAGCAAGCCCTATCTCAGTTCGTTGGGAAGATAGCGCGATGACCATCCCAGTCCGAACGGCCTTCCTTCACTACCAATTGAACGCCTGGCGTACTGTAGGCGACAACGCCCAGCGATTTGGAGTGCTCGAAACCACTCAGGGAGAGCGGAATGGAACAAGTCAATACGTCGGTTCCCGTACAAAATTTAGCTAACTCAAAATCACCCACATTTTCCGCGATAGTTTGCTTGTCATCATTCAAGTGAACCGCAAACGACAGACCGCTTTCCTTGCCGCGTGCCACCTTCATCACAGCAACTTTATGCTTATCCAACGAATCGGTTGAGTCGAAACGCAGATCCGAGATGGTCGTACCATCGGCGAATACAGTTGTTTTGGACCCCACTGGGCTTTGCGTAGCGGTCGACGTGTAAATGATGCCAGCTACGATTGCAGCAACCGCTACCGCAGGAATAATCCAAAATTTGCTCATGCTACGTTCCTTTTCAATTCAGTTGGATACAACAATTCAGTGGACACAAACACACGTTATAGAGGAGGCACGCTGCGACTATCCCAGGGGGCATTACAACAACCCCACGCCGAGGAAAGGCAGTGTCATAGCAACAAATTCGGCTCTTACATAAAAAGATTTGACCGAATTGGCTGCCATTGCTTGATGACTTTACGACCTTCCATACGGACAACTGACGCGGCTATTACCATCTATCAACAGCCTAACCCGAAGCATGAACACCGAAGTCACTACCGGCTACTTCAAGGACAGAGGTCCTATGAATTCGAAAGCACCATTTGCAAAGCCTTCTCTACACTCTATAGGCCGGCATTTTGACGGGCAGGTATCATAACTTTGTACAGCCAGCTTTGGTAGGGCAAGTGAGCAACGAAAACGCCTGCGCGCTCACCCCAAAGGCTACCCACTCTCGTTTGCATCTCCTTGCCCACCCTTCGTTGAAGTAAATTCCCACCGCCACGTTGATCTCGAGACCTGAGAAGCTTTATTACCGGCCTTTGACACACAACCGCCTGAATTTATCCGTCGCCAGGCTAGCCATCTGTCGGATCACTGCAGCATGTGGATCCAAGGAAGGTGCGGCCTTAAGACTGCCCGTGGACGAAATCGATCGGAGGGTGCAAAGCCTCATCTCCGCTGAGGTTTGCGTGTACCGAGATGCTTAGCGTTGCAAAAATTCAGGCACGAGCGCTTCCGCTTACTGACCCATGGACCAGACGAATGGCCACAAGAAATTATCGCTAGTCCCATAATGCCAATAAAGCTAAACTCTACGCTTTGAAGCTTTAGCCGACATCGGTACCGCTTTTTGACACGACCGAGCAACGTCTGAATGAGTCCGCCAAAGCAAAAAAATCTCGATGAACGCCATAACGTCAAGATCTGGAGAGGCAGCGTCAAAGGGCCCAATCAGACGCCTGCAGAGGTCATCGCCCCTCCCTTTGGCACTCGACAAAGGTCAATTTATGGGACGCACGCTCCTCTGCACCCGCTTTTCATTCTTAATTGCTGAATCCCTGCTCAAAGCCCAATTTTCCCGGATGAAGAGAAAGCATCTGCTATGAAAGCGCCGTCCATTCAAATACCCGATACCGTTTTTATTGAACAAGTAGTAGTGGACGATGGTCAATCCTATTCTATTAATGACCGTATTCAGCAATACGCTCTAAATTTACATCAGGTTAGAATCAACTAATGGAAATGCATACCGCTCAACCACTTTCCCCTTGGCAGATGCTGAAAAGTGGCTTTAGACATCGTCAATTGATATTCCAATTGACCCAACGAGAGATTTCCTCGCGCTATCGTGGCTCCGTCATGGGCGTGGCGTGGTCATTTATCAACCCGCTTCTGCTACTCACCATTTATACATTTGTATTTTCGACGGTCTTCAAGGCACGCTGGGGCGCTGGCTTGGGCTCTGAGTCAAAAGTCGACTTCGCGCTCGTGCTATTCGCCGGACTGATCATCCATGGCTTCTGTGCAGAATGCATCAACTCGGCACCCAAGCTGATCCTGAGCAACGTCAACTATGTCAAAAAAGTAGTATTCCCTATTGAAGTGCTTACTATGACCTCAGTACTGAATGCCTTGTTTCACTTTACAGTTAGCCTAAGCGTACTACTCGCCACTCAGCTTTTTTTCAACCACACAGTCCCGCTGACGGTGCTCTACTTCCCAATAATTATAATACCGCTGGTATTTATGATGATGGGCATCTCATGGCTACTGGCTGCACTCGGCACTTATATCAGAGACATCGGTCAAATTACCGGCATGGCAGTGACGGCGCTACTCTTTTTGTCGCCGGTTTTTTACCCTACATCGGCACTGCCTGAACAGTATCAAGGCTGGCTATATCTGAACCCACTGACAGCCATTATTGAAAACGGAAGAGCGACCTTGCTATTTGGACAACTACCAGACTGGCACAGCTTGGCAATAAGCTTCGGGATTGGAGTTATCACTTGCGCCTTGGGCTACGCCTTCTTTCAAAAAACTCGTGCAGGTTTCGCAGATGTACTCTAACGATGTTGCTATCAGTGTCAGCGGTCTGTCCAAGCGTTTCAATATGTATGAAAAAGCTCAAGATCGTCTGTTGCAAATGTTTCTCCCCTCGTTGAAGGCGCACAAAGAATTTTGGGCGCTTAACGATATTAACTTTGAAATCGCACGCGGCGAATCGGTCGGCATCATTGGCAAGAATGGTTCAGGCAAATCAACGCTGCTACAAATTATTTGCGGAACGTTAACCCCCACCTCTGGCACAGTAAATGTGAACGGAAGGATTGCCGCTTTGCTGGAACTCGGGTCTGGCTTCAATCCAGACTTCAGCGGTCGTGAAAACGTTTACCTCAATTGTGCTATTCACGGCTTGAACCGCCAACAAACCGATGAATTGATGGATGACATTCTTTCTTTCGCAGATATCGGTACGTTTATCGATCAGCCCGTAAAAACGTACTCCAGTGGCATGTTCGTTAGGCTGGCGTTTTCCGTACAGGCTAACCTGAAACCGGATATCCTGATCGTCGATGAAGCGCTTGCCGTCGGTGACGCCCTCTTTCAGAAACGTTGTTACGAACGCATCGAAATGCTGACCAGCAGTGGCACTACTCTGCTTTTTGTATCTCATGATGAGGAGTCGGTGCGCACACTCACCCAGCGCGCAATTTTCCTGTCCAATGGCAGAATTCAAAGCGCTGGGCCTTCGGCAGAAGTCATTCTGGATTACCGGAGAGACCTGCACGCCCAAGAAAGTGCCTACCTTGCGCACCTGACGAAAGTTGTTTCAAACAAGACTCAGGCAGCGCCCTCCGTCAAAGGCAAAGCCCCTGACAAGTTCTCATTCGGCAATTTCGACGCAGAAGTCATTTCGGTCAAAGTGCTTGACACGGACGGCGCAGAGAAACAAGTTTTCTACCCTACCGAGACCGCAGTACTGCGCGTAGAGTGCGTCAGTCACTCAGACCTTAGCAATCTCAACGTCGGTATTCGGCTGCGCAACAAAGAAGGCGTGAAAATTTACTCCTGGGGCACGTTGAATCAGGACATGGCTATTGATGCGAAACTCTGCGAGGGCGAGCACTTTTGGGGTAAAAGTTTCTCCGCGGGCGAAACATTCACCGTAGATTTCGAATTTGTCTGCAGCCTTGGTGTAAACCTTTATGAGGTGCAGGCGGCCATTTCCCACGAAGGTAAACCTTATTACGCAGAACAGCGCATCATTCACTGGCGCGATGAGGCTGCTTTTTTCTCGATTGCGACCAAGCCTCGTGAATACCATTTTGGCGGTGTAATGGACCTCCGCATGAAAGCCATTTCGATTAAGGGTTGAACAGATGACTTTGAATTCTGCTGATCTTATTGAATACAGCTCAACCTGCGCACCCATTTTCATGTCGTCCGATGAAATATCCAAAGTTGCCGAGCAGTTGCTTGGGAGTTGCGGTAACGGCCCGCTTTTGCATATAGGTCTTTCTGACCTACCCCTTATTCAGTATTTTTTGGCCAGTGGTATTCAAGTCATCAGCCTGGGAATGGATCCCGCCCGAACTGACTATTGTGCACACCGGCTAAACGGTCGCTTTCAACAGCTTGAGGGTGAGCAGTTTCCGTTCGCCAATAACCAGTTCAACACTGTTTTGGTCACCGAACTCCCTCAACCGGGTGTTCTGGAGACGCGCTTTATAGAAGAGATTATTCGCGTCTCCAATGCTAACGTGTTTTTGTATCTGGACCATCCAGAACCCTCGCAGGCTTCTGCGTTCCGCAAATACTGTGAAGCTCAGTTTTTTCAAGCCGGAATGCGTAAGCACGCGGCTTACTACAGAGTAAACGACTACCAGGCGCTTCAAGAGGAACAAGGCAAGGTCGCCATCCCGCTGGAGAAAATCCCCACCGAGGCCGCACTTAAGTACCCACTGACTGCGCTGGTCGAAGAGCGCGACTTGCACATGGATATGACCCGTGAGCCAGGTAGTCGCTCTGATGCTCATATCATTCGCTACGTTTTAGCCAGCCGCTATATACGTCCGGGCGATCGCGTGCTCGACGCTGCATGCGGGCTGGGTTACGGCTCCTACCTTTTACGCAAGTGCTCTGATGCCGCTAGCGTATTGGGTATTGACGGCAGCGAATACGCTATTGAATACGCCAAGCTAAACTTCGCATCGCAGTCGACCCACCTGAGTTTCAAAGAAGGGTGGCTTCCAGAAGCACTCTTTGATATCCCTGACAACTCGATCGACCTGGTCACGTCTTTTGAAACCTTGGAGCACGTACAGGATCCGAAAGCCTTGATGGCAGAGTTCCACAGGGTGCTTACGCCCGCGGGGCGCATCGTGTTGTCCGTTCCCAGGGACTGGTCCGATGAGACCGGAGAAGACCCCAACCCCTTTCACTTTCATGTCTACACATGGGAAAAAATCCTCCAGGAAACACAACAGCACTTTTTGGTGGAGGCTGCGTTCGGGCAAACAGCCGATCAATATAAGAAAAACAAACAATGGGCGGTGGGCACACGCCAACTTTTCCAAACCAGCGTCGACGCACTCGCCACAGACGACCCAGAATGCGAGTGGTGCTTGCTGGTCGGAATGAAAGCACCGAGTAAAGGCGCTGATGTGCCTTACACGGAAACAACCTATGACCAATATCCGGAGAACCCGGAATGGCACGTAACGCGATTCGAAGAATACGACAACCCTTGGCTGGTCAAAGGTATGGTCACGATCGGGCATCGCATCAGTAATGCCCAACTGCTCAGCGCCCTCAGCCAGCAGGTAGCACTGGAGGCCCCAGCGACCACACCAGACCAGGGCGCGGCGCTATGCGTGTCGGGTTATCAGCTATACGCCAGCGCTGAATGTGGCTGGCTTGATGTTGAGCTCTTTGAAGGGCAATGCCAGCCTTATCTGAACGCGACTGCTTCAACGCCTCAGCAACTAAGATGGCAGGTCTCCCTTTGCTATCTGCTTGCGCAGCTCTGGCAAAAATACGGTGAGAGCGAAAAAGCTATCTCTTATTACGTAGCCTGCACCGCCTTCAACTGTGCCGATTACAGCCCAACGCTCATCACCAAACAGATTCATGCATTCTTGAATCTCGGACTGATAGAGTCCGGCCGCTCTCACACTCAGGCCGCTATTGACTACTGGCAACAAGGCTTAATCGCAGCCGAAGTGGCATTGAAACTCGATTGGAAAGCCGCCTATGGATCGCTGGAAAACCCAAGCGACTTTGGCCTGTATGAACTAGGCGCTATCGTTGAGTATGCAACCTCCTGCGCGTATGCCTTGAGGTACGTAGAAAATGCCGAGCAGAAAACTCCACAATGGTGGCACCAACTACAACGCGACCGGATCTCGCAGCTGCGCCAGCTCGATAAAATGCGCGTTGAAATTGATCGACTGAATAAGCTCCTGATTAACAAAGACATTTTAATAGGTGAAGTGTCTGAAATGGCGAAGCGTGAAGTTAACGCGTTTTATAGCCACACCGTAGAAAAAGACCAGAAACTCAACCAATCTGGTCTGGAACTGCAAAGATTGAATTTATTGATCGAGGCTAAAAACGGCCTGCTGAATGAGATCGGTCAAAAACTCAACCACCTGGATCATGTTATTGTTGAAAAAGACCTGCGCCTGAATGAAGTTGGTCAGGAAATTGCTTCGCTAAGTTCAACCACCAGTCACAAGGAATCCAAGCTCAATGAGCTGGGCGTCGAGATCAATCGTCTGAACCTGCTGTTGACCGAAAAAGACGCTTACCTCAATGAGCTGGGCAGTGAGATTGCTCTTTTCAGTGAACAAAGTGAATTAAAAAGCACCCAGCTATACGAACTTGGCACTGAGGTGCACCGCCTACAATCGATGATTACAGAGAAAGACTCTCGTCTCAATGAACTGGGCAATGAAATTGCCAGCTTCAATGAACAGTATGAATTAAAAAACATCCAGCTAGGCGAACTCGGCACCGAGGTGCACCGCCTGCAACTGATGATTACAGAGAAAGACTCTCAGCTCAGTGAACTGGGCAACGAATTTGCCAGCTTCAGTGAACAGTATGAATTAAAAAACACCCAGCTAGGCGAACTCGGCACCGAGGTGCACCGCCTGCAACTGATGATTACAGAGAAAGACTTACACCTCAGTGAATTGGGTAGCGAAATCGTTGTTTTCAGTAAACAGAGTGAATTAAAAAGCACTCAGCTAGGCGAACTCGGCGCAGAGGTACACCGTCTGCAACTGATGATGACAGAGAAAGATTCGCGCCTCAGCGAGCTGGGCGAAGCCCTTTCCAACCTTAACGAACAGTATGAGCAAAAAGGCAATCACCTTGGCGAGCTGGCGCTTGAGCTAAACCGCTTGAATTTGGCGATTGTCGAAAAAGACTTGCTACTCAATGAGACCGGTCGGGAAATATCCCGGCTCAACGCTCATTGCGAGGATAAGGAACACCAATTGAGCGAACAAGGGCTGGAGGTTGAACAGCTTAACCTCATGCTCTTGGAAAAAGACTCATTGCTTGCCAACACCCACCAGGAAATTTTCGAGGCCAATTTGCAAATCCGCCAGAATGACTCTCAGCTAGATGAGCTGAGCACGGAAGTTAATCGTCTCAACGCGGCGATTAACGAAAAGGATAATGTCATCAACCTACTGAAGGAACAGCTGGAACGGTCCGCAGTGCAATTATCGGAAGAACAAAAAAATTGGTCTCATGCGATCGAGCAAGAAAAATCTCGCTTTAACCAATTGCGCCAAACTCGACTGCTGCGCTGGCGTGATGCGATCGCGGCACGCCCCGTATCACTACGAGGTATAGCCAAAATCATCTACCTGAGTGGTAGTCTGGTCATGCCGTCCGCACTGAGAAACCGACTGCGTGTTGCACTGCTCCCAGCGGTACGCCGGTTGCGTAATCAACAAGGGGGTACCGCCGTCAGTACGACTCCTGAGACCGGCTATCTGGTAAAACAGCCGAAGAAACTGGCCGCGGCCCGGCCGGTTGTGGTGCATGTCATTGCTAACTTTATGACCGGCGGCTCATCACGATTAGTAGTCGATATTTATGAATATCTGGGCGGAAAGTACGACCAGAGGATAGTCACCAGCTACGCCCCTCAACCAGCGGCATATGTTGGAATCCCCGTTGAAGAAGTTCGCTTCCCCGACGATGAAGCACCGTTCGTAAAACTTTTTAAAGACACTCAACCAGACTTTATCCACATGCACTATTGGGGTGACTGTGATGAGCCATGGTATGCGAAGGCGGTACAGGCGGCCGAGGTGATGGGCATCCCTGTCATTCAAAACATCAACACCCCGGTTGCACCCTACTATTCGGAAGCGATCAAACGCTACGTGTACGTCAGCGATTACGTAAGACGTGTATTCGGGAAAGATCAATCCAACCACCTCACGGTTTACCCCGGCTCTGACTTCGCCATGTTCCAGTCGCGTAATAGCCGCAAGCCCAAGGAAGACTGTATCGGTATGGTTTACCGCCTTGAGGGCGACAAACTCAACTCCGAATCCATTATGCCTTTCATTCTCGCCGCCCAGAAAAAGCCATCGATCAAAGTATTGATCGTGGGTGGAGGCAGCCTGATGGAGCCTTTTATGAAGGCTACCGAAGAGGCCGGTGTTGCGGAAAACTTTGAGTTCACCGGTTACGTGCCTTACGACACCCTGCCTGCCATTTACGACCGCATGAAGATTTTCGTCGCCCCCGTCTGGAAGGAAAGCTTCGGCCAGGTCAGCCCGTTCGCGATGAACATGCGTGTGCCGGTGGTGGGCTTCGATATCGGCGCTATTGGAGAAATCGTTGAAGACGATTCTCTGCTCGCACCGCCAGGCAACTCTGATGCGCTGTCCGATATCATTGTGTCGTTGCTTGAAGATGATCCTCGTCGCCTGAAAATCGCTGAACTTCACAGAAAACGAGCCCAGAATAATTTCTCTATTCAAGCAATGATTAAGGGTTATCAAAATATTTACAGCGACATCATGGTTGAAAAGAAAAAATGAAAATCGTCTTTTTTGTACATTGTTTCTTCCCCGACCATTTCTATGGGACGGAAACTTATACCTTGGAGCTGGCGAAAAACTATGCTGCCTGGGGCCATGACGTTACTGTCGTGAGCGCGATTTTTCAGGGCGAGCCCGCAACAGAAAATCTTCTCTCTCATTTTGAGTATGAGGGCATTAAGGTTATCTGCCTGGACAAGAACAAGGTTCCGCACAGCCGTATCAAAGAGACGTACTACCAGCCGGAAATGCGCGAAATTCTCAAGTCGCTGCTGTCTGAGCTGCAACCAGATGTCGTGCATGTCACACACTTGATCAATCATACTTCTGTGCTGCTCGAAGCGACAACGGCACTGGGTATTCCGACTTACGCCACATTCACCGACTTCTTTGGTTTTTGCCTCAACAATAAACTGGAAGCCGCAGATGGCGCGCTCTGCGCGGGCCCGTCCCGGAGCCGATCCAACTGTGTCGCCTGCTACATAAAAGAAGCTGCTCGCGGCAAGGTTGGGGGCTGGATGGGGTATGCCAAATCAGCCACGGCAGCAAAGGTCATTGCGACCTCAGCCACGTTCTTGCGCAAAATGCCAGGGCTCAAAAATGGTGAAATTGACGGCACTATTGAAGACATTGCACGCCGCCCCGACACACTGATTTCGCTTTATAACCAGGGCTACAAAGGGGCCGTCGCGCCTACGGCGTTTCTGAAAAAAGCCTACCTGGCCAACGAAGTAAAAGTGCCTATGCACGCACTCTGGTTCGGCATTGATATTGATCGTACGGCCAAGCCTACGCGTTCGTCCGATCATGTCCCGACCATAGGCTTTATCGGTCAGATCGCTCCCCACAAGGGCACGGACCTGTTGGTAGACGCCTTCCAACGGCTGCCGAAAAACTCTGCGCGCTTGAAGATATACGGTCCGGCGGATCAGGACCCAGCCTACATGGCTGACCTCAAAGCGAAAGCAGCGGGTGGCGACATCGAATTCCTAGGCACCTTTGACAAAGGTGACATGGTCGATATCCTGAAGGATCTTGACCTGCTCGTCGTGCCGTCAAAATGGTACGAAAACAGCCCGCTGGTATTGCTCAATGCATTGGCAACGCACACCCCTGTGCTCGTTTCCGATGTACAGGGCATGACCGAGTTCCTCGAACCAGGCGTTAACGGGTTAGCGTTTGCCAGAGGAAGTGCCGACGACTTGTATAAAAAGCTGTCCAGCCTGGTGTTGGCGCCGGCCACACTCTATGGCATGTCCACTACCACAAATTATGACCGGACCCCGGAAACGATGGCCAAGGAAACCTTTGCCATGTATGGCGTCTGATTATTGAACCGACGACTGCCATCAACACCGCCCAAGGTTTGATGGCAGGCCGTTGCCAAAATGAAGTACGTTATCACGCAGCATGCTTTTCCTTCCGTCGACCCCGTATTCAAGGCGAGGGCCGTAAATGGCGATTTCCTCCGAGGCCATATGAGCAGCTTATCCTTGCCCTCCAGCGCCCCACGCATTCTGCTTTGCGTCCATCAATTTTTTCCGACGTTCAGTGCTGGCACCGAAGTGCTCACTCTATCTACCGCTAAAGCGCTGCGTAGCCTTGGCTATGACGTGCGTGTGGTGACGGGCGCCCTGACGCAAGCTCAGCTCTATTCCAGCGATAGCTACGAGTTTCAAGGTTTTACCGTCCATCGTATTTGGACGCCCTATCGACAGGGGCAATTCACAGCCGAGACGGTCGTGGATGAGTATGACAATCAAAATATCGTGCCCGAGTTTGAGGCGGTACTTGAGTCATTTGAACCAGACCTAGTACATTTTTTTCATTTTAAAAACCTCACGTTATCGTGCTTGCAATCCTGCCTTAAGCGAAATATACCCACTGTATTTACGCCTACCGATTATTGGCTGACGTGCAGGACCTGTCAGTTGCTGAAACCTTGGGGAACTCCGGAGTGCAATGGTCCGGCCAGCCACGCGGAAAATTGCCTGAAGCATCTTCTGATGAATACCAATAAGAGAGTGTTGGTGGACTCGGTAAAAATAGTACCCGCAAAGATGATTGCTTTGCTCTTCCAGATCCTCTCATATCTCCCGTTTTCAAGGCTGGCTCGATATCGAAGAATGTATATCGATCTAAAAAGTCGAAAGTCAATTATTACTGGCTATTTATCAAAAACAGACTTGATCCTGCCGCCGACGCGGTCAATTAAATCCTTACTTGAAGCCAATCAAATTTCCGGAAGAAAAATACAGCCGCTTAAGTACGCGGTCGAACCTCCTGTCATTACGCAGGAACTGATACTCAGGGAGCACTCGAAGTCAGGCAGCTACACCATTGGCTTTATAGGCACGCTAATAACCCATAAAGGTTGCCATGTGTTGCTGGACGCCATCAAGATGATCGACAACAAAAATATCGACATCCGAATCTACGGCGATACCGAACATTATCCAGACTATGTAGCTTCACTACGGGCACAGTGCGCAGAAGACGAGCGGGTTCATTTCGTCGGCACCTTCGCTCCCGATTTGATCGGTGACGTCATGGCCGATCTCGACGCTCTTGTCATCCCATCAATTTGGAGAGAAAACGCACCCTTGGTGCTCCTGAATGCCTTAGCAAGTGGCCTTCCTGTGATCGCCAGTGACGTCACCGGCATCACGGAGTACCTCAATAGCGAAGACGCCGTTGAATTGTTTCCAGCAGGTAACAGTCATGCACTCGCTCAGGTGCTGAAAAACCATCTCAACGCATTCAAGTCTGGAACCACTGGCCTACATCGAACGCCAAGAGTTGCAGGCTCTACCTTAAAAATATACGCCAAGGCTCTGGACAAAGCGTATATAGGGCTGATTAAAAGGCCTCATGAAAAAACGGAGATTTTATGAAATATGTAATTTTTGGTGGCGGCGGTTTTATTGGTTCCACAATCGCGGATCAACTGCTGAAAGAAGGGCACAGCCTGCGTATTTTTGAGCGCCCCCGTGTGGAGCCTTACCGCAAATTTAAGGACGACGAATCGGTTGAGTGGATCACCGGTGACTTCCAGAGCAAGCACAATCTTCACAGTGCCATGGAGGGCACCGACGGGATACTTCATCTGGTATCCACCACCCTGCCCAAGTCTTCCAACGAAGATACCATTTACGACATTCAAACCAATGTCGTCAGCACCTTGAATATGCTCGACTCCATGGTTGAGCTTAACATCAAGAAAATTGTGTTTATCTCGTCGGGCGGAACTGTTTACGGTCGTCCACATCAGATGCCGATTCCTGAGACCCACCCCACTGAACCGGAAGTGTCTTACGGTATCAGCAAGCTGACTATCGAAAAATATTTATATCTCTATAGCCAACTTCACGGCATCGAGCCTATTACCTTGCGGGTTGCCAATCCATATGGAGAGCGTCAGCGTATCGAGACCGCCCAAGGCGCAGTAGCTGCCTTTATCAATCGTGCGGTAGCCAACAATCCCATCGAGATATGGGGTGACGGCAGCGTGACCCGTGATTATATTTATATCAAAGATCTCGCCGACGCTTTCGTCAAAGCACTGCGTTATACCGGTAAACAACAAGTTTTCAATTTGGGTTCCGGCACCGGCACTTCGTTGAATGAGCTTATTAATGTTATTGAGAAAATCGTCAACAAACCGATTGAGCGCACGTACAAACCCGGTCGCCCCTTCGACGTACCCATGAACGTGTTGGACTGCAGCCTAGCCGAACAGGAATTGGGCTGGTCTACTCAACACAATCTGACAGGTGGCCTTACCAGAACTATTGCGTGGTACTTAGAGCAAATGGAAAATAAACCTAAAACTGGCTGAAAAATGCGCCCTCTCCTGAGTCAGTCTAACTCTCGCGAGAAATACGCGGCATCAGCGATAGGTCAGGAGTGGGCGGGTTGATGGTATACAATTTGCAGCCGCCTACATGCGTATCCTTAAAAGGATGGCTACTTAGAACGTAAAGCGGGCGGTGCGCCAGCACCAAGTTATTTTCGTCATTTTTATTGATAGGCCATGTGATGGAACACAATGAAAAAAGCTTGACGCCTTAACATCCTTACGATTTTTCGCGGCGGCGATGATCGTATTGGGTCATAGCCATCCGCTATTCGGCTCCTTTGGCATAGCCAATAATTTCTCCCTTTCTCAGGGCGTCTCGTTTTTTTTCACGTTGAGTAGCTTCATCTTAGCCTACAACTACGAGAGCCTGCCGGATTGGGATTCGGCAAAGCGGTTCATAGTCTCGAGGTTTACTCGTATTTGGCCTCTGCATATTGCAGCCCTGCTGTTATGGATGCTGCTTATAACGCCTAGAATTTCCATGGAGTTTTCTGCCCCGGGGGGCAATGCTTAAACTGTTGGCCAACGTGACATTGTTATAGTCTTGGACCTTTACCGCGCCTTACGTGCTCTTATTTAACGGCGTGGCCAGGAGCATTTCCACCAAAGCATTCTTCTATGTGATTTTTGTCTTTGTCGCCCTGAGCCCGAGAAAGCGGCTACTGTAGTGGTCTAATGAAACCGGACACCCATTTAGGCGAGAATGCTCGCCAGATCGAGGTGTCAGATGACCAAACAACGCCGTTCCTTTGCTCCTGAATTCAAGCGCGAGGCTGCTGATCTCGTGCTCAAACAAAACTACAGCTACATCGAAGCCAGCCGTTCACTCGGCATTGGCGAGTCGGCATTGCGCCGCTGGGTTGACCAGATTCAGAAAGAACATAAAGGCATCACCCCGCAGAGCAAGGCGCTGACGCCGGAACAGCAAAAGATTCAGGAACTGGAGGCCCGAATCGCTCGGCTTGAGCGAGAGAAATCCATACTAAAAAAGGCTACCGCGCTCTTGATGTCGGAAGATCACGAGCGTTCGCGCTGATTGACCAGTTGAGCGCCCATGAGCCGGTTGATTGGCTGTGCAAGGTGTTTGACGTCACTCGCTCGTGTTACTACGCCCAGCGCCTGCGGCGCCGCACGCCCGACGTTGAACGGCTTCGATTGCGTAGTCACGTCAGTGAGCTGCTCTCGCAAAGTCGTAGCTCTGCGGGCAGTCGCAGCATCCTGTCGCTGATGCGTGAAGACGGTGAGCAACTCGGTCGATTCAAAGTGCGTAGCTTGATGCGCGAGCTTGATTTAGTCAGCAAACAACCCGGCTCCCATGCCTACAAACGAGCAACAGTAGAAAGACTCGATATCCCGAACACATTGAACCGCGAGTTCGATGTGCCAGCGCCCAATCAAGTCTGGTGCGGCGATATCACCTACATTTGGGCGCAAGGAAAGTGGCATTACCTGGCTGTCGTCCTGGATCTTTGCACGCGTCGGATCGTGGGTTGGGCGCCGTCGGAAAAGCCAGACGCTGAGCTTGTGATCAAAGCGTTGGATATGGCCTACGAGCAGCGTGGCAGGCCTTCGGATCTGCTATTCCACTCGGACCAAGGATCGCAATATGCAAGCCGACTCTTTCGCCAGCGGTTGTGGCGTTATCGCATGCGTCAGAGCATGAGTCGTCGAGGAAATTGCTGGGACAACGCGCCGATGGAGCGCGTGTTCCGCAGCTTGAAAACTGAATGGATACCGACCGTGGGCTACAGAACTGCTCAAGAAGCCCAGCGCGATATCAGCCATTTCTTGATGCATCAGTACAACTGGATTCGACCCCATCAATTCAACGGTGGGCTGGCGCCAGCTCGGGCCGAAGAAAAACTTAACGTCGTGTCCGGGATTAGTTGACCACTACATCTAGCCGAAGCCCTGTGGCGAGGCTGTTATCAACCCGACCGCAAGTGTTTTTGGGTGAGATCAGCTTTGCACTCTATCTCGTACACATGATCTTCTTTAACTTGGCAAGCTTGAACGCCCCCTTATTCAAGGGGTTAACCTGGGGATGCCCATCTTCTGGCTTATCTGCATTACAAGCGCCGCCGCCTTACACTTGACTGTGAAGACCCGTGCAGACGTCTGATCGTCAACTGGTGGGACAAAAAGCCACGCATTGCTATCAAGAAACTTTATCGTGCCCCGCAGTGGCCAATCCTGATTGTTCTCGTTGTAGGGTCTACCGTGGCCTCTAATTACCAACCAAGCACAGTCGTCGGCATTAGTCGCCCACAAAACCCCATTGAGAGCGCAGGGAGCGTAATTCCCACTAACCGTTTCGCAAACGGTATTAGCTTGACCGACATCACCTCGTCCGCGCCTAAAGACGGCTTGATCACTCTCAACTTTACTTTACGACCCGCGACGATATCTCTCTCAATCGTCACTTGGGTATCCACCTTAACGATGAAAGGGGAAATATTATCGCCGTGGTAGGGGATATCGTGATTGATAGATCCAGCACATCACACGCGAAGGGGTTTTCGTGGATGAACAAGATAACTGTTAGGGAGGCTAATCTGAAAAACACAGTTCCAATTGGCATTGCCAACTTTCAAGATGTAAACACATTGAATGAGATCGTCGAAAGACCATCGGTTTGGGGTGGAAAAAGGCTAGTGATATCAACAGCGTGTCTTCGGCAATAACCAGTCCGCACACCTCGCTTTGCTTTTTACTTCCGCGCGATCGCTGACCAGACCTCCGCCAAGGAAGAGGGTATACTTAAACTCAAGTACACTCCCCTTCTAAGCGTTACAAGAGCATTTCACCGCATGCGTCCTAACATCCTGCCCTACGTAACAAAGCAGACTATCAAATAAGCTGCAATCCTGCACAACAACATGAATAATGTTGTGTAAGGTTTTTTTGGCCTATTTAGTAGCCATCGCGTCCGCTTAAATACAACAAGACAGCATATCATTGAACTGTAAGGATTGAGAACGAAAGGCGTGTTGAATGTTTGCTTATTGCAAATCGACCTGCGGCGCCGGATCGGAAAGAAGAGTGGCTAAAACCTAATCTTTCATTCTGAAACAGAATGAAATCACCTTAAATTACGCCCACTCGCCTCTCCTTTGACAATTGCCTATCCTTATTCAAACACCTCAGCATCTGCGATGAACTTGGCACTTGCATCCTTTGCAGCCAATATAACATCCCCCTCAAATGGCCAATCAATAGCCAGCGAGGGATCATTCCAACGAATACTACGCTCATATTCAGGAGCGTAGTAATCCGTGGTTTTATAGAGAAACTCCGCCGTCTCAGAGAGCACAACAAAGCCATGCGCGAAGCCTTCCGGCACCCATAGCTGGTGTTTGTTCTCGGCAGACAAATAGGTACCTACCCATTTGCCGAAAGTCGCGGAGCTACGACGAATATCCACAGCCACATCAAATACTTCACCTTGAACCACACGCACCAACTTCCCTTGAGCCTGTTGGATTTGGTAATGCAGCCCGCGTAACACACCCTTTGCCGATCGCGAATGGTTGTCCTGAACAAATTGCACAGTACGACCGATAGCACTTTCAAACTGTTGGTGGTTGAAGCTTTCGAAGAAAAACCCCCGATCGTCGCCGAATACCTTGGGTTCGAATAGCACTACTTCAGCAATAGCTAACGGCGTTGCTTTCATTAGTAAATGGTCTCGCTCAACAGCCGCTTGAGGTATTGCCCGTAACCGTTTTTGGCCAGTGGTGCCGCCAGACGCTCCAGTTGCTCAGCATCGATCCACTTCTGACGGAACGCAATTTCTTCAGGGCAGGCAACTTTAAGACCCTGTCGATGCTCCAGAGTGGCGATAAAGTGACTTGCTTCAAGAAGAGACTCGTGAGTACCGGTATCCAGCCAAGCATAACCCCGCCCCATGATCTCGACAGAAAGACTGCCTCGCTCCATGTAAACGCGATTGAGGTCTGTGATCTCCAGCTCGCCACGAGGCGAAGGTATGATACTTTTGGCAATATCAACTACCTGCTGATCATAGAAATACAGCCCAGTGACCGCATAGTTCGATTTCGGCTTGAGCGGTTTCTCTTCCAGGCTCATTGCCTTGCCCTGCTTATCGAACTCCACCACGCCATAGCGCTCCGGATCGTTCACGTGATAAGCAAAGACGCTCGCGCCTTCCTCGCGGACCATTGCACTTTTGAGCAACTGATCAAAATGATGACCGTGATAAATATTGTCACCCAGCACTAGGGCAGACAAATGATTACCGATGAAATCTTCGCCAATGATGAACGCCTGCGCCAAGCCATCCGGTGAAGCCTGCACGGCATACGAAATGTTCAAGCCCCACTTGCTGCCATCACCTAAAAGCTGCTCAAAGCGCGGGGTGTCCTGCGGCGTGGAAATGATCAGGATGTCGCGAATACCCGCCAGCATCAGCGTGGTCAGCGGGTAGTAGATCATTGGCTTGTCGTAAACCGGCAGCAATTGCTTGGAGATTGCCAAGGTTGCAGGGTGCAGGCGTGTGCCCGAACCACCGGCCAAAATGATTCCTTTACGTTTAAGCATGGTCATTTCTCTAGAATTTCTTTAAGCATCCGTGCCACGCCGTCCTGCCATTCAGGCAGGCGCAGTGAGAAGGCATTCTGCAGTTTTTGAGTGTTGAGTCGGGAGTTGCCAGGGCGCTTGGCCGGCGTCGGGTAGGCCGCGGTGGTGATCGCGCCCACGTTGGCCGGTTCGACCTTGAGCTGCACACCCGCCGCTTGCGCCTGTTCGAGCACAAAGCGGGCATAGCGGTGCCAGGTGGTCTCGCCCGCAGCCGCGAGGTGATACACCCCGCTCAACTGCGGGTTTGAGCCCAGGATGCGGATCGCGTGAGCGGTGACGTCGGCCAGCAGGTCCGCCCCGGTGGGCGTGCCGAACTGGTCGTCAATCACGTTCAGGCTGTCACGCTCGATGGCCAGGCGCAGCATGGTCTTGGCGAAGTTGTTACCGCGTGCTGCGTAAACCCAGCTGGTACGCAAGATCAGGTGCGCACAGCCACTGGCCTGAATGGCCTGCTCGCCCTGCAGCTTGGTCGTGCCGTAGACGCTCAGCGGGCCGACAGGGTCGCTTTCCAGCCAAGGTGTGTCGCCGGTGCCGGCGAACACGTAGTCGGTGGAATAGTGCACCAGCAAGGCATTCAGCTTCAGCGCTTCGGCCGCCAGTACCGCCGGGGCTTCTGCGTTGACACGCAGGGCCTGGGCGGGCTCGCTTTCGGCTTTGTCGACGGCGGTGTAAGCGGCGGCGTTGACGATGACGTCAGGCGCAAACCGCTGCACAGTCGCGGCCAAGCCCTGCAGATCGTTCAGGTCGCCGCAGTAGTCCTGGCTTTTCGAGTCGAGCGCAAGCACTTGGCCCAAAGGGGCCAAGCTGCGTTGAAGCTCCCATCCCACTTGGCCATTTTTGCCAAGTAGAAGGATCCTCATGCCGAACGCTCGGCGTAGTTCTTTTCTACCCACTCGCGGTACGAACCCGATTGGATATTGCTCACCCAATCCTGATTGTCCAGGTACCACTCCACGGTCTTGCGAATACCAGTCTCGAATGTCTCGGCCGGTTTCCAACCCAACTCACGCTCCAGTTTGCGTGCGTCGATGGCATAACGGCGGTCATGGCCAGGGCGATCCGTCACGTAAGCGATCTGGTCGCTGTAAGGCTTGCCATCCGCTTGAGGGCGCAGTTCATCGAGCAAGGCGCAAACGGTGTGGACGATGTCCAGGTTTGGCTTTTCGTTCCAGCCGCCCACGTTATAGACCTCACCCACAGTGCCAGCTTCCAGTACACGACGGATAGCGCTGCAGTGGTCTTTTACGTACAACCAGTCACGAATTTGCTGACCGTCGCCGTACACCGGCAGTGCTTTGCCTGCCAGTGCGTTGACGATCATCAACGGAATCAATTTTTCCGGGAAATGGTACGGGCCGTAGTTGTTCGAGCAATTGGTCGTCAGTACCGGCAAGCCATAGGTATGGTGGTAGGCACGTACCAGGTGGTCGCTCGCAGCCTTGCTCGCCGAGTAAGGGCTGTTAGGCTCGTACTGATGAGTTTCGGTGAACGCAGGATCGTCCTTGGCCAGGGAGCCATAGACTTCGTCAGTCGACACATGCAGGAAACGGAAAGACTGCTGTGCATCAGCGTCCAAACCTTTCCAGTAGGCGCGCACCGCCTCCAGCAGACGGAAGGTACCGACGACGTTAGTCTCGATAAAGTCTTCCGGGCCATGGATAGAGCGGTCAACGTGCGACTCGGCGGCGAAGTTCAGGATAGCGCGCGGCTGGTGTTCAGCGAGCAAGCGCTGGACCAGTTGGGTATCGGCGATATCGCCCTGTACGAACACGTGGCGCTTGTCACCCTCGAGCGAGCTGAGGTTCTCCAGGTTGCCGGCATACGTCAGCTTATCCAGATTAATGACCGGCTCATCCGCCTGGGCTACCCAGTCCAATACAAAGTTTGCACCGATAAAGCCAGCACCGCCGGTTACTAAGATAGTCATTGAGTCAGATCTTTTTCAGTAGTGTTGCAAGAATTAGCCCGAGGTTACCCATGAACGTCTGCCGATATAAACCGGCCGACCGGAACCCCAGCACTCGTCTAAATAACGTTTGACTCCGCGCACCTTTAAAGCGCGCAAGGGTCGTTCGATGCTCTTCGCAAAGACGATGCTGCATGGCTTCGAGTGCACGAATGTTCTGTTCGTTCCACTCGTAAAAACGTCCTTGAAAGATCATCCGTAGCCGAACCAGGCGAGCTGCCCAGCTGGAATTGCTGCCAATCAGATTTTCATCATGCTGGCGGTACTGCATTCTAGGCTCGGGATCGTAGTGAACGACGCCTCCCGCACCCGTGACGAGCTGATACGCCCACCAATCATGAGAAGGGACTACGACATCCAGCCCCGCTTCCATGATCAACTCGCGAGCCGCCTGGTTGAACACCATCGTATTGCCGCCCGCAATGCTCTGAACGAGCGCGTTCGAGAAGTGAGGAGGCAACGTGAATAGCGGCGAATAACCAAGCGTGACACCCGAGTCACTGACCAGTTGAGTGCGGCCACAGTAAAGGGCCGGAACATCTGAGGGCTGGGCCTGCAACCACTCAATGGCCACCTGCAGCTTCTCGTCATTCCAGATATCGTCCTGATCGCACCATGCAAAATAATCTGCCTGGATATCGGCGCGACACGTGAGCGACAGAAAATTGGCGACAAAGCCTTTTTGAGGACCCGCCACGACGCGCAAGCGGTCGCTGCCCCAACGATTGCAGTACTTCTGGAAGATCTGCGAAGTACCATCTTTGGAACCGTCATCAGAAATGACTAATGTCCAGCCGCTATGGCTCTGCCGTTCAATGGAGTCGAGCTGTTCAGCAAGGAACGCTTCACCATTGTACGAGCACATCAATACCGCGACGTTTGCCAGGCAAACATCGTTCGGCAGAGCATTGGAAAGGCTACGCGATGCTAAAATAGACACAATATCCCTTTGCGAGCGTACTACATATCCTGTAGGGAGGTAGGATATAGGCCACAATAAGGTCGGAATTATTACAGCATTACATGGTAAGAGCAATCTTACTGGTGACCAACGGTCGACGGCCTCGCCTCCCTCAAATGCTCTAGTATGAGGTGTTGCGCCTCCAGACCGGGGGTTAGTAACGTTACGCTGCCTAAATAGCTGGATGGCATCAATCCCACACCCGTCCGACATGACGAGCTAATGTGAGTGCGCCATCGACTCATCAGCCCAACAGCAGCGACTTGCCCCACACGCAGCGACCGGAAAAACCTATTCATCCGAGGCGCCCGGGCTGCAAACGCCGAGGAAGGTATAGTTCATATTCAGCTATGATGCGTCGACAACGCCTATCGGGAGTGCGACTGATCTATATCAACGAACGCTGAATGGCCGCAGTTGCGCACTGGATGACGAACCCGATCCACTTCATTATCACGCTCATACAATCCATCGGTCGACTCTACACATCACTTATCGGCTCTTATTCAAAAAGAGCAATAGAACAACTTTGTCAAATGAAAAATGAGCAGCGTTGAAACTGGAGCTGGAATGAATACCAAGACCCTCGCGATTATCGGCGCAGGCTTCTGCGGCTCGACGCTGGCCGTACATTTATTGCGCCACCCGCCGGTCACCCCTTTGAAAATTCTGTTGATCAGCCGGCCTGGCACTATGGCCCGGGGTGTCGCCTACAGCACCCGTGCCCGCGCGCACGTACTCAACGTGCCCGCAGGCAGAATGAACGCCCTCGCCGGCGAAGACGACAGCTTTTATGACTACGTCAAACGCAGCACCCCCAACGGCTACACCCGGCTCCTTTGTAGAGCGGCGCGTGTATGGCGATTACCTGGAAGCGCTGCTTAACGATGCAACCTGCCGCGCACCGCTGGGCTGCGAGCTGCAAGAAGTTATTGGGGAAGTGGTGAAAATAGTTCCCCAGCCCAATGCACAGGGTGCACTGCTCTTGATGGATAACGGAGAGCATTATCGGGCCGACACCATCGTTTTGAGCATTGGTAGTTGTGCACGCCAAGCACCTTCTATTGCCCCCCAATATCGACAGTTCTACGAAAGCCCACGCTACGTGCATGACCCATGGCAACCCGGCGCACTCGATGGCATCAGTGCAAATGACCCTGTCTTCCTGATCGGTAGCGGGTTGACGATGCTGGATGTCGTGCTCGACTTACGTGATCGGGGCCACAAAGGCACTATTCAGGCCGTCTCACGCCGTGGCCTTCTGCCACAGCCCCACCGTGAGTTGAATGCACATCCTGCTTACGACGAAGGGCTGTCACAGCACATGTTGACCGATTGCAGGGTGCGTCATTACGTGCGCGCAGTCCGTGATGCGGTCAGGCTGCACGCCCAAACCGGAGGAGACTGGCGCGACATCATCGGTGGGTTGAGGTCTGCCACCCTGCAGTTGTGGCATGCATTGCCGCTCGATGAACGCCGGCGATTCTTGCGGCATATACGCCCCTACTGGGATGCCCATCGGCATCGTTGCGCGCCCCAACCGGGAGCCCGCCTGCACGAAGAACTTGCCAGCGGACAGCTCAAGCTGCTGGCCGGGCGCATCGTCGGCTACGCGTCCAATCCTCAGAGCGTAAGCGTGTCGGTACGTCGTCGTGGCGCAAGCACCGAGGAACATCTGGAGGTCAAAGCGGTGATCAATTGCACGACGCCGGCACTGGACCTTCGCCAATTGGACGACCCCCTGCTCAAATCCCTGCGTGCAGATGGGCTGTTAGTGCCTGACGCACTCGGAACGGGTATGGCTATCGCACCGTCAGGCGCACTGCTCGATTGCAATGCAGTGCCGTCAGACTGGCTGTATTACGTCGGCCCCTTCCTCCAGGCGCGTGACTGGGAAGCCACCGCAGTGCCTGAATTGCGCGAGTATGTGAAAAGCATGGCGCAGACGCTGACGACTGCACTCACTCGACAATAGATCGCAGGCCTGACGGGCGCCCGTTTTGGCGGGCTCCCGTCAGGGTTGATTCAGCGCTCAGCGCCACACTCAACGTCTACGAAACACAAACCCCAACCCTATGATGATCAACCCCATCCCCAGCAGGCTCAACAGCGCGAGCCGATTGCCAAAGATCAGGTAATCCATCACCGCCGTCACCGCCGGCACCAGATAGAACAAACTGGTGACATTCACCAGATTGCCGCGCGCGATCAGACGGTACAGCAGCAGCGTCGCCAATAACGACACCACCAGCCCCATCCACAGCACCGGCAGGTAAAAGCTGGCGCTTTGCTCAAAGTGGAAAGGCTGGAACGGCACAAACACGGCACACAGCAGCAGCCCCGCCAGGTACTGCACGGGCAACGTCCCGAGAGGGTTGTCGGTGATACGCTTTTGCATGATCGAGCCGAACGTCATGCTCGCCAGCGCCAGCAAGCCGAACACCATCCCGGCCAGGGACATGCCCGACACTCCAATGCCCTGATAGACCACCATGATCAATCCCGCCAGCCCCAGCCCAAGACCGAACATCCGGCTTAACGAACGCTGACGCTCTACCAGTACCACCGTGAGTATCGGCTGCACGCCCATGATGGTGGCCATCACCCCTGGCGTGACTTTGAGATCCAGCGCCAGCAGATAGAAAATCTGATACGCCCCTAGCAACACCAGCCCCGTCGCCGCCGCATACAGCAGGGGCTTGCCGGGACGTGGCAGTTTCAACCTGAGGATCGGCACCAGAACCACCAACCCCGCCAGGGCGATGGCAAAACGAATCAGCAGAAAGGCAAAGGGCGAAGCATGGGCCAGACCCCACTTGGAGAAAATCGCCCCGCTGCTCCACAACAGGACAAACAGGCTCGTCGAGGCCGCCGCGGCCACGGATTGTTTCGAAAGAACAGACATGGTTACCACCTGTCATCAGGCAAAAAAGCCAATTCAGCCAAGGCTGAAACTCAGTAGGTTTTTTTCAGGCGGGCACAGGGCACAGCGATTCGCTGATCAGCCCGTAATGCCAACACCCGGCGGTGATACGACTGCGTACACCGGCGTGCGACTGACAGGTGGGGGGTAGTGACTGATCTGCGCAGGCTGCTTATTCCCGCACGGCACGACCACAGCGTTGACCGCTGAATCGACTACCGCTATGCGCAGGGAAGCTGGCATGTGCTGATCTTTTTTGAAGGGATAAGGACGCGACGACTATAACCAGCCGCCTTGCAGTTATGCAATCACTTCCACCAGGCGCTGTGCGTGGAAGAGTTTTCATGCCTGCGAACAAGCTCGGTCGCTATAATGCCGGCCAGTTTTTTTGAAGGATTTCACATGATCGCTTTGCCCTGGCTGTACCTGGTGCTTCTTTCCATTGGCTATGTTCTGGCCTTGACCTACGGGCAATTGGGCATCCTGGCGGTGGTCTCCGTTGCGATGCTGCTGATCGCCGGGTACGCCGTACGCCAGCAACGCAGCCCTTGGGCGCGCTACCTCGGGCATGGATTGTTCGTGGTGCTGGCATTGGGCCTGGCGATGCACTGGCTGCCGGGCTTCTACAACGGCCGTGGCATCGCGCCCGAGCGCCTTACACCGGACTCGGTGCCGTTCTCGATGTACCTGAACCAGGACAAACCGCTGATTGGCTTCTGGCTCCTACTCGCTTGCCCATGGATTGTGGCGCGGCGTTCGTTGCGCCTGTCGATTTATGTCGCCACCCTGGCGGTGACCCTGACGGCGGTCGCGGCCTTGGGTGGCGCCGCATTGCTGGGGATGATCAGCTGGGCACCCAAATGGCCGGAACAGGCGTGGCTGTGGGTGCTGAATAACCTGCTGCTGGTGACCCTGGTCGAAGAGGCGCTGTTTCGTGGCTATATCCAGGGCGGCCTGAGCCAACGCTTCAAACACCTGCCCTACGGCGAGAACTTGGCACTGCTATTGGCCGCGCTGTTATTCGGCCTGGTGCACCTGGGCGCAGGCTGGCATTGGGTGCTGCTGGCGAGCATCGCAGGCGTCGGTTATGGGCTGGCCTATCGCTTTGGCGGCTTGGGTGCAGCAATCGCCACGCATTTTGGCTTGAATCTGCTTCACTTCGGGTTGTTTACCTACCCGATGCTGGCGGGCTGATTGTTGCAAAAATAAGTTAAATAAATGCCCGCAATGGCCGACAACCCATGAAAGCCTTGCGGATTGAACAATCATGCGTAATAACCAACCCGTTACCCAGCGCGAACGTACCTTCCCCGCTCAGCAACGGTTGATCTCCACCACAGACGCCAAAGGCGTGATTACCTACTGCAACGACGCCTTCGTCGAAATCAGTGGGTTCACTCGCGACGAGCTTATCCGTGCCCCGCACAACCTGGTCCGTCACCCGGATGTGCCACCGGCCGTGTTCGCGCACATGTGGTCCACGCTCAAACAAGGCTTGCCATGGATGGGCATCGTTAAGAACCGCTGCAAGACGGGCGATCACTACTGGGTTAACGCCTACGTGACGCCGGTCTTCGATGGCAACCAGGTGATCGGCTACGAATCGGTGCGCATCAAGCCCACCGCCGAGCAGATCCGACGGGCCGAAGCGCTCTATCAACGCATCAACCAGGGCAAGTCGGCCGTGCCTCAGCGGGACAAATGGCTGCCGGTGCTGCAAGACTGGCTGCCGTTTATTCTGGTCAGCCAGTTGAGCTTCATGATCGGTGCTTCGCTCAACTCCCACTGGGGCTTTGCCCTTGCGGCGGGTTTGTCGGTGCCGCTGGGCCTGCTGGGCCTGAGCTGGCAGCAGCGCGGCCTCAAGCGCTTGTTGCGCCTGGCTGAGCAGACCACTTCCGACCCGTTGATCGCGCAGATGTACACCGACAGCCGTGGCGCACAAGCGCGGCTGGAGATGTCGATCCTCAGCCAGGAGGCGCGTTTGAAGACGTGCCTTACACGTTTGCAGGACACTGCCGAGCACCTTAACGACCAGGCGGCGCAGTCCAACACCCTGGCGCACAACAGCTCCAGCGGCCTGGAACGTCAGCGTGTAGAAACCGAACAGGTGGCCACCGCAGTCAACCAGATGGCGGCGACCACCCAGGAAGTCGCCAGCCATGTGCAGCGCACCGCCGACGCCACTCAGGAAGCCAATCGCCTGACCGGTCGCGGCCGCGACATCGCCGGGGAAACCCGCGAGGCGATTCAGCGTCTGTCGGTCGCCGTGGGCGAAACCGGTGTGACCGTTACGCAATTGGCCAAGGACAGCGATGAAATCGGCGGCGTAGTCGATGTGATCAAAGGCATCGCCGACCAAACCAACCTGCTGGCGCTGAACGCCGCCATCGAAGCGGCGCGGGCCGGTGAGATGGGCCGCGGTTTTGCGGTGGTGGCCGACGAAGTCCGTCAACTGGCACAGCGCACCGCTGAGTCCACCGGGCAGATCCATGCCCTGATCGCCAAGCTGCAGCAGACCGCCGCCGCTGCGGTGCAAACCATGGACGCCGGGCATCGCCAGGCCGAAGAAGGTGTGGCGCGGGTGATGGAGGCGGATCAGGCGTTGGTGGGCATCAGTGAGGCCGTGGCCAATATCACCGACATGACCACCCAGATCGCCGCTGCCACCGAGGAACAAAGCGCGGTGGCCGAAGAGATCAGCCGCAACATCAGCACGATTGCGCTGTTGGCGGATCAGACCTCGGAACAGGCGATGAACTCGGCTCAGTTGAGTGAAGAGTTGACGCATACCGCCAATACCCAGTATTCGCTGGTAGAGCGTTTCAACCGGTAGACCGCTATCGCAGGCAAGCCAGCTCCCACATTTGACCGCGTTGTTCTGAATGAACATGGTCAAAATGTGGGAGCGGGCTTGCTCGCGAAGGGGCCCTAACAGGCACCCAGAAACTCAGCGACTTTCACCGCCGCAGCCTCCACATGCTGCTCATGACTAAACCCCGACGCCTTCAACGGCTTCAAGTCATGATCGCCCGCCACCAGCCACATCACCTCGATGCTCGGCGACAGCTCATACCCCTCCACCGCCGCTCGATTGCCCAAGGCATCGCGCTCACCCTGCACAATCAACGTCGGCGTCTTCAGCCCGGCCAGATGCGCAACCCGGGGCTTTTCCGGCTTGCCCACCGCGTAGAACGGATAGCCCAGGCACACCAACCCATCGGCGCCCAAATCATCGGCCAAAATACTGGCCATGCGCCCGCCCATGGACTTGCCGCCAACCGCCAATTTCCCAGCGACATGACGTCGCACCTCGGCATACACCTGATGCCAGGCTTCCAGCAGTTTCGGCGCCGGGTTCGGCGGACGTTTGCCGCCGTCCAACCGGCGCTGAGCCATGTACGGGAACTCGAAGCGCAACACGTTCACGCCGTGCCCGGCAAGGCGTGCAGCCATGTCGCTCATGAAGGATGAGTCCATCGGCGCACCCGCGCCATGAGCCAGGATCAGCGTCACCGGCGCACGCGCGATAGACCCGGTCGCGGCATCCCACAACCAGCCATGCTCCCGCACACACTGCGCCCATTGATCCCCGTCAATACTGGCCTTGTGCTCTTTGCCCATGCTTGCCTCGCTTTTTAGTCTGCCTATAACTCCAGCCCAAGTGCCGCATTTGCTTGGGTTGAACCGTGGATGGGGAACCATGAACACTACTTTAAGTACCGCCTATAACTACAAGGTGGTCCGCCAATTCGCCATTATGACGGTGGTGTGGGGCATCGTCGGCATGGGGCTCGGGGTTTTTCTCGCCGCCCAATTGGTTTGGCCTGCACTCAACTTCGACTTGCCCTGGACCAGCTTCGGCCGCTTGCGCCCGCTGCACACCAACGCGGTGATCTTCGCCTTCGGCGGCTGCGCACTGTTCGCCAGCTCCTTCTACTCGGTGCAACGCACCTGCCAGACACAGCTGTTCGCACCGAAAATTGCCGCGTTCTGCTTCTGGGGTTGGCAATTGGTGATTGTGCTGGCGGCCATCAGCTTGCCGCTGGGCTACACCACTTCCAAGGAATACGCCGAGCTGGAATGGCCGATCGCTATTCTTATCGCCATTGTCTGGGTCGCCTACGGCATCGTGTTTTTCGGCACGGTGATGAAGCGCAAGACCAAGCACATCTATGTCGGTAACTGGTTCTTCGGCGCGTTTATCATCACCGTGGCCATCCTGCATATCGTCAACCACGCCTCCCTGCCGGTGAGTTGGACCAAGTCCTACTCGGCCTATGGCGGCGCGACAGATGCCATGGTGCAGTGGTGGTATGGGCATAACGCGGTAGGCTTTTTCCTCACCGCCGGCTTCCTCGGGATGATGTACTACTTCGTACCGAAACAGGCCGAGCGGCCGGTGTACTCCTATCGCCTGTCCATCGTGCACTTCTGGGCCCTGATCACCCTGTACATCTGGGCCGGCCCGCACCACCTGCACTACACCGCACTGCCGGACTGGGCACAGTCGCTGGGCATGGTGATGTCGCTGGTACTGCTGGCACCGAGCTGGGGCGGCATGATCAACGGCATGATGACCCTGTCGGGCGCCTGGCATAAGTTGCGCAGCGACCCGATCCTGCGCTTCCTGGTCGTCTCCCTGGCCTTCTACGGCATGTCGACGTTCGAAGGGCCGATGATGGCCATCAAGACCGTCAACGCCCTCTCCCACTACACCGACTGGACCATCGGCCACGTGCACGCCGGCGCCCTCGGTTGGGTGGCGATGATCTCCATCGGCGCGCTCTACCACATGATCCCGAAAGTCTTCGGCCGCGAGCAGATGTACAGCCTCGGCCTGATCAACGCGCACTTCTGGCTGGCCACTATCGGCACCGTGCTCTACATCGCCTCGATGTGGGTCAACGGCATCGCCCAGGGCCTGATGTGGCGTGCGATTAACGAAGACGGCACGTTGACCTACTCCTTCGTCGAAACCCTGGTGGCCAGCCACCCTGGCTTCATCGTGCGACTGGTGGGCGGGGCGATCTTCCTCAGCGGCATGTTGCTGATGGCTTACAACACATGGCGCACCGTGCGTTCGGCGTCATCCCTCCAAACCGCCGAACACGCCACCGCTGCGCAGATGGCCTGAGGAGTCAGTGATGAAACACGAAACGATTGAAAAGAACGTCGGCCTGCTGATGCTGCTGATGGTGCTCGCCGTGAGCATCGGCGGCCTGACCCAGATCGTCCCGCTGTTCTTCCAGGACGTCACCAACAAACCGGTGGAAGGCATGAAGCCCTACACCGCGCTGCAACTGGAAGGCCGCGACATTTACATCCGAGAAGGCTGTGTGCAGTGCCACTCGCAGATGATCCGCCCGTTCCGCGCCGAGACCGAACGCTACGGCCACTACTCGGTCGCCGGCGAAAGCGTATGGGACCACCCGTTCCTGTGGGGCTCCAAGCGCACCGGGCCGGACCTGGCGCGCGTCGGCACGCGCTACTCGGATGACTGGCACCGCGCGCACTTGTACAACCCGCGCAACGTCGTGCCGGAATCGAAAATGCCGGCCTATCCATGGCTGGTCACCGCCCCCGTCGACAGCAGCCACACCGAGACCAAGTTGCACGTGATGCGCACGCTCGGCGTGCCGTACACCGACGAAGACATCAGCGGTGCGGTAGCAAGCCTCAAGGGCAAGACCGAGATGGACGCGCTGGTTTCTTACCTGCAAGTGCTCGGCACTGCCATCAAGAGCAAGAGGTGAGCCATGGGATTTGAATTCGATGCGGGCACCATCCGCGGCCTGGGCACGCTGGTGGTCGCCATCGCCTTTATCGGCCTGTCGCTGTGGGTGTTCAACAACCGGCGCAATGAAGAGTTCGAGCAGGCACGCCTGCTGCCTTTCGCCGATGAACCTTCCCCATCCGACGCTCAAGAAGAGCCTGCAACAAGGAGCACTCGCCCATGACTACCTTCTGGAGTACATGGATCTGCGTACTGACCCTCGGCAGCCTGATCGGCCTGACCTGGCTGTTGATCGGCACCCGCAAGGGCGAGACCAAGGGCAGCGTCGACCAGACCATGGGCCACGCCTTCGACGGCATTGAGGAATACGACAACCCGCTGCCCCAGTGGTGGTTCATGCTGTTCGCCGGCACTTTGGTGTTTGCCGTCGGCTACCTGATCCTCTACCCGGGCCTGGGCAACTGGAAAGGCGTGTTGCCGGGCTATGAAGACGGATGGACCTCGGCCAAGGAATGGGACAAGGAAATGGCCAAGGCCGATACCAAGTTCGGGCCGATCTTCGCCAAGTTCGCCGCCATGCCGGTAGAAGAAGTCGCCAAGGACCCGCAAGCGCTGAAGATGGGCGGTCGCCTGTTCGCCTCCAACTGCGCGGTGTGCCACGGCTCGGATGCCAAGGGCGCGTATGGCTTTCCGAACCTGGCGGACAACCTATGGCGCTGGGGCGGCTCGGCCGACGCGATCAAGACGACCATCCTCAATGGTCGCCACGCGGCGATGCCGGCCTGGGGCGAGATATTAGGCGAGGACGGTGTGAAAAACGTCGCCGCCTTTGTGCGCCACGACCTGGCCAAGCTGCCATTACCCGCTGACAGCACCGCGGATCTGGCGGCCGGTCAAGCCGCCTTCAACACCACCTGCGTGGCGTGCCACGGGCCACAAGGCCACGGCACGGAAGCCATGGGCGCGCCGAACCTGACCGAGCCTGCCGGCTTTATCTACGGCACCAGCCTGGCGCAATTGCAGCAGACCATCCGCCATGGCCGCCAAGGCCAGATGCCGGCGCAGGACGCGCTGCAAGGTAATGACAAGGTGCACCTGCTCGCGGCCTATGTTTACAGCCTGTCCCATCAATAGCAGCAGGTGAGCTGCAAGTTTTAAGCTTCAAGCTGCAAGTGAAGAGCTCCCAACTTTGATCTTGCAGCCGTTTTTTCTTGGGGCTTGCAACTTGCCGCTTGACGCTGCCGCCCCGCGGCTCTTTGTCACACCCTTCCCCACCCCAACTTTCCCCTCCTGCCATTCGGGTCTACGCTTGTTCCCACAGTGGATCGGTATTGACCGGTCGACGGCCGATTTGCACTCGATGGGTTGAACATTTTTGCAGGGTGACAGGCGCAAAGGCTGGCAGTGACCGGCTATCGTGCCACTGACCACTCGTCACCTCGAGAGCGTGTTTACACACACCAAGTTACAAGTCCCCGCCAGCAATAAAATTTCCTGTCCACTCGATCAGCTTTCTATTTCCGATTTTGTCCTTACGTAAAACATGGAAAGGGCGCAGAATCTGGCGTGGAACGCATTGATACAGGTCAGCCATTGCGTTGCAATGGCCCCTCGCTTTCTACATACTTGCGGCCGATTTATACCTATAAAAAAACCTAAACCGTGGAACCTTAGAATGAGCACAGCAATCAGTCCGACTGCTTATAACTATAAGGTAGTCCGCCAGTTCGCCATCATGACGGTGGTCTGGGGGATCCTTGGCATGGGGCTCGGGGTGTTTATCGCCTCGCAACTGGTTTGGCCGGAATTGAATTTCGGTTTGCCATGGACGACCTTCGGCCGCCTGCGCCCGCTGCACACCAACCTGGTGATTTTTGCCTTCGGTGGCTGTGCGTTATTTGCCACTTCCTACTATGTCGTGCAGCGAACCTGCCAGACGCGACTGATCTCCGACGGCCTCGCGGCCTTCACCTTCTGGGGTTGGCAAGCCGTCATCGTCGGTGCGGTCGTGACCCTGCCGCTGGGCTACACCACCACCAAGGAATACGCCGAGCTGGAATGGCCGATCGCCATTTTGCTGGCCATCGTCTGGGTGACCTACGCCGTGGTGTTCTTCGGCACCATCGTCAAGCGCAAGACCAAGCACATCTATGTCGGTAACTGGTTCTACGGTGCCTTCATCCTCGTGACGGCGATGCTGCACATCGTCAACCACGCGTCCCTGCCGGTCAGCCTGTTCAAGTCCTACTCGGCGTATGCCGGTGCGACGGACGCGATGATCCAGTGGTGGTATGGCCACAACGCCGTAGGCTTCTTCCTCACCACCGGTTTCCTGGGGATGATGTACTACTTCGTGCCGAAACAGGCCGAGCGCCCCATTTACTCGTATCGCCTCTCTATCGTGCACTTCTGGGCGCTGATCACCCTGTACATCTGGGCCGGTCCTCACCACCTGCACTACACCGCGCTGCCGGACTGGGCGCAATCGCTGGGCATGGCGATGTCGATCATCCTGCTGGCCCCGAGCTGGGGCGGCATGATCAACGGCATGATGACCCTGTCGGGCGCCTGGCATAAGCTGCGCACCGACCCGATCCTGCGCTTTCTGGTGGTGTCACTGGCGTTCTACGGCATGTCGACCTTCGAAGGGCCGATGATGGCGATCAAGACCGTCAACTCCCTGTCCCACTACACCGACTGGACCATCGGCCACGTACACGCCGGCGCCCTCGGTTGGGTGGCGATGATCTCCATCGGCGCGCTGTATCACATGATCCCCAAACTGTTCGGCCGTGCGCAGATGCACAGCGTCGGGCTGATCAACACCCACTTCTGGCTGGCCACCATCGGCACCGTGCTCTACATCGCCTCGATGTGGGTCAACGGCATCACCCAGGGCCTGATGTGGCGTGCGATCAACGATGACGGCACCCTCACTTACTCCTTCGTCGAAGCGCTGCAAGCCAGCCACCCGGGCTACATCGTCCGCGCCATCGGTGGTGCGTTCTTTGCCAGCGGCATGCTGTTCATGGCCTACAACGTCTGGCGCACCGTGCGTGCTTCCGACCCGGTAGAAGCCGAAGCCGCCACCAAGATCGCCGTTGTGGGAGCTCACTGATGAAGCATGAAGTAGTCGAGAAGAACATCGGCCTGCTGGCCTTCTTCATGGTCATCGCCGTGAGCATCGGCGGCCTGACCCAGATCGTTCCGCTGTTTTTCCAGGACGTGACCAACAAACCCGTAGAAGGCATGAAGCCGCGCCCCGCGCTTGAAGTTGAAGGCCGTGACGTGTTCATCGCCAACGGCTGTGTGGGTTGCCATTCGCAAATGATCCGTCCGTTCCGCGCCGAAACCGAACGCTACGGCCACTACTCGGTTGCCGGTGAAAGCGTCTGGGACCACCCGTTCCTGTGGGGTTCCAAACGTACCGGCCCGGACCTGGCCCGCGTCGGCGGTCGTTACTCCGATGACTGGCAGCGTGCGCACTTGTACAACCCGCGCAACGTGGTGCCTGAGTCGAAAATGCCAGCGTATCCGTTCCTCGTGGAAAACAAGCTCGACGGCAAGGACACCGCGAAGAAACTCGAAGTCCTGCGCACCTTGGGCGTGCCCTACACCGATGAAGACGTCGCCGGTGCAGCCGCCGCCGTGAAGGGCAAGACCGAAATGGACGCACTGGTGGCCTACCTGCAAGGCCTTGGCACCATCATCAAAAGCAAACGGTGATCTTCATGGATATCGGGATGATTCGAGGCCTGGGCACCGTTGTCGTGATGGTGGCCTTTATCGGCCTGGCGTTGTGGGTGTTCAGCCCACGGCGCAAGTCGGAGTTTGACGACGCGACCATGCTGCCCTTTGCAGATGATCCCGAAGCCATCAAGCACGTCGAGCAAGCGTCTAGGAGTAACAAAGAATGACTACGTTCTGGAGTCTGTACGTCACAGTCCTCAGTCTGGGTACCATTTTCGCCCTGACCTGGTTGCTGCTGTCGACCCGCAGGGGGCAGCGCGCCGAGCAAACAGACGAGACAGTCGGCCACTCGTTCGACGGCATCGAGGAGTATGACAACCCGTTGCCGAAATGGTGGTTCATGCTGTTCGTCGGCACCATCATCTTTGCCCTTGGCTACCTGGCGCTGTACCCCGGCCTGGGTAACTGGAAGGGCTTGCTGCCGGGCTACAACTACCTCGACAACGACAAGCAAACCCCATTCGCCAATGGCCAGACCGGCTGGACCGGCGTGCACGAATGGGAAAAGGAAATGGCCAAGTCGGACGCCAAGTTCGGGCCGATCTTCGCCAAGTTCGCCTCAATGCCGATCGAAGACGTCGCCAAAGACCCGCAAGCCTTGAAGATGGGTGGCCGCCTGTTCGCCTCCAACTGCTCGGTATGCCACGGTTCCGACGCCAAGGGTGCCTACGGTTTCCCTAACCTGACCGACGCCGACTGGCGCTGGGGTGGTGAGCCCGCCACCATCAAGGAAACCATCATGAAAGGCCGCCATGCAGTGATGCCGGCCTGGGCCGAAGTCATCGGCGAGCAAGGCGTGGCCGATGTGGCAGGCTTTGTGGTGACCAACCTCGACGGCCGCAAACTGCCCGAAGGCGCCAAGGCCGACGTCGCCAACGGCGCGAAACTCTTCGCCGCCAACTGCGTGGCCTGCCACGGCCCTGCCGGCAAAGGCACCCCAGCCATGGGCGCGCCGGACCTGACCCACCCGGGTGCATTCATCTACGGTTCGAGCTTTGCGCAACTGCAGCAGACCATCCGTTATGGCCGCCAGGGCCAGATGCCTGCGCAGGAACTGTTGCAAGGCAATGACAAGGTGCACTTGCTGGCAGCGTATGTTTACAGCCTGTCCCATGGCGATAAGCAGGCTGAAGCGCAGTAAGGCAGACGCCAATAGAAGGAGGCTCTGTCAGCCGTCGCTGACAGGGCCTTTTTTCTGCACACACTACAGATCCAGTGTGGGAGCGGGCGTGCTTGCGAATGCAGTGTGTCAGTAATGAATAAGGTGACTGACACCGCGAATTCGCGAGCAAACCCGCTCCCACATTCGAACTGTTTGTTGTTAGACCTCGGTCTCTTGGGTGGAGGGCTTTAAGACTCGCACGACCACCACAACCGCCAAAACCGTCCATACTTGCCAAGTCAATTGATCCAGATCACGTACACCATCAATTGATTTCCCCCAACGCGACCAAAGGTCGCACCCTTTGAGCAGGACCGGAGGCGTATCATTACGCCACTGCAAGACCCTATTTTTGACCCCGGTTGGCACGTACTGGCCGAGGCAAATCTCCACCGCCGTGGGATGCAATGATGAGCAACCAGATACCGGTAAACGACGTTACCCCGCCTGCCAAAAACGCCAGCAACACGGTCGACCTCTATGCGTCGCGAGAGAAAATCTACACCCGCGCTTTCACCGGCCTGTTCCGCAATTTGCGCATGCTCGGTGGTGCCGGTTTGTTCCTGCTCTACTTCGGTACCGTGTGGCTGAATTGGGGTGGCCACCAGGCCGTTTGGTGGAACCTGCCGGAGCGTAAATTCTTCATTTTTGGCGCGACCTTCTGGCCCCAGGATTTCATCCTGCTCTCGGGCATTCTTATCGTTGCCGCCTTTGGCCTGTTCTTTATCACCGTGTATGCCGGACGCATCTGGTGTGGGTATACCTGCCCGCAAAGCGTGTGGACGTGGATCTTCATGTGGTGCGAAAAGGTCACCGAAGGCGACCGTAACCAGCGTATCAAACTGGATAAAGCGCCGATGGGCGCCAACAAAATCCTGCGCAAATTCAGCAAGCACACGCTGTGGCTGTTGATCGGTTTTGTCACCGGCATGACCTTCGTCGGCTACTTCTCGCCGATCCGCGAACTGGTGTTTGATTTCTTCACCGGCCAGGCCGATGGCTGGTCGTATTTCTGGGTCGGTTTCTTTACCCTTGCCACCTATGGCAATGCCGGTTGGCTGCGCGAACAGGTGTGCATCTACATGTGCCCGTACGCGCGGTTCCAGAGTGTGATGTTCGATAAAGACACCCTGATCGTGTCCTACGACCCGCGCCGTGGCGAAGAGCGTGGCCCACGCAAGAAAGGCATCGACTACAAGGCCGAGGGCCTGGGGGATTGCATCGATTGCACCATGTGCGTGCAGGTGTGCCCCACCGGTATCGACATCCGCGACGGCCTGCAAATCGAGTGCATCGGCTGCGCCGCGTGTATCGACGCTTGCGACAACATCATGGACAAGATGGACTACCCGCGCGGCCTGATCAGCTACACCACCGAGCACAACCTGTCCGGGCAGAAAACCCATAAGTTGCGCCCCCGCCTGATTGGGTATGCCCTGGTGTTGCTGGCAATGATCAGCCTGTTGGCCGGCGCATTTTTCATGCGCTCGCTGGTGGGATTCGACGTCAGCAAGGACCGCGTGCTGTACCGGGAAAACGCTGAAGGGCGCATCGAAAACGTCTACAGCCTGAAAATCATGAACAAGGACCAGCGCGACCACACCTACGTGCTCGACGCCTCGGGCCTGCCGGACCTCAAACTGCAAGGCCGACGCGAAATCAAGGTCGCCGCCGGAGAAATTTTCAGCATGCCGGTGGAGCTGTCCAGCGCGCCGGAGCAACTGCCGTCGAGTACCAACGAGGTGAAATTCATCCTCAAGGATGCCGATGACGACAGCGTCCACATTGAAGCCAAGAGCCGATTCATCGGCCCACAAGTCCGTTAAACATAAAGTTCGCTAACTAGAGAGCACAACAATGCCCGTAGCTACTGCCGCAAGCCCTTGGTACAAGCACCTCTGGCCCTGGATCATCATTGGAATCCTGACCTGCTCGGTGACCTTGACCTTGTCCATGGTGACCATTGCGGTGAAAAACCCGGACAACCTGGTTAACGACAACTACTACGAAGCCGGCAAGGGTATCAACCGCTCCCTGGACCGCGAACTGCTGGCCCAGACCCTGCAACTGCGGGCCAACGTGCACCTGGACGAACTGACCGGTGAAGTCGAGTTGCACCTCACCGGCAACAGCAACCCGAATACCCTGGAGCTGAACCTGATTTCCCCGACCCAGCCGGAAAAGGACCGCAAGATCAACCTGGCCCGCAGCGACAGCGAGCCCGGCCGCTACGTCGGCCAGGTTACCGACAAGGTCGAAGGCCGACGCTTCGTGGAACTGCTGGGTGTGGAAGGCGACAAGACCTGGCGCCTGTTTGAAGAAGAACAGGTCAGCCACGATAAGGACTTGCTGCTGGGGGATGAGCCGTTGCAAGGTGCGGAAGACCTGAAAAAGTAAGCAACCTGCGCTTCGCGCATCGCGGGCCAGCCCGCTCCCACAAGGACACCATGATCCAATGTGGGCGCCGGGTTTGCCCGCGATGAGGCCCTCCCAGCCATCAAAGATCCAAATCATGACCAGCCCGATTCCCTGCTACCACTGCGCCCTGCCCGTCCCTCCCGGTAGCCGGTTTACCGCCGTAATCTTCGGCGAACGTCGCGAACTGTGCTGCCCAGGCTGCCAGGCGGTGGCCGAAGCCATTGTGGCCGGTGGCCTGGAAAGCTATTACCAGCACCGCAGTGAAGCCTCGGCCAACCCCGAGACGCTGCCGGTACAACTGGTGGACGAGTTGGCGCTGTACGACCGCGCCGATGTGCAAAAGCCCTTTGTGCGCCACGACGGCGAGCTCGCCGAAACCACCCTGCTGATGGAAGGCATCAGCTGCGCCGCCTGCGGCTGGCTGATCGAGAAACACCTGCGCAGCCTGCCCGCGGTGGCCGAGGCACGGTTGAACCTGTCCAACCATCGCCTGCAGGTGCGCTGGGCCGACGGGCAATTGCCGTTGAGCCAACTGCTCGCTGAGCTGCGCCATATCGGCTATGCCGCCCATCCTTACCAGGCTGATCGCGCTGCCGAGCAACTGGCCGGCGAAAACCGCCTGGCCTTGCGCCAACTGGGCGTGGCGGGGTTGCTGTGGTTCCAGGCGATGATGGCGACCATGGCCACCTGGCCGGAATTCAATATCGACCTGAGCCCGGAGCTGCACGTGATCCTGCGCTGGGTGGCGATGTTTCTTACTACACCCATCGTGTTCTACAGCTGTGCGCCGTTTTTCAAGGGCGCCCTGCGCGACTTGCGCACGCGCCACCTGACCATGGATGTGTCGGTATCCCTGGCGATTGGCGGCGCCTATTTCGCGGGTATCTGGACGGCCATCACCGGCGTTGGCGAGTTGTACTTCGACGCGGTGGGCATGTTCGCGCTGTTCCTGCTGGCCGGCCGCTATCTTGAGCGCCGGGCGCGGGAACGTACGGCCGCCGCGACCGCGCAATTGGTCAACCTGTTACCCGCCTCCTGCCTACGCCTCAACGCTGACGGCCAGAGCGAACGCATCCTGCTCAGTGAACTGGCGTTGGGTGACCGGGTGCTGGTGCATCCCGGCGCTGTACTGCCGGCGGACGGAGTGATTCTTGACGGCCAGTCCAGCATCGATGAATCCCTGCTCACCGGTGAGTACCTGCCACAGCCTCGGCACAGCGGTGATGCAGTCACCGCCGGCACGCTCAACGTCGAAGGCGCACTGACCGTCGAGGTCCGTGCCCTGGGCCATGACACGCGCCTGTCCGCCATCGTGCGCCTGCTGGAGCGCGCCCAGGCCGAGAAACCGCGCCTGGCACAAATCGCTGACCGTGCCGCGCAGTGGTTCCTGTTGTGTTCACTGATTGCCGCCGTATTGATCGGCCTGGTGTGGTGGGAACTGGATGCCTCGCGGGCATTTTGGATCGTGCTGGCGATGCTGGTGGCGACCTGCCCGTGCGCGCTGTCACTGGCCACACCGACCGCCCTCACCGCCGCCACCGGCACTCTGCACAAACTCGGGTTGCTGTTGACCCGTGGCCATGTGCTGGAAGGCTTGAATCAAATCGACACAGTGATTTTCGACAAGACCGGTACGCTGACCGAAGGTCGCTTGGCGTTACTCGCGATCCGCCCCTTGAGCGCACTGAACAGTGATGAATGCCTGAGCCTCGCCGCCGCCCTGGAAAACCGCTCCGAGCACCCGATTGCCCGGGCTTTCGGCCGAGCGCCGCTGGCCGCCGATGAAGTCCTCAGCGCCCCGGGGCTCGGCCTGGAGGGTCGCGTAGGCGAACGCCGGTTGCGCATCGGCCAGCCCGGTTTTGTCTGCGAATTGAGTGGCTGCCCGATTCCCGATTCGCCGGATGAGGCCGGCCAATGGCTGCTGCTGGGCGACCGCACTGGCGCCCTCGCCTGGTTCGTGCTGGACGACCGCCTGCGCAGCGACGCGCCAGCACTGCTGGCCGCGTGCAAGGCGCGGGGCTGGCGTACGCTGCTGTTGTCGGGCGACAGCTCGCCGATGGTTGCCAGTGTCGCGCTGGAGTTGGGCATCGACGAAGCCCATGGCGGCCTGCGTCCCGACGACAAGCTGCAGGTGCTGCAGCAACTGCACAGGGATGGCCGCAAGGTGCTGATGCTCGGCGATGGCGTCAATGATGTGCCCGTGCTCGCCGCCGCCGATATCAGTGTGGCAATGGGCTCGGCCACGGACCTGGCTAAAACCAGCGCCGATGCTGTGCTGCTGTCCAACCGCCTCGACGCGCTGGTGCAGGCGTTTACCCTCGCGCGGCGCACACGCCGGGTAATCATCGAAAACCTGTTGTGGGCCGGGCTGTACAATGGCCTTATGCTGCCGTTTGCCGCCCTCGGCTGGATCACCCCGATCTGGGCGGCGATCGGCATGTCCCTCAGCTCGTTGACCGTGGTGCTCAACGCCTTGCGCCTGACTCGCCTGCCGAGCGCGCAGGCTAAAAGCGCCGCCTTAGTAACCCGCCCGCTGCCGGCTTGAGCCGCACAGGCATGGAGTGCAGATGCCAGCTCTATACGTGATGATTCCGGCGGCGCTGCTGTTAGTAGGCGTAGCCATTTACATCTTCTTCTGGGCGGTGGACAGCGGCCAGTACGACGACCTCGACGGCCCGGCTCACAGCGTGCTGTTCGACGACCAGGACCCGAATCACCTGGCCGCCGTCGACGAAGCCAACGGGCCCGAGCAACCGCCCGCGCCAAAAGAACCACCCCATGCTTGAACTGGCGCCGCTGCTGGTCTCCGCGCTGATCCTCGGACTGCTCGGCGGCGGCCATTGCCTGGGCATGTGCGGCGGGCTGATGGGCGCGTTGACCCTGGCCATTCCAAAAGAGCAACGCAGCCGCCGCTTTCGCCTGCTGCTGGCGTACAACCTCGGCAGAGTGCTCAGCTATGCCACCGCTGGGTTATTGATTGGCCTGGCCGGCTGGGCGGTGGCCAACAGCCCGGCGGCGATGTTCATGCGCGTGCTTGCCGGGTTGCTGCTGATCAGCATGGGGTTATACCTGGCCGGCTGGTGGAGCGGCCTCACCCGTATCGAAAGCCTCGGGCGCGGCCTGTGGCGCTACCTGCAACCCGTCGCCAACCGTTTGCTGCCGGTGTCCAGCCTGCCCCGCGCTTTGCTGCTGGGCGCGCTATGGGGCTGGTTGCCGTGTGGGTTGGTCTACAGCACCCTGCTGTGGGCTGCGAGCCAGGGAAATGCGCTGGACAGTGCATGGCTGATGCTGGCTTTCGGGCTGGGCACCTGGCCGGTGTTGCTCGCCACCGGGCTGGCGGCCGAACGTGTCACGGCGTTGCTGCGCAAACGCAGCGTGCGCGTGGCCGGGGGGTTATTGGTGATTTTCTTCGGTGTCTGGACGCTGCCCGGTCCGCATCAGCACTGGTTGATGGGCCACTAAACGCCCATGTGGCATAGCGCCGCTCCCCGTTGATACAAGTCAACATGCCATTGCGGCCATGCCCCTAGACTCGGTCCACTAGCCTATCCGGGGGACCACCCGCATGCTCGACGCCATTCGTTGGGACACAGATCTGATTCACCGTTACGACTTGGCGGGGCCGCGCTACACGTCCTACCCCACCGCCGTACAATTCGACAGCCAGGTCGGCACCTTCGACCTGCTCCACGCCCTGCGCGACAGCCGTAAGGCCGTGCGCCCGCTGTCGCTGTATGTGCATGTGCCGTTCTGCGCGAACATTTGCTACTACTGCGCCTGTAACAAGGTCATCACCAAGGACCGTGGCCGCGCCCAGGCCTATCTGCAACGACTGGAGCAGGAAATCCAGCTGGTGGCCTGCCACCTCGACCCGAAACAGCCGGTGGAGCAGTTGCACTTTGGCGGTGGCACCCCGACCTTTCTCAGCCACGACGAACTGCGCCAGGTAATGACAAGCCTGCGCCAGCATTTCAATTTGCTCGATGATGACTCCGGCGACTACGGCATCGAAATCGACCCGCGTGAAGCCGACTGGGCGACCATGGGCCTGCTGCGTGAACTGGGCTTCAACCGCGTGAGCATTGGCCTGCAAGACCTCGACCCCGAGGTTCAACGGGCGGTCAACCGCCTGCAAAGTCTGGAAGAAACCCGCGCAGTGATTGATGCGGCGCGCACCCTGCAATTTCGCTCGATCAATGTCGACCTGATCTACGGCCTGCCCAAGCAGTCGCCGTTGAACTTCGCGCGCACCGTCGAAGAAGTCATCAGCCTGCAGCCGGATCGCCTGTCGGTGTTCAACTACGCGCACCTGCCAGAGCGTTTCATGCCTCAGCGGCGGATCAACGCCGACGACCTGCCCTCCCCGGCAGAAAAACTGCTGATGCTGCAAACCACTATCGAGCAGTTGACCCGGGCGGGCTATCGCTACATCGGCATGGACCACTTCGCCCTGCCGGATGACGAACTGGCCGTTGCCCAGGAAGAAGGTAGGCTGCAACGCAATTTCCAGGGCTATACCACCCACGGGCATTGCGACCTGATTGGGTTGGGCGTATCGGCAATCAGCCAGATCGGCGACTTGTACTGCCAGAACAGCAGCGACCTCAACCACTACCAGAACGCGCTGGCCGGCGCGCAGCTGGCGACCAGCCGTGGCCTGGTATGCACCACGGATGATCGATTACGGCGGGAGGTGATTCAGCAGTTGATCTGCAATTTCAGCCTGGGGTTCGAGCGGATCGAACAGGCTTTCAACATCGATTTTCGAGGTTATTTCGACGAGCTATGGCCGCAACTGGAGACGATGGCCGCAGACGGCCTGATTGAACTGGACGCCCGTGGCATTCACGTACTGCCCGCCGGGCGATTGTTGGTGCGCTCGGTGTGCATGGTGTTCGATGCCTACCTGGAGCACCAGAACAGGCAACGATTCTCGCGGGTGATCTGAGCGCCGTTACTTCATCGCCAGGCTCATGGCTTCCAACTGAGCCGCTGGCGGCTCGCCCTTCATGGACTTGCCCAACTGTGTCTGGGCCGTGGTCAGGCCAGACTGCAATGTCATCACATCTCCCTGCAGTCTGGCTATCTTGGCCTGCCGCGCTTCCGGGCTCATGGAAGTGTCAGCCATGGCCGCGGACAGTTCGGCCATTTTCTCGGCAAGCTGCTTTTTCAGTTGGCGGATCATTTTCAACAGTTGCTTGACGCTGTCGCTCAAGCTGCTGTTGTCAATATCGCTGTTGGACGATTGCTCGGCCTTCGATGCGTCCATCCCCGCACCGGAAATGACGACCTTCACGCCTGCGGTGGCCGCAGGCTCAGCAGCCTTGGCTTCGGTTGGCGCCTTGGTGGTGGCGTCTTTATCCTTCGCCGCATCGGCGGACTTCCAAACCGATACCGCCGCCACGTTGATAGTCGGGTTTTGGATCGTACTGACTGACATGATCTGAGCTCCGGCTCATGGAGATATCTGCATGTATCGGCGCTGATACACAAACCTTTATACCGTTGCTGCTTTTTTGCACACGCTGGCCTCACTGCCCCCCAGTGCGTTACCCTTACGTCTTATGTGTGTTTTCCCACAAGGATTTAAGAAATGTCCGAGCCAGTCAAACTGCGCGCTCACAGCCAGACTCACTGCAAGGATTGCAGCCTGGCCCCGCTATGCCTGCCACTTTCATTGAATTTGGAAGACATGGAAGCGCTGGACGAAATCGTTAAACGCGGTCGCCCGCTGAAAAAAGGCGAGTTTCTGTTTCGCCAGGGTGACAAATTCGATTCCGTTTATGCAGTACGTTCGGGAGCGTTGAAGACGTTCAGCCTGAGCGACGGCGGCGAAGAGCAGATCACCGGTTTCCACCTGCCCAGCGAGCTGGTCGGGCTGTCCGGCATGGACACCGAAATTCATCCTGTGTCGGCCCAGGCGCTGGAGACGACATCAGTCTGCGAAATCCCCTTCGAGCGCCTGGATGAACTGGCTCTGCAATTGCCGCAACTGCGTCGCCAGTTGATGCGCGTGATGAGCCGCGAGATTCGTGACGATCAACAGATGATGTTGCTGCTGTCGAAAAAAACCGCCGACGAGCGCATCGCCACGTTCCTGGTCAACTTGTCGGCACGTTTCCGCGCCCGGGGGTTCTCGGCCAACCAGTTCCGCCTGAGCATGTCGCGCAATGAAATCGGCAATTACCTGGGCCTCGCGGTGGAAACCGTGTCCCGCGTGTTCACCCGTTTCCAGCAGAACGAATTGATTGCCGCCGAAGGCAAGGAAGTGCATATCCTCGACCCCATCCAGCTGTGTGCGCTGGCCGGTGGTTCGCTGGAAGGTTGATGCAGAGGCTTGCGGTTGCGCCAATCGGCGAGGCCGCAGGTATACTTCGAGTCCGTTTTCAGCCCTCAGGACTCTTCGACGATGACCTTCGATTCGTTCGACATCAAATCCCTGATTCGCCCCGTCATCGACTTCCCCAAGCCTGGGGTGATCTTTCGTGACATCACGCCCCTGTTCCAATCGCCCAGGGCCCTGCGGCTGGTGGCAGACAGCTTTGCCCACCGCTACGTCGAGGCCGACTTCACCCACATCGGCGCAATGGATGCACGCGGGTTTCTGATCGGTTCGATCATCGCCTACCAACTGAACAAACCGCTGATCCTGTTCCGCAAGCAGGGCAAGCTGCCGGCCGACGTGCTGGCCGAGGGTTACCAGACCGAATACGGCGAAGCCTTCCTCGAAGTGCACGCCGACAGCCTGTGTGAAGGCGACTCGGTGCTGATGTTCGATGACTTGATTGCCACCGGCGGTACCTTGATCGCTGCCGCCAATCTGGTGCGGCGCATGGGCGCAACCATCTTCGAAGCGGCAGCGATCATCGACCTGCCGGAGCTGGGTGGCTCGCAGCGCCTGGAAGACATGGGAATTCCGACGTTCTGCCTGACGCAGTTTGCGTTGACCGAACGTTAATCATTGCCTGAACCGGCCCCATCGCGGGCAAGCCCGGCTCCCACAGGTGATCGCATACCAATGTGGGAGTCGGGCTTGCCCGCGATGAGGCCTGTGAGCCCCCCCACCTTACAACCCCATCTGCTTGCTGATGATTTCATTCATCACTTCGCGGGTACCGCCGCCGATGGACAGGATGCGGTTGTCACGATATAGCCGCTCCACCAGGCTGCCGCGCATGTAACCTTGGCCGCCGAGGATCTGCACCGCGTCGTAGGTAACGCGATCGGCGGTGTCTGTGGCGAGGTTCTTGGCCATGGAGATCTCCTTGATCACACTCATGCCCGCAGCCATTTTCGCTGCCTGGCGATACGTGAATTCCCGCGACACCTCCACCGCCGTCGCCATCTCCGCCAGCCGATGTTTGAGCACCTGGAATTTACCAATGGGCTTGCCAAAGGCTTCGCGCTGGGCGGCCCACTTGAGGCTTTCCTCCAGCGCCAACTGCGCGGTCATATTGGCCATCAACGCCAGGGCCAGGCGCTCACTTTGGAAATTGCCCATGATGCAGGCAAAGCCCATGTTCTCGACGCCGATCAGGTTGCCCACAGGCACCTGGCAATCGTCGAAGAACAACTCAGCCGTGTCCGACGCCCACCAGCCCATTTTCTTCAACGGCTGACCGACCGTGAAACCGGGGGTGTCTTTTTCGATGAGCACTAAGCTGATACCGCCAAAGCCCGGCCCGCCGGTGCGGACGGCTACGGTGTAGAAGTCGGCACGGATGCCGCTGGTGATAAAGGTTTTGCTGCCGCTCACCCGGTAATGCTCGCCATCACGCACAGCACGGGTTTGCAGGTTGGCCACATCGGAGCCACCACCGGGCTCGGTAACGGCCAGGGCGATGATCTTCTCGCCGGCCAACACCTGCGGCGCGACACGTTCGCGCACCTCGGGCCGCGCCCATTTGACGACGGGCGGCAGGCCGATATCCAGCGAACCCAACCCCGCCACCACACCACCGGAACCACACCGCATCAACTCTTCGCTGGCGGCAACCTTGGCAAACAGATCACCTTCGTGACTGCCGCCCAGGCTCTCGGGGTAACCGATGCCGAGAATCCCCGCAGCGCCTGCCTTGAGGTACAGCTCAGGGGGGAAGCTTTCCGCCTCCTCCCATTGCTCGATGCCCGGCAACATCTCGCGCTCGACAAAACGGCGCACGCTGTCGCGGACCAATTGGTGGCTGGGGTCGAAGTAGTCCTGGTAGGCAGACATCGGCAAGCTCCACGGTGAGGTGGAACGAAATTACCAAGCGCTTGCTTGGTTATCAAGCTGTGCGGATTTCACAAAAACTGTGGAAGCTGGCTTGCCTGCGATAGCGGGGGGATTTTTGGTGACTGTGAGGGCGTCTTCGGGAGCAAGCCCCCTCCCACATTTTGATGGGTGAACCCAGTCAAATGTGGGAGCTGGCTTGCCTGCGATGGGGTGTCAGTCAGCAGATGTATTGACTGAACCAGCGCGTTCGCGAGCACGCCCGCTCCCACATGTTGAACTGTGATGGTCTTTAAAGGGCGATCGGTTTGCGACCTGCAAACGAATGCGCCAACGTGCCGCCATCGACCAACTCCAACTCACCACCCAGCGGCACACCATGGGCGATACGCGACGTCACAAGGCCTTTGTTGCTCAACAACTGGGCGATGTAATGCGCGGTCGCCTCACCTTCCACCGTCGGGTTGGTCGCCAGGATCACCTCGGTAAAGGTGCCCTGCTCTTCAATGCGCGCCACCAGTTGCGGAATGCCGATGGCTTCCGGCCCCAGCCCATCCAGCGGTGAGAGGTGCCCTTTAAGCACAAAGTAGCGCCCGCGATAGCCGGTCTGCTCGACCGCGTACACATCCATCGGCCCTTCCACCACGCACAGCAACGTGTCGTCGCGGCGCGGGTCGGCACATTGCGGGCAGAGGTCTTCTTCGGTAAGGGTGCGGCACTGGCGGCAGTGGCCCACACCGGTCATGGCCTGGCTCAAGGCCTGGGCCAACCGGGTGCCGCCACTGCGATCCCGCTCCAGCAGTTGCAGCGCCATGCGCTGGGCGGTTTTCTGGCCCACACCCGGCAAGGTGCGCAGGGCGTCGATCAGTTGGCGAATCAGAGGGCTGAAGCTCATGGGGCAATGGTCCGACAAAACAACGAGACGCGGTTTATACCCGCGCCCCGGATTAGCGTCAAATGGTCAATCCTGCGCGACGCGCACCACCAACTTGCCGAAGTTGCGCCCTTCAAGCAAACCAATAAAGGCTTCGGGCGCCTGCTCCAGGCCCTCGACCACGTCTTCGCGGAACTTGATCTTGCCATCACGCACCCACGGCGCCATGGCGCTGAGGAATTCAGGCTGGCGATCACCGTAGTCATCGAACACGATAAAGCCCTGGATGCGCACGCGCTTGGTCAGCAAGGTGCGTTGCAGCGCCGGCAGACGGTCAGGGCCACTCGGCGCTTCATGGGCGTTATAGCCGGCGATCAAGCCGCACAGGGGAACCCGCGCTTTGGGGTTGAGCAACGGCAACACGGCGTCGAACACCTTGCCGCCGACGTTTTCGAAGTAGATGTCCACACCGTTGGAGCAGGCCAGGGCCAGCTCATTGGCAAAATTGGCGCTCTTGTGATCGATGCACGCGTCAAAACCCAGCTCGTCCACCACGTAGCGACATTTGTCCGCGCCACCTGCGATGCCCACCACCCGCAAGCCCTTGAGCTTGGCCACCTGGCCCACCACCGAGCCGACGGCGCCGGACGCTGCGGCAACCACCAGGGTTTCCCCTTCCTTGGGCTGACCGATATCCATCAGGCCCATGTACGCGGTCATACCCGGCATGCCCAGCACACCCAGTGCCATCGACGGGCTCGCCAGGCCATTGGGCACCGGGATCAGATTTTGTCCATCGGAAACGCTGTGGCTCTGCCAGCCGGTGGAGCCAACTACCAGGTCACCCACTTCGAATTTCGGGTTACGCGATTGCTCGATACGGCTGACAGCGCCACCGGTCATAACCTCGTCGATTTCAACCGGAGCGGCGTAGGACGGTGCGTCACTCATGCGGCCACGCATATAGGGATCGAGGGACAGGTACAGCGTTTTCAATAGCACCTGGCCGTCCGCCAACTCGGGCAAGTTCACGCGTTCCAGGCGGAAATTTTCCGGGGTCGGTGCGCCTTGAGGGCGCGAGACCAGCACGACGCGCTGGTTCAAAATCGGTTCTTCAGACATCAGGGAACTCCTTTATCGAATTCATCGGTATAGGGTGCAGACCCTATATGCCGCGCCAGGGTTCATATTGAACGCAGTGCGTCCTCGCGGCATGACGTTACTGCCCAGCGGACGATGACGGCACACACAAAAATGCCAGGCTCGATGCCTGGCATTTTTATTAAAGCAAAAGCTCACCGATCAGAACGGCAGCTTCATGCCCGGCGGCAGTTGCATGCCGGCGGTCACGCCAGACATTTTGTCCTGGCTGTTGGCTTCGATCTTGCGCACGGCATCGTTGACGGCCGCCGCGAACAGCGCCTCAAGCATTTCCAGGTCATCTTCGCTGGCGCCTGGCAACACGCTTGGGTCAATGCTCACGCGCTTGATGTCGTGACGACCGGTCATCACCACGCTGACCATATCGCCACCGGCTTTACCGGTGACTTCGGCGTTGGCCAGTTCTTCCTGCATCTTGGCCATCTTTTCCTGCATCTGCTGCGCCTGCTTCATCAGGCCGGCCATGCCACCTTTCATCATGGGAATCACCTCAAAAGTACGTGGATCAATAAGTAGCCCGGTTTTATGACGCTTGGGGCACCGGGGCGTCGACAGGTTCAATAGTATCTTGACGCACGACCGCACCAAACTGTTGCATCATTTGCTGGATGAGCGGATCAGCCTGGATCGAGTTTTCCGCTTCTTGCTGACGGTTGATGCGTCGGCGTGTCGCGGCCTGGGCCGGGGTTTCCTGCTCGGGTTTGATCAACTCGATGGCGATGGTCAGCGTGCGCTCATGGTACTGGTTCAGCGCATCGTTGAGCCGGCGTTGCTGGGTCGCGTTGAACAGCGCGCTGTGGGCCGGGTCCAGGTGCAACAGCCAATGGTCGCCATCGATGGCGATCAAGGTGCAGTTGGCCGCGATGCTGCCGGTCATGCCGGAGATCGGCAATTTCGGGAACAGTTCCAGCCACTGTAACGCCAGGCCGGTGGCCGGGGCCGCAGCGGGTTCCGCCTCGGGCTCGGGCGCCGGGTCGGCGGTGTGCTCGCTGGCCAGGTCATCCAGGTAGCTGTAGGCCGAATCCATGTCCGGCTCGATGTAGTCTTCGTCCAGTGGCGGCTCGTCGTCGAGGTCGATGCCCGGCGTTGCAGCGTCGACTTGGGCGACAGTCGGCTCGGGCACCGGCGCAGACACCCACTCGGGCGCGGCCGGCACAACACTGTCCGGCGTCGGTGCAGGCATCGGCGTCAGCTCGGGCTGCTCGCCGGTGGTTTCCAGTACGGGCTCCACGGCAGGCTGTAGCTCGACTTCAGGCTCGGCGTCTACCGGATCATTCCAGGGCAGGTCGACCACCGGGGCCGGTTCGGGCTCAGGCTCAGGCTCGATCACAGGCGCAGGCTGCGACGCTGGCTCGGCCACGGACGCGGCAACCACTGGCGCAGGTGCCGGAGCAACCGGCGCAGGCGCAGCAACCACTGGCGCGGCCACCGCTGCGCCAGCCACTGGTTTGGCGGAATCAACTGTGGCCTGGCTGATCCCCACTGGCTTTAGCGGCTGTCTCGGTGCGTCTGCCATATCGGCGGGCCGGAAGGCCAGCATCCGCAGCAGGACCATTTCAAAGCCACCACGCGGGTCCGGTGCCAAGGGCAAGTCCCTACGGCCGATCAGGCCCATCTGGTAGTAAAACTGTACGTCTTCGGCCGGCAACGCCTGGGCCAGCGCCAATACGCGGTCGCGGTCGCCATGGCCGTTGTCGACACCTTCAGGCAAGGCCTGGGCGATGGCGACGCGGTGCAGCACATTGAGGATTTCCGAGAGCACACCGTTCCAGTCCGGCCCTTGCTCCGACAAGTGGCGCACGGCTTCGAGCAAAGCCTTGGCATCACCTTCGATCAGCGCGTGCAGCACGTCGAAGACCTGGCCGTGGTCGAGGGTGCCGAGCATGGCACGCACATCGGCGGCCATGACCTTGCCTTCACCAAAGGCGATGGCCTGGTCGGTGAGGCTCATGGCATCGCGCATCGAACCATCGGCAGCACGGCCAAGCAGCCACAGTGCGTCGTCTTCGAACGGTACGTTCTCGACGCCCAGCACGTGGGTCAGATGCTCGACCACTCGCTCGGGGGTCATGTTTTTCAGGGAGAACTGCAGGCACCGCGACAGAATCGTTGCAGGAAGTTTCTGCGGGTCGGTGGTGGCCAGAATGAATTTTACGTAGGGCGGCGGCTCTTCCAGGGTTTTCAACAGTGCGTTGAAGGAATGACTGGACAGCATGTGCACTTCGTCGATCAGGTAGACCTTGAAGCGGCCACGGCTCGGCGCGTACTGCACGTTGTCGAGCAACTCGCGGGTGTCTTCGACCTTGGTACGGCTCGCGGCGTCGATTTCGATCAGGTCGACAAAACGCCCTTCGTCGATTTCCCGGCACACCGAACACGTGCCGCAAGGCGTCGACGTAATACCGGTTTCACAGTTCAGGCATTTGGCGATGATGCGCGCAATGGTGGTCTTGCCCACCCCCCGCGTACCGGTGAACAGGTAGGCGTGGTGCAGCCGTTGGCTGTCCAAGGCATTGATCAGAGCCTTGAGCACATGGGTCTGGCCGACCATTTCGCGGAACGAGCGCGGACGCCATTTACGTGCAAGAACCTGATAACTCATCGAAAACCGTCGCAACTGGGAAGCGGAAGCCGGTAATGCTAGCGGAGCAAGGGGGAAATTGCATCCGGCACGCTCGCCTAATCTGACTAAGCTTGCGTGACTGGCCCCACGAAGGCCTCAACCCGGAGAGTATATGCGCGTAATCCTGGGCGCTTTATGGATGATTTCCCTCACCTGCCTCGCGGCACCCGCGCCGTTGCGCTTCTCGATTTCCGACAGTTGGGCGATGCCCATGGCCGAAGTCGAAAACAACCGGCCCACCCAGGGCATTCTGTATGACTTGATGTTGAGCCTGGCCACTCAGGTCGGGCGCCCGGCCGAGTTCCACGTACTGGCCCGTGCCCGCATCGCCGGTGCCATGGCGCACGGCGACATTGACGTGCGCTGCTATGTCGCCCAGGACTGGGTCGATAACCTGTCCGGCGACTACACCTGGAGCGTGCCCCTGATGGTGCAACGCAATGTGATGGAGAGCAGTCCTGCAGCGCCGCAACCGGTGCACGTGAGTGAGCTGGCACCCCAGTCGATCGGCACGGTGCTTAACTACCGCTACGCCGTCCTCGACCCGCTGTTCGCCAGCGGCCAACTGACCCGTGACGATTCCCGCAGCGAGGCGCTCGTGCTGCAAAAGTTGGTCGCCGGGCGCTTTAAATACGCCGTCATCAATGAATGGGCCCTCGACCGCTTCAATCTCAACCTGCCTGCGAGCCAGCAGTTGCACAAGGGCGCAGTGATCGACGAGCAAAGCCTGGGCTGCATCGTGCGCAATGATCCGAACGTGCCGGTGCAGCGGATCTTGCGCACGCTGCTGCGGATGAAAATGTCGGGGGAGATCGATGACATCATCAAGCTGTACACCGGCGAAAATGCGCAACCGCTGCCGACTCCTGACAAGAACTGACAGGGCCCTCCCCTAGACTGGCCTCACTCAACCGCCCGTTCTCAAGGAGCCTGCATGAACACCGTCGCCCATTACTTCCTGCTGTACGTAGACAGCCCGGCCACCAGCGCCAACTTCTATAGCCGCCTGCTGGACAAGCCCCCGGTGGAGCTGAACCCGACGTTTGCCCTGTTCATCCTCGACAACGGTGTGAAGCTGGGGTTGTGGTCGCGGCACACCGTCGAGCCGGCGGCCCAGATCACCGGCGGCGGTGGCGAGGTGGGCTTTTCCCTGCCCGACCATGCCGCTGTCGACGCCCTGCACGCTCAGTGGGTAGCGCGCGGCGCGACGATCATCCAGTCACCGGCCACCCTGGACTTCGGTTACACCTTTGTCGCCCAGGACCTTGATGGCCACCGGCTGCGCGCGTTCAGCCTGAGCGACTGATCGCCAGCGGCCCTCCAGGCTGATGGCAGCGACGCTGGCCAACACAATCACGCCGCCCAGCACTACCTGCACGGCAATGTGTTCGCCCAGCAACGTCGCGGCCATCACCATGGCGACCGGCGGAATCAGGTACATCGCCACCGAGGCACGGCTGACCTCGATGTGTTTCAACACATAACCCCACGCCAGATACGCCAGGGCACTGGGAAAAATACCCAACACCAGCACCGCCAGGTTTTCCGGCAACGGCGCCTGCCCGACGGCATTGGCCAAGCCCGGCAGGTTCACGCAAAGCATCAGCGTGCCCGCCCACACCATGTAGCACGCCATGGTCAGCGGGCTATAGCGGTGGGCATAGTGTTTCTGGATGGCGAAGTACACGCTCCACGAGACAGCCGCCAATAGAATCAGCAAACCGCGCGGGTCGATGCCCCCTAGGCCATGATCGCCCCAGATCACCACCAGCACGCCGATCAACCCCAATAGCACGCAGCCCCAACGCCAGGCACTGACCCGCTCCTTCAAGCCAAAAAACGCGAGCAGCACACTGAACAGCGGCGCCGACTGCGCGAGCACACTGGATGCCGCCGCCGTCACCCATTGCTGCCCATAATTGAGGCAGGTGTGGTGCAGGAACACCCCGAAAAACCCCAACACCAGCAGCCACGGCAGATCCTGCAAACGCGGGCGGGCAATGCCCACCACCAAGGCCACACCCGCCATGAATATCGACGCGATCAAGAACCGCAGCAGCGCCAACTGACCAGGGCTATAGCTGTGCAGGCCCATGTGCACGCCAATCGGCGAGTAAGCCCAACAGAGGATGACGCCGGCGATGACTAGCGTAAGCTTTAAGGATGACGGGGTATTCATCGACGGCGCCCAGAACTGAGAAGGAATGCCGTCAGTCTTGGCCTGGGCAAGGCGTAGGACAATTAACCGTTTCTGACTTCTGAAATCACTGGAACTGAGCAATGGAACTGGCCCAACTGAAAATGGTGCGAGCCGTGGCGCAAACCGGCAGCGTGGCCCAGGCCGCTCTGCAATTGCACTGCGTACCCTCCAACATCACCACACGTATCAAGCAGTTGGAAGGCGAGTTGGGCACGCCGCTGTTTATTCGTGCGGGCCGTGGGCTGGCGATCAGTGCCGCCGGTGAAATTTTCCTGGACTACTGCGAGCGCATCCTGGCGCTGGTGGACGAGTCCAAACGCGCGGTCGATGCCAACGCCATTCCGCGCGGCACCTTGCGCATCGGCGCGGTAGAGTCCAGCGCCAGCGGCCGGCTGCCGCCATTGCTGGCGGAATACCATCGCCGCTACCCGGACGTCACACTTGAGCTGGTCACCGGCGCCTGGGCGCAACTGCTGGACGACCTGCAACACCATCGTCTCGACGTGGCGTTGGTCGCCTCCGGCGGTAAACGCGCCAAGCTCGAACGCAGCGTGGTCTACAGCGAGCGCCTGGTGCTGATTGCCAGCGCGTCCAGCGCGCCGATCAACAGCGCCGAAGACCTCGCGGGCCGCACGCTGCTGGTGTGGCCACCCGGCTGCCCGTATCGCGCCGCGCTGGAAAACTGGATCAAACCCCATGATTTCAAGCCAAGCATCGCCAGCTATGCCAGCTGGGGCACGATCATCGGCTGTGTCAGCGCAGGCATTGGCGTGGCCCTGGCACCGGAAGGCATCCTGGCCCGCTATGAGCAGGCGAACCAGCTGACGTCCTACCGGTTCGAGGCGTTGCAGGCCGTGGACAACCTGCTGTTCTGGCACACAGACACCCAACGGCACCTGGCGCGGGATGCGTTTGCCGAGCTGCTGCGGGAGGCTTTCGGCTAACCCAGGCGAGCCCGTTTAAGCTATTCTCCGGCGAAATTAATTCAAAATGTAAGGGACTACCATGAATTACTTCCGCCTATTGCTCGCGGCGGCCGCCCTGAGCCTGCCTGCCGCACTCGCGTTTGCCGCCCCCACGCCTGCGCCCGTTGAAGCCAACGCACCGGCCGAAACCGCCGAGCATTTTCTCGCTTCACTCAAGCAGAAGACCGGCACGGTTACACTGCCCAGTGGCATTGCAACCCTCAAGCTTAACGACGAGTTCTACTACCTTGACCCCGCCGACACCGAGCGCCTGCTGACCGATGGCTGGGGCAACCCGCCAGGCTTCAAGACCCTGGGCATGATCGTGCCAAAAGCGGTGAGCCCACTGTCGGAGCGCGGCTGGGGCGTCATCGTCAGCTACAAGGCAGACGGCCACGTATCCGACGAAGACGCCGCAAAAATCGACTACGCCGAACTGCTCAAACAAATGCAGGAAGATGACGACGCGGATAACAAAGAGCGCCAGAAACAAGGCTACGCCGGCCTGCACTTGTTGGGCTGGGCCGAGCCGCCGCGCTACGACGACACCACCCACAAAATGTACTGGGCCCGCGAACTGAAAGCCGACGACGCCCAGCAGACCACCCTCAACTACAGCATCCGCGTATTGGGTCGTGAAGGGGTTCTGGAGCTCAATGCCGTCGCCGCCATGGCCGACCTGCCGACCATCAAGCAGGAAATGCCCAAAGTCCTCGCCTTTACCAACTTCACCGACGGCAACCTGTACACCGATTTCAACCCGAAGACCGACAAGCTTGCGACTTACGGCCTCGCGGCGTTGGTTGCCGGCGGGATCGCCGCCAAGGCCGGGCTGTTCGCCAAAATCGGCATATTCCTGCTGGCGGCGAAGAAGTTCCTGGTAATCGGTGTTGTGGCGCTGCTCGCATTGATCCGCAAGCTGTTCAACCGCAACAAGACCTGAACCGCGCACATAAAAACGCCGCGGTGTGCCTGGCACACTGCGGCGTTTTTATGTGTGGGATAACTCAGGCTATCCGTGGCATTGCTCAGCCTTTGGGCGCAGACACACGGCGGTATTGATCCTGGCTGATCCAGCCAGTGAACGAGCGGCCCTTGGCATTGGTGAACTCAACCTTGGCCGAACCCTCCTTGTAGGCCAACACACCGACCACATCATTCTTGACGATATACGGGCGCTTGGCAGCGTCGGCGCCTGGGGTTTTCAGCAGGTAAGCCTTGTCGGCAGACACCGTCACGAGGCCGATCCATTTTTTGTTGGCTGTTTGGGTCAACTCCAGGCCCGTCGCGATTTCCGGCATCAGCACGCTGATACAACCAGGATGCTGACGCCCCTGCTCCACCGTCAGGGTGACGCCGTCGGATGAGGCCACCACACTGCCTGGGTAAGCATCGTCGAGCCAGGTGGTAAGCGCCTCTGGCTTGCCTTGCAGGTAGAACGTGCAACTGCGGGTCACACCCTCGCCGAGTGCTTCCGAATAATAGCCTTCGACCTGATGCTCGGGCGTGACCGCGAGCATCAGCCCTTCGTACGTGCCCGAGTGCAGTTCAGTAGCGCCTGCCCATACAGGCAAGGCAGCGCACAACGACAACACGGCGATTGCTGAAAAACGGCTCATCTTATTTTTTCCCTTCCAGTGCGTCGTAGGCTTTTTTAATCAGCACATCATAGTTGCCATAATCATCGCCGTTATAGCCTCGCGCCATGCCAACATAATCCTTGTTTTTCATGGCCTTCATCATTGAAGGGCTTTGGCTGCAAAAGGACACGAAGGCTTTCAACTGGTTACCGGCATTAATCTTTAAGGCCGCGACGAACTCAAATACTGTCTTGTAGCCGCACGATCCAAAGTTGAACCCCATCACCTGGAACATGCCCCAGGAGGCCGACATCAACGCCGCCTCCTGATCCAGGGCAAATGCGGTCGCCATGGTTTCCCACGCCTTGACCTGATCCTTGTTATTGACCTGCCACTGCGGCCCGGCCTTTCTCACATAGGGGTACGACAGCAATGGGTGCGCCTGGTCGTAGATCTTCTTGGTGTACTTGCGAAAATGATGCCCTTCAAACGCGATCACCGGCAATTTGGCCGGCCCGAAACCGGAGCGCCCACTGGACTCCACGGTGGCGAACGCCCTGATGATGTTCACCGAAATACCGTTGCCCAGCTGTGTGGCTGCGTTCTGAAAGTCGGTATCGGTGAGCGTCATGCCGCCATCGCAGGTGGACTGCAGCATTAATTGCCGATTACGCCGCTCGGCCTCGACCATCGCGCGCATGCGGTCCAGGTACACATTGACCGTGGCTTGCACCGCATCGCCACTGTTATTGCCGAAGACGTTGAGGAAGCTCGGAATACGCATCGTCGGATACGCCTTCACCGGCACCTTCACCGCTTCTTCGATCAAGCTATTGAAGGTCCGACCGGTGGGGTCGATCACGCCATCGGGGTGCGCGTACTTGAGATGACGGAACTGATACTGACTGATGCACTGCACCAATTGGCCGTCGCACTTGCCATTTTCAGCCAGCGTAAAACCCATCTTGGGAATGATCAAATTGAATAAATACTGGATGCACTGAACATCGGCGGGCAAGTTACGCGCTTTACCGGGCGCACCGACCGAAGCACTGATGAGACGGGGCAACCCTTGCAGGCTTTTCATCACAGACATCCTTGTTAGTTAATGAAGTGATGGCACTTCAACATCAAACCAGCACACTTTTCAAACCCTGAAACGAGCGGCTGGCGGAAACTAACAAGATGGTTTTGGGTTGTCCAGTAGGCGCTCTGAACATTGTGAGGCAGCCATCATGTGCTGCTATTTTTTCCTTTCAAGCGCATCAAACGCTTTTTGGATTCGCTTGTCGTAGTCGCCGTAATCCTTACCGTTGTAATGGGAGGCCATGCCCACATAGTCCTTACTCTTGATCGCCTTGACCAAGGCCGGGTTTTTACTGCAAAAACCGACGAATGCCTTTAATTGAAGACCAGCGTTGGTTTTCATCGCAGTGACGAAGTCGAACACGGTCGTGTAACCGCAGACGGCAAAGTTGAAGCCCATGATTTGAAACATGCCCCAGGACGCGGACATCAACGCCGCCACGGGGTCCAGCTTATAAGCAGCGACCAGCGTCGCCCAAGCCGTCGTCTGGTTCTTGTTATTGGCACGCCATTGCGGGCCAGCCTTTTCCACGTAAGGGTATGACAAAAAGGGGTGACTTCTGTCGTACTTCTGCTGAGTGTACTTGCGGAAGAGGTGCCCTTCGTAAGCAATCACCGGCATTTTGGCCGGGCCAAACCCGGAGCGCCCACCCGACTCCACCGTGGCGAACGCCTTGATAATATTCACCGAAACAGCGTTGCCCAGCGCTGTGGCGGCGCTCTGAAAATCGGCCTCGGTGAGGATCACTCCACCGTCACAAGTAGCCTCGGTTATCCATTGCTGCCGGTCTGGCTCGGCGGCCGGAGTATCAGGATTTGCCTTGCGCGTATCCTCGACCAGGCTGTTGAACGTGCGGCCTTGCGGGTCAATCACCCCGTCGGGTTTGGTGACCTTGAGACGATTCAACTGATAATCGCTGATGCGCTGAACCAACAGAGCACCGCACTTACCGTCTACCACCAGGAGCGAACCAGATTTGGGCGCAATCAGATTAAACAGACACTGAATGTATTCAACGTCAGCAGGCACATTACGCGCCTTGCCTGGGGTGCCGACTGAAGCACTGATAGGTCTGGGTAAACCTTGAAGGTTGGTCATGGCAATTATCCTTATTGATCAAAGGAGTGCCATCACTTCTTCACTACTCCAGCACGGGGTCGCTTGCATGATTGAAGCTAGCAGGCGGCGTGGCGTTGTCCAGCCGCGAGATAAAGAGTTGTGAAAAGCTCAAGGTTCTTCACAACCCAACAGCTTTGCCCCCCTTTCGCCCCACAGTAACCAGGTATTTTTCGAGGGACGGTAGATCCAACACGCTTCATTAAATAAGCGCATTCAGTCACCTATTGAACTACTGTTTCTTGCGCAAGATGTCCCTTTCAAATATTCAAGGATTGAAATGAAAGCCTCCCTGCTCATCCTGTCGGTCCTGGTTCTGCTATCCGGTTGCGCCTGGACGTCGAGACCTGCCAACCCTGTCCTGCCGCGCCCCTCGGTTGCTGAAACCAAATCGCTCATATTCGCGGGCAAAACGTTCGTCCTGAAATACCAGACTGACGGCCAGATTCCACTGAAGGAATACTTCCTGCCGGAGGAAAGCGTTGATACCTGGAGCGACATGGCGGACTTTCGTGTCGCGCCCCCACAGCTGAACGATCTGCTGCCGGTGGACCTCGCTAACCGGGCCGCCCTGCTTCATCAACAAGATTACCCACAGATGACGGTGCAGCTGAATACCGATGAAAAAACCGGAGTCACGACCCTGATGCTGTTTTACCCCTCCTCCCTGCGCAAGGACGGGCGGTTCTCCGAATTCAGCATCTTCAAGTTTTACAAGGACAGCGCAACGGGGCAGAACATCACCTTTCACTTCGCCCGAAACATACCGGTAGCGACGCCTGAAGCAGAGCGCGACCTGGAAAAAAACTTGAGGAAGTTGCAGCAGGAAGTGCTGCCGGCGATGGCAAGGTTCCCGCTTTACCGGCCGTAATGCTGTTGAGCGAGCAGCAGAAATCGATTCGCAGGCAGTGATTGCCGGCAAAACATCTATAGCTTGGGATTTTTTTGAGCTTCAGGAAGAGCGTTATGGAGGCAACCCCACCAGCCACACCCCGGCACACAATGTTCCCGCTGTGGCTGCTGCCTTCCGGCTCTGACCAGGTTCACGGGTAATCGTTGCGGGGGGACCGATGGGGTCACCATAACGACGCTGGCCTCTCGGCAAGCCGCGCCATTGTACCGATCTCATCGGAAGTTACAACCGTTGGTGTCGGATTAAAATATGAAGGGGCTCAAGCACTTGCCATAACCTTCAGCGTCACCCCTGTCCCATGTGGGAGGAGGCTTGCTTCCGAAAGCAGTCTGCCCGCCAGTCAGGCCGGTGACTGATCCACGTTGTTGGCAGTAAGCCTCTCGCACATTTTGATCATTGTGCCTTCAGGACATCATCGGCCCTGCCACCCTCTTCCTGGATCACCAGGTGAATAAAGTGCAGCTTGGCGATCACTGCCGGCGGCAATACAAAGGGATAAAAATCCGGCTGGCCCATGCTGCGCGACAGTTCGTTGAGCATGCCGGCCAGTTCGATCCAGGCGTTTACGAACGACAAGAAGGCCGGGCCGCCAGGGTGTTCGGGGTCGTAGAGCGTGGTGAGCGGGAACGGTTGATAATCCAGGTCCATCTCACGGGCGCTCATGCCAAAGCCCAGCGCGGTGTCGACGGCGTCCATCATGTGCAGGTAATGGGCCCATGTCTCGGCCCAGTCTTCCCAGGGGTGCATGGTGGCGTAGGCACTCACGCAGGTTTGCTGCCAGTCGGGGCGTGGGCCGTTTTGGTAATGCTGGTCGAGCGCCTCGGCGTAACTGGCGCGCTCGTCGCCGAACAGGCTGCGAAACGGTTCAAGCCAGTGGCTGTTGGCGATCAGTCGATCCCAGTAGTAATGGCCGACTTCATGGCGAAAATGGCCGAGCAAGGTGCGGTAGGGTTCACGCATCTGCACACGGATTTTTTCGCGGTGCGCGTCGTCGGCTTCCTTGATGTCGAGGGTGATCAGACCGTTGGCATGGCCGGTGGTGGGCGCGTTGCCTTCCAGGTCGATGCCGACGAAGTCGAAGGCCAGGCCGGTGTCTTCGTCAACGCTCTTTGGCACGACTTGCAGGCCCAGGCTGATCAGTTGTGCCACCAGCCGGCGCTTGGCGGTTTCTACCTTGCGCCAGCGTTCGGGGTTTTCCGGTACGGAAAGGTCCGGAATGGTGCGGTTCAGGCTGCACGCCACACACAGCGGTGCTGTGCTGTGGGCGGGAATCAGCCAATTGCAGGCGGCCGCAGTGTCGAGGTTGGCGCAGCGGCGGAAGGCTCCGGCGTCGAGGTTATCGTCCTGCAGCCAGGTGTCGGCGACGGGCCCGGGCTGTAGAGACGACAACCGGCTTTGTTGCGGTTGGTAGCCCAGCAACGCCTGACAGGCCAGGCACTGGCTGTTGCAAAAGAACAGCGCCTGGCCGCAGCGGCATTGCCACACCTTGCTGTTACGCGAGGATCCGGCCATGAACGGTGCGGCGATGCGCGAACTGAGTTGCTCGAAGTAGCGGAACATGGCGATCTCTCCCTGGGTGCTTGCCAATACTAGAGCATCGCCAGGAAGAGATCGTTCAGTCCAAATCAGACCGTAATGTTGTGCTTGGCCAGGAACGCGACAAACGCCTCCTCATCCAACACTTTCAGGCCCAGTTCGCTGGCCTTGGCCAGTTTCGAACCGGCGCCCGGGCCAGCCACCACGCAGTGCGTTTTCGCCGACACCGAACCGGCCACCTTGGCGCCGAGGCTTTCAAGCTTGTCCTTGGCCACATCGCGGCTCATCAGCTCCAGCGAGCCGGTAAGCACCCAGGTATGCCCCGCCTCCGGCAGCCCTTCGACCACCTTCTTCTCGCTCTCCCAGTGCATGCCAAAGTCCTTGAGCTGCTGCTCGATGGCCAGGGCGTGGTGGGCATTGTCGGGGTTATCGAAAAAGTCGCGCACGGCCTTGGCCTGCTTCTCGGGCAGCGCCTGGCGCATATCCAGCCAGTCGGCCTTGATCACCCCTTCCAGGGAGCCGAACTTGTCCGCGAGTTTCTGTGCGGCACCCGGGCCAACGCTGGGTACGTGCAGCTTGTCGAGCAGGCCGCCCAGCGTGGTGCTGGCGGCAAACTCGGCGCTCAGGTCGCCCTGATCCTGCAATTGCAGCGCGCATTCGTCCGGTGACAACAGGGCGCCAATCACGTCCTGGTTATGGCTGTCTTCGAAGAAGCTGTGAATCTCGTGCGCCACTTCCAGGCCCACGTCCGGCAAGTACGTCAGCACTTCCGGCAACGCCTTCTGCACCCGCTCCAGAGACGCCAGCGAGCGCGCCAGCACCTTGGCCGTCTCCTCACCTACGTCCGGAATACCCAGCGCGTAGATGAAGCGCGCCAGGGTCGGCGTCTTGCTGTTTTCGATGGCGGTGATCAGCTTCTTGCTGGAAATATCGGCAAAGCCTTCCAGGTCGATGACCTGCTCGTACTTGAGCTTGTAGAGATCGGCCGGCGAACCGATGAGCTTTTCATCCACCAGTTGCTCGATGGTCTTGTCGCCCAGACCGTCGATGTCCATGGCGCGGCGCGAAACGAAATGGATAATCGCCTGCTTGAGCTGCGCACCACAGGCCAGGCGCCCGACGCAGCGGTACACCGCGCCTTCGCTGACGGTTTCCTTGCCCTTGCTGCGCTTGACCAGCTGCGTGCGCTCCACGTGGGAACCACACACCGGGCAGCGCTCGGGAATCTGCACCGCGCGGGCGTTTTCCGGCCGGCGCTCGGGCACGACGGAAACGACTTGCGGGATCACATCACCGGCCCGGCGGATGATCACGGTGTCGCCGATCATCAGGCCCAGACGCGCGACTTCGTCCATGTTGTGCAAGGTGGCGTTGGACACGGTGACACCCGCAACCTTGACCGGTTTCAACCGCGCCACGGGCGTCACGGCGCCGGTGCGGCCGACCTGGAACTCCACGTCGAGCAACTCGGTAAGCTCTTCCATGGCCGGGAATTTATGCGCGATCGCCCAACGCGGTTCGCGGGCGCGGAAGCCCAGTTCACGCTGCGAGGCGATGCTGTTGACCTTGAACACCACGCCGTCGATTTCATAACCCAGGCTGTTACGCCGCTCGCCGATATCGCGGTAGTAGTCCAGGCATTCCTGGATGCCTTTGGCCAACTTCAACTCGTGGCTGATCGGCATGCCCCACTTCTGCAACTGCTTCAAGTTGCCGATATGGGTGTCGCTGATATCTGCGGTCACTTGGCCAATGCCATAGCAGCAAAACTCCAGCGGGCGACTGGCGGTGATCTTCGAATCCAGCTGTCGCAGGCTGCCGGCCGCGGCATTGCGCGGGTTGGCGAAGGTCTTGCCGCCGACTTCCAGCTGCGAGGCGTTCAGCCGCTCGAAACCGGCTTTGGACATGAACACTTCACCGCGCACTTCCAGGGTGGCGGACCAGCCGGTGCCCTGCAGCTTCAGCGGGATATTGCGCACGGTGCGCACGTTGACGCTGATGTCTTCACCCGTGGTGCCATCACCCCGGGTAGCACCGCGCACCAGCTCGCCATCTTGATACAACAGGCTGACCGCCAGGCCATCCAGCTTGGGTTCGCAGCTGTATTCCACCACCGCGCCACCGCCAAACAGATCGCCCACCGGCAGGTCGAGGCCTTCGGTGACCCGGCGATCAAACTCGAGCATGGTGGTTTCATCAAAGGCGTTGCCCAGGCTGAGCATCGGAATTTCGTGGCGTACCTGGGTAAACGCCGACAACGCCGCACTGCCGACCCGCTGCGTCGGCGAATCACGTGTCACCCATTCCGGGTGCTCGGCCTCAAGGGCCTTGAGCTCATGGAACAACCGGTCGTACTCGGCGTCCGGAATGCTCGGCTCGTCGAGGACGTGGTAACGGTAGTTGTGCTGATCCAGTTCAGCGCGCAGTTCGAGGATGCGGGTATGGGCGGCGGTCATGGGTGTTCTCTCATAAAGCAAAAGAGCAGCCGAAGCTGCTCAATATGTTAGTGCACGGATTCTACAGACAACGCTTAAGATCGAACCTCAGCGTTTCTGTGTCAGGGCGCGACGCTCGAACTCGACGATGCGCTGACGGTAGTGTTCGATGGTCTGGGCCGTGAGGACGCTGCGTTGGTCGTCCTTGAGCTCGCCGTTGAGTTCCTGGGACAGCTTGCGGGCGGCGGCCACCATCACGTCGAACGCTTGTTTCGGGTGACGTGGGCCTGGCAAGCCGAGGAAGAAACTCACTGCCGGGGTGCTGAACAGGTCGATATCGTCCAGATCGAAAGTGCCCGGCTTGACCGCGTTAGCCATCGAGAACAGCACTTCGCCGTTACCGGCCATGCTTTCGTGACGGTGGAAAATATCCATCTCGCCAAAGCGCAGGCCGCTTTCGAGGATGTTCTGCAACAGCGCCGGGCCTTTGAAGCCGGCGGCGTCGCGGCAGATCACGCTGATCACCAACACTTCTTCAGCGGCCGGCTGATCGTTTACCGATTGGCGTGGCGCGCTTTTGGTCGGGGTCTCGTCAGGGAAGTCGTCATCGCGGCTGCTGAAGCTCGGGCCTTCATCGACGTCGAGGTTCAGGTCGCCCTGATGCGGCTCGGCCACCGGCGCACTGCCGCGCTTGCCACGCTTGGAGGACGGCTCCCGCGCTTCACGCATTGGCGCGCTCATCGACGGCAAGTCGTGCTCGTCCAGCTGCGGCTCTTTATGAGTATCCAGCACACGGGGCGGCCCCAGCAGCTCGGCGCTGCCGTCGTCGTCGGGCAAGTTGGACAGGTTACGGTCCAGACGGAATTTGAGCTTGCCCTTGCCACCGCGCATGCGGCGCCAGCCATCAAAAAGAATACCGGCAATGACAATAATGCCGATGACGATCAGCCACTCGCGCAGACCGATTTCCATGTAATCCCGTGCCTCTAATAAAAAATGCTGAAAAATAAGGGGTTTAGCACCGTGCAAACCGCTTTAAAACGTGGCGCCAACTCTATGTTCTGACTGACGTTTTGCCCACGCATACGAAAAATTGACATTAAATTAGCACAGTTGGCGAAAGATGTATTGGATTGGCATCTTCGCTCCCCAATAGCATTTTCACACGCTAGCGCCAACTGTGAGCTACAAGCTTCAAGTGACAAGCCTCAAGCTCAAACCCACTCACTTGAAGCTTACAGCTTACAACTGAAAACTACGCCGCTAGGCGTCCACCATCGCCATCGCTTCCTCGACATCCACTGCCACCAATCGCGAACAACCCGGCTCGTGCATCGTTACACCCATCAATTGGTCCGCCATTTCCATGGCGATCTTGTTGTGGGTGATATAGATGAACTGCACGGTCTGGGACATCTCTTTCACCAATCGAGCGTAGCGTCCAACGTTAGCGTCATCCAGCGGGGCGTCAACTTCGTCGAGCATACAAAACGGCGCCGGGTTCAACTTGAAGATGGCAAATACCAGAGCCAATGCGGTCAGGGCCTTCTCGCCGCCGGACAACAAATGGATGGTGCTGTTCTTCTTGCCTGGAGGCCGCGCCATGATCGTTACCCCTGTATCGAGTAGATCTTCGCCCGTCAGTTCCAAGTAGGCGCTGCCTCCACCGAAAACTTTCGGGAATAACGCCTGTAAACCGCTATTAATCTGATCAAAGGTATCTTTGAAGCGATTACGGGTTTCCTTGTCGATCTTGCGAATCACGTTTTCCAGGGTGTCGAGGGCTTCCACCAGATCGGCGTTCTGAGCATCCAGATAACGTTTACGCTCGGACTGCTGCTGGTACTCGTCGATGGCCGCAAGGTTGATCGCACCGAGCCTTTGAATACGCGCAGCAATCCGTTCAAGTTCTTCTTCGGCGTCTTTTTCGTTGGCCTGGGCGGTCAAGGTATCGAGTACGCCGTGCAGGTCGTAGCCGTCTTCCAACAACTGGTCTTGCAGGGTCTTGCGGCGCACGGTCAGGGCTTGCCATTCCATGCGTTGCTGTTCGAGCTGACCACGGATCAGTTGGGATTGCTGCTCGGCCTGGGTCCGACGTTTTTCTGCGTCGCGCAATTCGCGGTCGGCGTCCTCCAGGGCGATCTGCGCAGTCTTGAGTTCTTCGTCGACGGTCATGCGCTTATCGAGCAATTCTTCGAGCTTGAGCCGCAACTCTTCCAGCGGCGCTTCGCCCTCCTCCAGATTGAGGCTCAGCTGCTCGCGCTTTTCGGTGAGGCGCTCGGATTGCATCTCCAGGCGCTCAAGGGCCTGGCGCGTGGAATCGTACTGCGCGCGCAAAGAGCCGAGGCGCACCGCCAATTGGTGGGCGTGGTCCTTGTGCTGGCGGGCTTCCTGACGCACGCGATCGAGGCGCTCGCGCAGGCTGTCACGCTGGGCCAGCAGCAGTTCGCGCTGCTCGGTGTCGAGGGCCATGCTGTCGAGGGCTTCTTGCAATTGCAGGCGCGCTTCGCCGATTTGTTCGTGTTCCAGGGCACGCTGCTCGCCCATCTCGACCACTTCGTCGTCGAGGCGGGAGCGGCGCAGTGTCAGTTGCTCGGCCTTGGCCTTGCTCGCCGACAGCTGGGCTTTCAATTCACCTTGCTGGCGCGCCTCATCCTGCAACAGGCGGCGCAAATGTTCGCGACCGGTCTCTTGCTGGCGCTGGGTAGCGCGCAAGGTTTGCAGTTCGGTTTCCAGGCGTTCGAGGGTGGCTTCGCGCTCCTCGCGCTCGGCGGTCAGGTTGACGATTTCCTGGCCACGGGCCAATACGCCGCTTTCCGCTTCGCTGGCACGGCGCACCCGCAGGAAGTGCCGACCAACCCAGTAACCGTCACGGCTGATCAGGCTTTCACCGGCGCCCAGCTGACCGCGTTGGGCCAGGGCCTGCTCCAGGGAATCCACTGGTTTGACCTGGCCCAGCCAGGGCGACAGATCAATCGCCGCCTCGACCTTGTCCAGCAGACTACCCGGCACGCGGGTGCCATCGGCCGCCGGGCTGAGTAAGCGCAGATCGCCCTGGGCAAAACCGGCCAGGTCGAAGCCGCCAAAATCATCCACCAGCACGGCTTGCAGGTCGGCGCCGAGCACGGTTTCCACCGCCAGCTCCCAACCGGCCTCAACCTTCAAGCCTTCGGCAAGGCGCGGGCGCTCGGCAAGATGCTGGTCGCGCAGCCATTCGGCGGTGCCGGTGCCCGGGTCCAGTGCGGCTTGCTGCAAGGCTTCAAGTGACGCCAGGCGACCGTTGAGCCGCTGCAAGTCGCCCTGGGCCTGCTGCTGGGCCTGGGTCGCCTGTTGCAACTGCTGACGCAATTGCTCCAGGCGCTCCACTTGTTGTTCTTCGCTGGCTTCCAGCTCTTCCAGCGTCATTTCGCTCTCGGCCAGTTGCTCGCTGAGTGCCATGATCGCCGCGTCTTCCGGGTCGGCGGCAAGCAACACACGTTCTTCCTGCAGACGGCGCTGGCGCTCGGCCAGGCGTTCCATGCTGGTTTCCAGCTGCTGGATACGCGACTGCTGCACCTCAGCCTGACGGCGCGGCTCGGCGGATTGCAGGTTGAAAGCGTCCCACTGTTCCTGCCAGCCGTGCATGGTGGTTTCGGATTCTTCCAGCGCAGCGGCCGCTTCTTCGGCGGCAGCGCTGGTGATTTCCTGCTCGGGGGTGAGCATGTCGAGCTCTTCGCCGAGGGTCAGCAACAAGGTGCGGTCATGGCCCAGGTGCGATTCGGTTTCCAGGCGCGCGCGTTCGGCTTCCTTCAAATCATCCTGCAACTGGCGCAGACGCTGCTGGCCGTGCTGGATGCTCTGCTCGACCCGGGCGATATCACCCCCCACCGAGTAGAAACGGCCCTGCACCAGGTTGAAGCGCTCGGACAGGTCATGGTGCCCATCGCGCAGGCGCTCAATGCTGGCGTCGGCATTGCGCTGCTCGGCCACCAGCGCTTCAAAGCTGATTTCCTGGGTGCCAATGATCGCTTCGCGCTGGCCGACCTGATCATTCAGCGCCTGCCAACGCAGGGCCGACAGTTGCGCCTTGAGCTGACGCTCCTCGCCCTTGTATTCCTGATACTTCTCGGCGGCCTGGGCCTGGCGGTGCAGGCGCTCCAACTGGCGCTCCAGCTCTTCGCGCAGGTCGGTCAGGCGGGCAAGGTTTTCATGGGTGCGGCGAATACGGTTTTCAGTCTCGCGGCGGCGCTCCTTGTACTTGGAGATGCCGGCCGCCTCTTCGATAAAGTTGCGCAGGTCTTCGGGCTTGGCTTCGATCAGCTTGGAGATCATGCCCTGCTCGATGATCGAGTAGCTGCGCGGGCCCAAGCCTGTGCCGAGGAAGATATCGGTGATGTCACGGCGGCGGCACTTGGTGCCGTTGAGGAAATAACTGTTCTGGCTGTCGCGCGTCACTTTGCGGCGGATCGAGATTTCCGCGTAGGCCGCGTATTCACCGACCAGGGTGCCGTCGGAGTTATCGAACACCAGCTCGATGCTGGCCTGGCTCACCGGCTTGCGGCTGGTGGAGCCATTGAAGATGACGTCGGTCATCGACTCGCCACGCAGGTTTTTTGCCGAGCTCTCGCCCATCACCCAGCGCACGGCGTCGATGATGTTCGACTTGCCGCAGCCATTGGGCCCGACCACCGCCGCCATGTTACTGGGGAAGTTCACCGTGGTCGGGTCGACGAAGGATTTGAACCCCGCCAGTTTGATGCACTTGAGCCGCACGCTTAGGCGTCCGCCAACGCAGCGATCACCAGCGAGGAACTGCGCTGGCCATAGGCCGATAGCACTTGGCGAATCTGCGCCAGGTCACGGGCCAGCACGGCGGCGAGCAGTTGCTCGAACAATGCCAGGTACTCGCTCATGGACGCCTTGCGTTGATCCAGCGCCAGGTAATACGCGCGGTTCATCGCCGGTTGCAGGTTCTCGACGGTTTCCTGCAAATACGGGTTGTTGGCGAAGGGGTACGCGGCGCGCATCACGTTGAAGCTTTCTTCGACGAAGGCACGGATGTCCTCGCGTTCAAAACTGGTCACCAGTCGCTGCTGGATTTGCAGGAACGGCGCCATGTCGGCCTGAGTCCGCCAGCCATCCGCCACTGCATTACCGAGCAGGATGTACAACTCGCTCATCAACGTACACAGGCTCTGCACCTTGTGCGCGGTGAGTTCGGTGACGTGGGCGCCACGGCGCGGCAGGATCGCGATCAGGTGGCGGCGCTCAAGGATCAATAAGGCTTCACGCACGGAACCACGGCTGACATTGAGCGCCAGCGTGACTTTCTGTTCCTGGATCCGCTCCCCAGGCTTGAGATCGCCGCGAATGATACGTTCGGCGAGGTGGTGAGCGATTTGCTCGGCGAGACTGTCCGGCGCCTTGAACGTCATGTTTTTCCTTCAAAATCGTCTATCGGTACAAGCGCGGCAGTGTAGCGCATTGGCTAGCTGATGGCGCTACGCCCACGGTGGCGAATTTGGCACGAAATAAGCAACGATGAACAGCCAGAAGCCGCCAAAAACGCCGGTTCCAGAAGACTGGACCATAATTGAAAGTGTTGCGATCGCATTTTCTTGACCTGTAGGTCAAAAAACCATTGACCGAAAAGTCAGATATGACTAGATTCGGCGCAAAGCGGTTAACAACAATAATGAGTCTGCGAGGCCTTCCGTGATCCAGTTTTTACTTAACCAGGAACTCCGTAGCGAGCACGCCCTGGACCCCAATCTGACCGTGCTCAACTATTTGCGCGAGCATGTGGGCAAACCCGGTACCAAGGAAGGCTGCGCCAGCGGCGATTGCGGTGCATGCACCGTGGTGGTCGGCGAGCTGCATACCAATGAGCAAGGCGCAGAGCAGATTCGTTATCGCAGCCTCAATTCGTGCCTGACCTTCGTATCGTCGTTGCACGGCAAACAACTGATCAGCGTCGAAGACCTCAAGCATCAAGGCCAGTTGCACAGCGTGCAGCAAGCCATGGTTGAGTGCCACGGCTCGCAATGCGGCTTTTGCACGCCGGGTTTCGTGATGTCGTTGTTTGCCCTGCAAAAGAACAGCGACGCCCCCGACAGCCAAAAAGCCCACGAAGCCCTGGCCGGCAACCTCTGCCGCTGCACCGGCTACCGCCCGATTCTTGCCGCAGCCGAACAGGCCTGCTGCAATAAACCGGTGGACCAGTTCGACAGCCGCCAAGCCGAGACCATCGCCCGCCTCAAAGCCATTGCGCCGACGCAAACCGGCGAGCTCAACAGTGGTGATAAACGCTGCCTGGTGCCGCTGACCGTTGCCGACCTGGCCGACCTCTACGACGCCTACCCACAAGCCCGGCTGCTGGCTGGCGGCACCGACCTGGCGCTGGAGGTCACCCAGTTCCACCGCACGCTGCCGGTAATGATCTACGTTGGCAATATCGAAGAGATGAAGCGCATCGAAAACTTCGACGACCGCCTGGAAATCGGCGCTGCCACTGCGCTGTCCGATTGCTACAACGCGCTGCATCACGAGTACCCGGACTTTGGCGATCTGCTGCACCGCTTCGCCTCCCTGCAAATCCGCAACCAGGGCACCCTGGGCGGCAATATCGGCAACGCCTCGCCGATTGGTGATTCGCCGCCGCTGCTGATCGCCCTCGGTGCGCAGATCGTGCTGTGCAAAGGCAATACCCGCCGCACCCTGGCGCTGGAAGATTACTTCATCGACTACCGCGTTACCGCGCGCCAGGACAGTGAGTTCATCGAGAAAATCATTGTCCCCAAAGGCCATTCCCTGTTCCGTGCCTACAAGGTCTCCAAGCGCCTGGACGATGATATTTCCGCCGTGTGCGCCGCCTTCAACCTGAAGATCGAAAACGGTGTGATCAACGAAGCACGCGTCGCCTTCGGTGGCATGGCCGCCACGCCCAAACGCGCCAAGAGCTGCGAAGCCGTGTTGGTCGGCGCCACCTGGAACGCCGCCACCGTGGAGAAAGCCTGCGCCGCACTCGCCGAGGATTTCACCCCGCTGTCGGACTTCCGCGCCAGCAAGGAATACCGCCTGCTAAGCGCACAGAACCTGTTGCGTAAATACTTCATCGAGCTGCAAACACCGCACATCGAGACTCGGGTGACCGCTTATGTCTAACCATCCCGCCGTCGTTAAAACCCAGGCCGAACTCGCCGCGCTGTTTGCCCAGGACCTGACCTCCGGCGTCGGGCGCAGCGTCAAGCATGACAGCGCCGCCAAGCACGTCAGCGGCGAAGCGCAGTACATCGACGATCGCCTGGAATTCCCCAACCAGTTGCACCTGTATGCGCGCATGTCCGACCGCGCCCATGCCAGAATCATCAGCATCGACACCGCGCCCTGCTATGCGTTTGAAGGCGTACGCATTGCTATCACCCATGAAGACGTACCGGGCCTGAAAGACATCGGCCCTCTGATGCCCGGCGATCCACTGTTGGCCATCGACACGGTGCAGTTCGTTGGCCAAGTGGTACTGGCCGTCGCCGCCCGCGACCTGGAAACCGCGCGCAAAGCCGCCATGGCGGCCGTGATCGAATACGAAGACCTGGAACCGGTGCTGGATGTGGTCGAGGCCTTTCGCAACAAGCACTTCGTGCTGGACAGCCACACCCACCAACGCGGTGACTCGGCCGGTGCGCTGGCCACGGCGAAAAACCGTATCCAGGGCACGCTGCACATCGGCGGCCAGGAACACTTCTATCTCGAAACCCAGATCTCATCGGTGATGCCCACCGAAGACGGCGGCATGATCGTCTACTGCTCCACGCAAAACCCCACCGAAGTGCAGAAACTGGTGGCCGAAGTGCTGGACGTGTCGATGAACAAAATCGTCGTGGATATGCGCCGCATGGGCGGTGGTTTTGGCGGCAAGGAAACCCAGGCGGCCAGCCCGGCGTGCCTGTGCGCGGTGGTCGCGCGCCTCACCGGCCAGCCGACCAAGATGCGCCTGCCGCGCGTCGAAGACATGCTGATGACCGGCAAGCGCCACCCCTTCTATATCGAATACGACGTGAGCTTCGACGACAGCGGCCGCCTGCATGGGATCAACCTGGAACTGGCGGGTAACTGTGGCTGTTCGCCGGACCTGTCGAACTCGATTGTCGACCGCGCGATGTTCCATGCCGACAACTCGTATTACCTGGGCGACGCCACCGTCAATGGTCATCGCTGCAAGACCAACACCGCCTCCAACACGGCTTATCGAGGCTTCGGTGGCCCGCAAGGCATGGTCGCCATCGAGGAAGTGATGGACGCCATTGCCCGCCATCTGGCGCTGGACCCATTGGCCGTGCGCAAGGCCAACTACTACGGCAAGACCGAGCGCAACGTCACCCACTACTATCAGACCGTCGAGCACAACATGCTCGAGGAAATGACCGCCGAGCTTGAGGCCAGCAGCCAATACGCCGAGCGCCGCGAAGCGATTCGCCTGTACAACGCCCACAGCCCGATCCTGAAAAAAGGCCTGGCGCTGACGCCGGTGAAGTTCGGCATCTCGTTCACCGCGAGCTTCCTGAACCAGGCGGGCGCCCTGATCCATATCTACACCGACGGCAGCATCCACCTGAACCACGGCGGCACCGAGATGGGCCAGGGCTTGAACACCAAGGTCGCGCAAGTGGTGGCCGAAGTGTTCCAGGTGGAAATCGACCGCGTACAAATCACCGCCACCAACACCGACAAAGTGCCCAACACTTCGCCGACCGCGGCCTCCAGCGGCGCCGACTTGAATGGCAAGGCTGCGCAGAACGCCGCCGAAACCATCAAGCAACGGCTGGTGGAATTTGCCGCGCGCAAGTACGACGTGAGCGAAGCAGATGTGGAATTCCATAACGGCCATGTGCGCGTGCGCGACCAGATCCTGACCTTTGAAAGCCTGATTCAGCAGGCGTATTTCGCCCAGATCTCGCTGTCGAGCACCGGGTTCTACAAGACGCCGAAAATCTTTTATGACCGCAGCCAGGCAAAGGGTCGGCCGTTCTATTACTTCGCGTTCGGCGCGGCCTGCTGCGAAGTGATCGTCGACACCCTGACCGGCGAATACAAGATGCTGCGCACCGACATCCTCCACGACGTGGGCGCCTCGCTGAACCCGGCCATCGATATCGGCCAGGTCGAAGGCGGCTTCATCCAGGGCATGGGCTGGCTGACCATGGAGGAACTGGTGTGGAACAACAAGGGTAAGTTGATGACCAATGGCCCGGCCAGTTACAAGATCCCGGCCGTGGCGGATATGCCGCTGGATCTGCGCGTGAAGCTGGTGGAAAACCGCAAGAACCCGGAAGACACGGTGTTCCATTCCAAGGCTGTGGGTGAGCCGCCGTTCATGCTCGGGATCGCCTCGTGGTGTGCGATCAAGGATGCGGTGGCGAGTTTGGGTGACTATCGCCATCAGCCGAAGATCGATGCACCGGCCACGCCGGAGCGGGTGTTGTGGGGCTGTGAGCAGATGCGGCAGTTGCAGGCGGCGAAGGCTGTTGAGACTGACGCCGAGATGGCTTCGCTTTAGGACCGAGGTGCTGCCATCGCAGGCAAGCTGGCTCCCACATTTGGCGGTGTTCACACTCAAAAAAGTGGGAGCGGGCTTGCCCGCGATAGCGGCCTCACAGACACCACAAGAGGTGACTATGAACAACTGGATCAGCGCCCTCGCCGACCTGCAGAACCAGGGTGAACCCTGCGTGCTGGTGACCATTATCGAAGAGCTCGGCTCCACGCCGCGCAATGCCGGCTCCAAGATGGTGATCAGCGCCGCGCAGACCTTCGACACCATCGGTGGCGGGCACTTGGAATACAAGGCGATGCAGATCGCCCGCGACATGCTCGTGCGTGGCCAGCAGAACACCCATCTGGAGCGCTTCAGCCTCGGCGCGAGCCTTGGCCAGTGCTGCGGTGGCGTGACCGTGCTGCTGTTCGAACCCATGGGCCAGGTACAGGCGCAGATCGCCGTATTTGGCGCAGGCCATGTCGGCCGCGCGCTGGTGCCACTGTTGGCGAGCTTGCCGTGCCGGGTCCGCTGGATCGACTCCCGTGACCAGGAGTTTCCGGAACATATCCCCCAAGGCGTGCGTAAAATCGTCAGCGAAGAGCCGGTCGACGAAATTGCCGACCTGCCGGCAGGCAGTTACTGCATCGTCATGACCCACAATCATGCGCTGGACCTGGAACTGACCGCGGCACTGCTCAAGCGCAATGACTTTGCTTACTTCGGCTTGATCGGTTCAAAGACCAAGCGGGTCAAGTTCGAACACCGCCTGCGTGACCGCGGCTTCGATACCGCACAGTTGCAACGCATGCGCTGCCCCATGGGCCTCACCGAGGTGAAGGGCAAATTACCGGTGGAGATCGCCATCTCCATCGCCGGCGAAATCATTGCCACCTATAACGCGAATTTCGGCCAGCACACCGCGAGCGCCGAACCCATTGCCAAACTGCTGCCGGTATCACGCCGCAGCCAAGCTATCAGTTGAGATGACCATGCCTTTGACTCGCAAAGCCTACCGTGCCGCCATCCTGCACAGCATCGCCGACCCTGCTGAAGTAGGGATCGAAGCCTCCTACGAGTATTTCGAAGACGGCCTGCTGGTGATCGATAACGGCCAGATCCGTGCCTTGGGCCATGCCAGCGATTTGCTGCCGACGCTGCCCGCCGATATCGACGTCACCCATTACCAGGATGCGCTGATCACACCGGGCCTGATCGACACCCACATCCACCTGCCGCAAACCGGCATGGTCGGCGCCTATGGCGAGCAACTGCTGGATTGGCTCAACACTTACACCTTCCCGTGCGAAAGCCAGTTCGCCGACAAGGCCCATGCCGAAGAAGTCGCGGACATCTTCATCAAGGAACTGCTGCGCAACGGCACCACCACCGCGCTGGTGTTCGGCAGCGTGCACCCGCAGTCGGTGAATTCATTCTTTGAAGCGGCCGAGAAACTCGACCTGCGCATGATCGCCGGCAAGGTGATGATGGACCGCAACGCACCGGACTACCTGACCGACACCGCCGAATCCGGCTACCAGGAAAGCAAGGCGCTGATCGAGCGCTGGCACGGCAAGGGCCGTTTGCACTACGCGGTCACGCCGCGCTTCGCACCGACCAGCACCCCTGAACAACTGACACTGGCCGGGCAACTGCTGGGCGAGTACCCGGACCTGTACATGCAGACTCACATCAGTGAAAACCTGCAGGAAGTGCAGTGGGTGAAGGAGCTGTTCCCGGAGCGCAAAGGCTATCTGGATGTGTACGACCACTACAAACTGCTGGGCGAGCGCTCGGTGTTTGCCCATGGTGTGCACCTGTGTGACGACGAGTGCGCGCGGCTCGCAGAAACGGGTTCGGCCGTAGCGTTCTGCCCAACGTCGAACTTCTTCCTCGGCAGTGGTTTGTTCAACCTGCCGATGGCCGAGAAGCACAAACTGAACGTGGGCCTGGGCACGGACGTGGGCGGCGGTACCAGCTTCTCGCTGCTGCAAACGTTGAACGAAGCCTACAAGGTCATGCAGTTGCAGGGCGCGCGGTTGAGCCCGTTCAAGTCGCTGTACCTGGCCACGTTGGGCGGTGCGCGGGCACTGCGCCTGGAAGACAAGATCGGCACTTTGCAGCCGGGCACCGATGCGGACTTTCTGGTACTGGATTACAACGCCACGCCGCTGCTGAGCTATCGCTTGAAGCAGGCCAATAATATTGCCGAGACGTTGTTTGTGTTGATGACGCTGGGGGATGATCGGGCGGTGTTGCAGACGTATGCAGCGGGTCAGCTCGTGCACCAGTGCTAATTTCAGGGCCGCCATAAATCAATGTGGGAGCGGGCTTGTGTGGGAGCCGGGCTTGTGTGGGAGCTGGCTTGCCTGCGATAGCATCACCGCGGTGTAACTGATACACCTCGGTGACTGCATCGCGGGCAAGCCAGCTCCCACACAAGCCCGCTCCCACATTTTTAGTCCCAGGCGAACCTGGAAAATTACAGTTTTACTGAAGAACGCCCTGGCTTCTTGGTCTGCAACAAATGCGAGAACACTGCATGCAAATCATCCGACGCGCTTTCCTCATCGAGGTTGAGCTTGCTGTCGATGTGATCCATGTGATGCATCATCAGATTCACCGCCAGCGTCGCGTCCCGTGCTTCGATCGCATCGATCAGCTGAGTGTGCTCATCGTAGGAACAGTGCGAGCGGTTGCCGCTTTCGTACTGGGCGATGATCAACGACGTTTGCGAAACCAGGCTGCGTTGGAAGCTGATCAGCGGCGCATTCTTCGCCGCTTCGGCCAGCTTGAGGTGGAATTCGCCGGAAAGACGGATACCCGCACCGCGATCCCCGCGTGAAAAGCTGTCGCGCTCGTCGTTGACCATCTGGCGCAACTCGGCCAGTTGCTCAGCCGTGGCGTGTTGCACCGCCAATTCAGTGATCGCCCGCTCGACCAGACGCCGGGCCAGGAACACCTGGCGCGCTTCTTCTACACTTGGGCTCGCCACCACCGCGCCGCGATTGGGCCGCAGCAACACCACGCCCTCATGGGCCAGGCGCGACAGCGCGCGGCGAATGATGGTGCGGCTGACGCCGAAGATTTCGCCCAGTGCCTCTTCACTCAATTTGGTTCCGGGCGCCAGGCGTTGTTCGAGGATCGCCTCGAAGATATGCGCATAGACGATATCGTCCTGGGTTCCGCTGCGACCGGCCTTGCCGGCTCGCGGTTGTTTCTTGAGAGGTTGCAACTGTTCGTTCATGGGCACTCGGGTAGGGAGAACGGCGGCGAATTAACGGTAATACGGCAACAGCGTGTCGCTGGCAAGTATCACCTAAAAACAGGGCACATTGTACACAACCGAGTGCGCCAACACACTGTACGGCTGTTTGCGGCCTCGGCTGTATTGCAATGAGTCGTTACGTTTGAGTTTAGGCTTGAATCCGGGCCTTCACCGGCAAACACCCAGGTAAAAGGAACACCCCCTCCATGACTGACGCCATCCAAGCGCCCTTGCGCCCGCTGGCCGACACTTCAACGTCGGCCGTCGTCGCCGGCTTCATCGCGATGATGACCGGCTATACCAGCTCCCTGGTGTTGATGTTCCAGGCCGGACAAGCCGCAGGCTTGACCACTGCGCAGATTTCCTCGTGGATCTGGGCCATCTCGATCGGCATGGCGGTGTGCAGCATTGGCTTGTCCCTGCGTTATCGCACGCCCATCACCATTGCCTGGTCGACCCCCGGCGCGGCGCTGCTGATCACCAGCCTGGGCGGCGTGAGTTACGGCGAAGCGATTGGTGCCTACATCACCTGCGCGGTCCTGGTGACGCTCTGCGGGCTGACCGGCAGCTTCGAAAAACTGGTCAAGCGCATTCCCGCCTCATTGGCGGCGGCACTGCTGGCGGGGATTCTGTTCAAGATCGGCAGCGAGATTTTCGTCGCCGCGCAACATCGCACCGGCCTGGTGCTGGGGATGTTTTTCACCTACCTGCTCATCAAGCGCGTGTCGCCACGTTATGCCGTGCTGGCCGCGTTGGTCATAGGCACGCTGCTGTCGGGCCTGATGGGGCTGCTGGACTTCAGCGGTTTTCATCTGGAAGTGGCAACGCCGGTGTGGACCACCCCGCACTTCTCGCTGGCGGCGACCATCAGCATCGGCATCCCGCTGTTCGTGGTGGCGATGACCTCGCAGAACATGCCCGGCGTCGCCGTACTGCGCGCCGACGGCTACACCGTGCCCGCCTCGCCGTTGATCACCGCAACAGGCCTGGCCTCGCTGGTGCTGGCGCCATTCGGTTCCCACGGGATCAACCTGGCAGCGATCAGTGCGGCCATCTGCACCGGGCCGCATGCCCATGAAGACCGCAACAAGCGCTATACCGCGGCCGTGTGGTGCGGGGTGTTCTACGGGATTGCCGGGGTATTTGGCGCCACGTTGGCGGCGTTGTTCGCAGCCTTGCCCAAGGAGCTGGTGCTGTCGATTGCGGCCTTGACGTTGTTTGGCTCGATCATCAATGGCTTGAGCATCGCCATGAATGAGCCAAAGGAACGGGAAGCGGCGCTGATCACCTTTATGGTCACCGCGTCAGGCTTGACGTTGTTTTCCATCGGTTCGGCGTTCTGGGGGATTGTGGCGGGGGTGTTGACGCTGCTGATTCTGAATGGGCGCAAGGCTTGATCGTTTAAGACCGCGCAACGAAAAAGCGACCCGGGAGGGTCGCTTTTTTTATGACATCAGACTGCCGGATTGATCGGCTTTTCTGGGTGCCAAGCGTCCAACAGGGCGCTGACTTCAACGCGGGTCAGCTCTGGACGAGCCTTCAGCCACGCTTCAACAGCTGCACGCTGCTCTTCGTTGACCGAACCACGGGTGGCTTTGCAAACCAGACCGAAGTCATCGCCGCCGACGTAGTCCAGGCCGTTGCCGTCCATTGCTTCAGTCAGGAATGCTTCGAGGAAAGCGTCTACCGCTTCATCGTCCAAACCTTCTTTGAAGTCCAGGTTCAGTTCGAAACCCAGCTCTTGAAATTCATCAACGCACAGTTTTTTGCGCAGACGCCGGGAACGGTTAGTCGCCATTGGAACAATCCTCATAAGTAATAACGGGCGGCACTTTAGCAGTTTAAGGCGGCAATTGCCCGACTCTCTGGGACAGGCGGCTATGCGCCAGTTAAAAAAACGCCGATTACCAGCTATCGTTGAGCTACAAGTGGCTCCAGGTTGGGGCATAATGCCGACACTTTCGTGACCAATGAGGGATTTTCTTCCATACCCCTCGCCTTTTTCACCCTCCTCTACCGTAGGGTTTTATTCCTTATGATCAACTCTTTTCGTTCCCATTCTTTACGTTCAATGTTGTTTGCCGGTTTTTTGCTGCCACTGGCCTTTTCCGTTACCGCTGCGCCGATCAATAACACCCTGCCACCCAATGTTCAGCAAGCCCTCCAAAAAGCCAAAATCCCTAATACTTCGCTGTCCCTGGTGATGCTGCCGCTGACCGGCCCCGGCACCCCGACCGTGTTCAACGCCGATGTTTCGGTAAACCCGGCATCCACCATGAAACTGGTCACCACCTATGCGGCCCTGGAAATGCTCGGCCCCAACCACCAGTGGAAGACCGAGTTCTACACCGACGGCACCCTCAGCGGTGGCGTGTTGCGCGGCAACCTCTACCTTAAGGGTGGTGGCGATCCCAAGCTGAACATGGAAAAACTCTGGCTGCTGATGCGCGACCTGCGCGCCAACGGCGTGCAACAAGTCACCGGCGACCTGGTGCTGGACCGCAGCTTCTTCAACCAGCCGCAATTGCCCGAATTCAATGACGACGGTAATGACGAGAACAAGCCGTTCCTGGTCAAGCCCGACGCCCTGCTGGTCAACCTCAAGGCCCTGCGCTTCGTTACCCGCAATGATTCGGGCCGGGTGATCGTGTCGGTCGAGCCGCCGATTGCCAGCGTCCGTATCGACAATCAGGTCAAGGTGTCCAACGCCAAACAATGCACCGGCGACGTGCGCTACAGCCCCGTAACTGCCGCCGATGGAAGCGTCACCGTGACCGTCAGTGGCCAGTTGGGCGATGGTTGCAGCTCGCAGACTTACCTGTCGCTGCTCGACCATGCCACTTACACCGCCGGCGCCGTGCGCGCGATCTGGCAGGAGTTGGGCGGCACCATCCAGGGCCGTGATATCCAGGCGCCGGTCCCCAAGGACGCCAAGGTGCTGGCCCGTGCATTTTCGCCGGACCTGGCGGAAATCATTCGCGACATCAACAAATACAGTAACAACACCATGGCCCAGCAGTTATTCCTGAGCCTCGGCGCGCAGTTCCGAAACGATGCCGATGGCGATGATGCCAAGGCCGCACAACGCGTAGTGCGTCAGTGGCTGGCGAAGAAAGGCATCACCGCACCGCACCTGGTGATGGAAAACGGTTCCGGCCTGTCCCGCGCCGAACGGGTCAGCGCCCGCGAGATGGCCGCCATGCTGCAAGCCGCCTGGAAAGGGCCGTATGCGGCGGAATACATCAGCTCGCTGCCGATTGCCGGCACCGACGGCACCATGCGTAAACGCCTGAAAACCACCGCCCTGCGCGGCGAGGCCCACGTCAAGACCGGCACCCTGAACACGGTGCGCGCCATCGCCGGGTTCAGCCGCGATAACAACGGCAATAGCTGGGTGGTGGTGGCGATCCTCAACGACTCGAAGCCTTGGGGTGCTTCGTCGGTGCTGGATCAGGTGCTGCTGGATTTGTATCGCCAGCCTAAGCTGACGGCGGCGGCGCCGGTACTCTAAAGGCAACACAGATCAAGTGTGGGCGCTGGCTTGCCTGCGATAGCGGTGTATCAGTATCAGATGCATCGACTGACACTCTGTAATCGCAGGCAAGCCAGCCTCCCACCTTCAGGCACGCAAGCGCTCGGCTTCCACCCGGTCGCGCCCCGCCTGCTTGGCCACATACACCGCCGAATCCGCGCGCAGCAGCAGCTCATCTACGCCTTCATCGACCCGCCAACTGGCCACCCCGAAACTGGCGGTCACGACCCCCACGGGGTCCATCGACGTAGTGCGCAGTGACTGCCACAACTCCATCGCCAGGCTGTAAGCCTGATCACAATGGGTGTGCGGGCACAGCACCACGAACTCTTCGCCACCCAGGCGACAGAACACGTCCGTGCGACGCAGGCGCTGGCTGATGCGCTTGCACACTTCCTGCAGGGCACCATCCCCCACCGCATGCCCATGCTGGTCGTTGATCCGCTTGAAGTGATCGATATCGAACATGATCAACGACAGCGCCCCTGCAGTGCGGTTGAGCCTGAGCATCTCGGCCTGCAGGCGATCCTGAAAATAGCGTCGGTTATAAATCCCCGTCAGCGAGTCGGTAATGGATAATGCGCGCAGTTCCTCCTCTACCCGCTTGAGATCGGAAATGTCCGAAACGTAGCCGTGCCACAAGGTTCCGCCGCCGGGTAACTCCTCCGGCGTGGCTTCGCCGCGAATCCAGCGCAGACCCCGTTGCGGCAATACCACGCGATACTCTTCGCGCCAATGGCTCAACTGCAACGCCGACAGCCGCATCGAGAGTCGTACCCGCTCTACGTCCAGAGGGTGGATACGTTCAAAAACCTTAGTCGCGTCGTGCTGCAAGACGCCGGGTTCGATTTCATAGATATCGCGCATGCCATCGCTGGCGTAGATAAAGCGCCCGCTTCCCTGGGGGTCCAGGGTGAACTGGAAGATTCCGCCGGGCACGTGGGCACTGAGTTTTTTCAGTAAGCGGTCACGCGCGGCCAGCGCTTCGTAGGCGCGCTTCTGCTCGGTGACATCCAGGTAGATCGCCAAGTGCCCGACCCACAGGCCATAGTCATCCAGTAATACAGTGGTCAGCATATTCACCGTCAAATGGCTGCCATCCTGGCGCAACAGTGTCCATTCCCGCGCCTCGAGCAGGTTGTCCGGACTTTCCACCAGCATCGCCTGACTCGGCGCAATACGCTTGCCCAAGGCCACACTTAAACTGGCGGCGCGGGTTTCGAGCTCCAGGGTCAGGTGCAGGCTCTCAAGCGTCAGCCGCCCCACAACTTCGTCGGCCTTGAACCCAAGCATCTGCTCGGCACCGGCATTGAACGTGTTGATCACGCCTCTGAGGTCAGTGGCAATGATCGCAACCTGGGTGGCGGCATTGAGCACGCTGCGCAATTGCCCATGCGCCCCACGCAACTCCAGCTCACGCAGGCGCAACTGTTCTGTGCGTTGCTCCACCAGTTCCAGCGCGCGTTGGCGCTGGCTGACCAGCACATACAACAAAGCACTCAGCAGCAGGCTGAGGAGCACGCCCATGGTCAGGATCGTGCTCTTCGAAGAATGGTTAGCCTGGTCGAAGACCTGGCTGGCGCGAATACTCAGGGCGTACACATGGTCGCCAAGGGTCAGACGGCGCGCGGCAATCAGATCACTCTCGCCTACCGCATTGCTGGACGCGTACAGCACGCGCTGTTGAGTGTCGGAGGTGTCGATGATCTGCATCACCAGGTTGTCCCGCTTCGGCTTGGGCAACCCATCGGCGACCAGCTGGCGCATGCTGATCACCGCCATCACAAAACCGAAAGGCTCTGCGCCAACGGGCTTGCTGACGGGCGCCACCAGCAACACACCGGCAGCATAAGCCGGCTCCACGCCCACCAGTTGCATGGGTTGAGACACCGCCGGCTTGCCGCTTTTTTGCGCACGCTCAAGCGCCGAGCGACGCAGCGGCTGGGCCAACAGGTCAAAACCCAAGGGTGAGCCCAGCAGGCTTTGAGTCTGGCTGTACAGCACCGGCACGTATTCATCGCGCTCCGCGGCAGGCGCCAGCTCACCCGACGCACTCAATTCACGGATCGCGAAGGGCACGCCTCGCTGGCGGGAAATTTCCTGCTCAAACGAGCTGCGCTGATCGCGCGATATCCGTGGCGCCCAGGCATAGGCGCGGGCGCGCAACAACAAGGGTTGGGCGAAACCATCAAACTCGGCGCGGGAAACACCACTGGAATTGACGAAGAAACGTTGCAGGCTTGCCAGGCGTTGCTCCTGGTCTTCAAAACGTTCCTGAAGGCGGGCGTAGCGCTCATTGACCAGCAACTGGAAACGCTGGCGAACCTGCTGCTGATAAAGGTCGGCAGCCCCCCAGGCAACGATGATCGTCAGCGTGCAACCTGCCAGTAATACCGCCAATGCCACCAGCCAAGCCGACGCCTGTTCACTGATAAAGCCTAGGATTTTCGGGCGAACAGCTTGTAACGTCATAGGCAACACTCACAACGCCAGCGTGCGGGGGTGTCACTTTGGCTAGGCGTTAAGTTATAGCCATGAGGCCGGTATTTGACCAGCGCAAAAAAGCCGCAAGCCCGGTTTAATCCAGGCTTGCGGCTTTTTGGTGCAACGTGATGCGTCGTGGTGCAGCGATCAGCGCGCGGTGATTTTCCATGCACGGTGGATCTTCGCATTACGCGCGAAATCCGGGTCGAGGGTCTTGTCGCTGATTTCCTCTACGGCATAGCGTTCACTGAGGTTGTCCTCAAGCACGAACTTGCGGAAGTTGTTCGAGAAGTACAGGACGCCACCTGGTGCCAGGCGGGCCATGGCCAGGTCGAGCAACTGCACGTGGTCGCGCTGCACGTCGAAGATGCCTTCCATGCGTTTGGAGTTGGAGAAGGTCGGCGGGTCGATGAAGATCAGGTCGAACTCATCGCGGCTGGCTTCCAGCCACGCCATCACGTCACCCTGCTCCAGACGGTTCTTGTCGGAAAAACCGTTGAGCGAGAAGTTGCGACGCGCCCAGTCCAGGTAGGTTTTGGACAAGTCCACGCTGGTGGTGCTGCGCGCACCGCCCTTGGCTGCGTGCACACTGGCGGTGGCGGTGTAGCAATACAGGTTGAGGAAACGCTTGCCGGCCGCTTCCTTCTGGATGCGCATGCGCATTGGGCGGTGGTCGAGGAACAGACCGGTGTCCAGGTAGTCGGTGAGGTTGACCAGCAGCTTCACGCCGCCTTCGCTGACCTCGGTGAACTTGCCCTGGGCACTCTGGCGCTCGTACTGCTTGGTACCGCTCTGACGCTCGCGACGCTTGACCACGACGCGGCTCTTGTCGACGTTCAGCGCCTGGGGAATGGCCGCCAGCGCATCGAACATGCGTGCGGAGGCTTTTTCCGGGTCGATGGACTTCGGCGCAGCGTATTCCTGGACGTGAACCCAATCGTGGTACAGGTCGATGGCCATGGAGTATTCCGGCATGTCGGCATCGTACACACGGTAGCAATCCACCCCTTCACGCTTGGCCCACTTGCCCAGCAGCTTGAGGTTCTTCTGCAAGCGATTGGCGAACATCTGCCCGCCTTCGCTCAGGCGCGCCTGCTCGACCACCGGAGCCGGTGCTGGCTTGATCGGGTTACCGTTCTTGTTGTACTGGCGCTCTTGCGGCTCGGTCGGGGCTTGATCGTAAGCGGCTTGCTCACGCTCGGCCTGACGCTGTTCCGGGGTACGGCGCTCGCCGGTGACGAACTGGTCCGGGTTGACCTTGATCAGCAGCAATTTGCACGGCAACGCGCCGTTCCAGAACGAATACTGTTTGTGGCTGCGAATGCCCATGCGCTTGCCAAGGTCCGGCGCGCCGGTGAACACCGCCGCTTCCCAACCCATACACGCCTGGCGCAGACGCTCGCCAAGGTTTTGGTAGAGGTACAACAGGCTGGCTTCGTCACCCAGGCGCTCGCCGTAGGGTGGGTTGCAGATCACCAGGCCTTTCTGGTTCTGGTCCGGGCGCGGTTCGAAGGTGCCGACTTCGCCCTGGTACACCTTGATCCAGTGGCTCAAGCCTGCGCGTTCGATGTTGTTGCGGGCTGGCTGGATCAGACGCGGGTCAGCTTCGTAACCACGGACCCACAGCGGCGGTTTGTTCATGCCGATGGCGGCACGCTCACTGGCTTCGGCGTGCAGTTTCTTCCACAGCGCCGGGACGTGACCGAGCCAGGTGGTGAAACCCCACAGTTCGCGGTTGAGGTTGGGTGCCATGTCGGCGGCGATCATTGCGCCTTCCACCAGGAAGGTACCCACGCCGCACATCGGGTCCGTCAACGCGCCGCCTTCGGCAGCAATGCGCGGCCAGCCGGCGCGAATCAAAATCGCAGCGGCCAGGTTTTCCTTCAACGGTGCAGCGCCCTGCTGCAGGCGGTAACCGCGCTGGTGCAAGCTGTGGCCGGACAGGTCGAGGGAGAGAATCGCTTCGCCACGGTCGAGGCGCAGGTGGATACGCAGGTCCGGGTTGATCTTGTCGATGGACGGGCGTTCGCCGGTCGGGGTGCGCAGCTTGTCGACAATCGCATCCTTGACCTTCAGCGCGCCGAAGTGGGTGTTGTCGATGCCCGAGCCGTGACCGCTGAATTCTACCGCCAGGGTGCCGTCCGAGACCATGTGGTCAGCCCATTCGATATCCAGCACGCCGTGGTACAGGTCTTCGGCGTCCTTCATCGGGAAGCGCTTGAGCACCAGCAATACGCGGTTGGCCAGGCGCGACCAGAGACACAGGCGGTAGGCAGTTTCCATATCGGCCATGCCGCGCACGGCCGAAGTGTGCTCGCGGGCTTCCTCAAGGCCAAGCCCGACGGCTTCCTCGATCAGCAGGCCTTCGAGGCCCTTGGGGCAAGTGAGGAAGAGTTCAAAACGGTCCGACATGGGCATTCCAGGCTTTTCAGCAATAAATGAACGGGCGACGCATCGCCGGCTCGGTTTTCAATCAAGCACTTTTCTTGAAGAGTGCTCGCGTGGCACGAATGTGCCGTTCCACCCCGGCTGCCGGGCCTTTCGGCCAAAATTTCCGGGGCAGATAAACAATTGTTTGCAACAAAAAGAAATATTCCGACCCTTCGTCGAATAATAACCGACTGCAACGAGCGGGCATTCTCACTAAAGGATTAAACCCATCCTCTTTGCAAGGCACATCATAGCTGGCTTTGCCCAATAAATGGGGCGAAAAGCCATCCCAGCTTATGGCTATAGCATCGTTATCGTTACGTGCTTATGACAAAACGATCATTGAATCCATGTGACCTATTGGTTAGAACTCAACACAGGTTGGCGCCGTAACGACGCCGACACATTGGCTCGCCACGCCGGCAGCGAGCCCACCAACGGCAGAAAAACTCTGCCCGGCCTCAGACGAGGCCGAAGGATATCTACACAGTCAACAAGTGAGGGAAACACCCTATGAGAAGACTTAAGCGTGATCCGTTGGAAAGAGCATTTTTACGCGGATATCAGTATGGCGTTCATGGCAAATCCCGTGAGCTTTGCCCATTTACTCTACCGTCGGTACGCCAAGCCTGGATCAACGGCTGGCGAGAAGGACGCGGCGACAATTGGGACGGTATGACCGGCACTGCGGGGATACATAGACTCAACGAACTTCACGCCGTCGGCTAACACAGGGCACTTAATCCGACATACCACCTAGAAGATTATGTAACGACTTAACCACGCACGTCCTATCCGGGCGGCGGGCTTCGGCCCAGGGAGCTCCTAATGGAGCCCTTTTTAATGGCCGATACTTTCAGGCCTTCGGCAACGCGGCAATCGCATCCACCGACTCGCGAATCAGCGCCGGGCCCTTATAGATAAAGCCGGAGTACAACTGCACCAGGCTCGCGCCCGCCGCAATCTTCTCGGCGGCGTGCTTGCCTTCGGTGATGCCGCCCACCGCGATGATCGGCAAACGCCCCGCCAGCTCAGCGGCCAGCACCTTGACGATATGGGTGCTCTTGTCACGCACCGGCGCACCCGACAGGCCGCCCGCTTCATCACCATGCGCCAACCCTTCAACGCCGACACGGCTGAGGGTGGTGTTGGTAGCAATCACCGCATCCATACCCGAATCGACCAACGCCTGGGCAACCAGAACAGTTTCTTCATCACTCATGTCTGGAGCAATCTTGATGGCCAACGGTACGCGCTTGCCATGGCGCACCGTCAATTCTTCCTGGCGCTGACGCAAGGCTTCGAGCAATTGCTTGAGGGAATCACCAAACTGCAGGCTGCGCAGGCCCGGGGTGTTGGGTGAACTGACGTTGACCGTGACGTAGCTGGCGTGGGCGTAAACCTTATCCAGGCAGATCAGGTAATCATCGACGGCGCGCTCTACCGGGGTATCGAAGTTCTTGCCGATATTGATACCGAGAATGCCCTTGTACTTCGCTGCCTGAACCCGCGACAGCAGGTGATCAACGCCCAGGTTGTTGAAGCCCATGCGGTTGATGATCGCCTCGGCTTCCGGCAAACGAAAGATGCGCGGCTTAGGGTTGCCCGGTTGCGGCCGTGGCGTCACGGTGCCGATTTCGACAAAGCCGAAACCCAGTTGCGCAAAACCGTCGATGGCCGCGCCATTCTTGTCCAGGCCGGCAGCCAGCCCGACCGGGTTGGGGAAATCGAGCCCCATCACCGTCACCGGCATCTTTGCCGGTGCCTTGCATACCAGGCCATTGAGCCCCAGGCGACCACCGGCACCGATCAAGTCCAGGGACAGATCGTGGGAGGTTTCCGGAGAGAGTTTGAACAACAACTGGCGGGCCAGGGTATACATGGGCGGGCTAGACTCGGATGGCGGCGAAAGGTGGCGCCGATTATAGCCGGGGTGGCACGCCAGGTGCGAGGCGTGCCGTCCAATCGTCATTGGCGTTGCGGAACCAGCACCTCATACCGAGCCCAGATCTTTTGTGCATAACGTAAGCGCAACGCCTCACGCTCAGGCGCAGCCCCTGCGTTGTATGAGCCAATAGCTGTCCAGTTGTAACCGAAGCGCTGGATGAACTCGGCGAGGATCGAGGCGCCCACTTCAATCGACAAACAAGGCTCACTCAGCAGCCGCTCCTGGGTAATCCCCTGCTTGAGCAAGCGAGGCAAATGCATGCTGTTGATTTGCATCAAGCCAATATCCCGGGAGCCATCGCTGTTGCCGGCGTTCAAGGCTTGCGCCTGGTACCCCGACTCCACGGCAGCAATGGCCTGCAACAGTTCCGGTTCGATGTCGTAACGACGGGCTACTTCATCCCAGCAACTTGCCCAGGCTGGAAGACTGCCCATCAACAGGCTCAACAGTAAACTTTTGCACAGGCGCCTAATCATGTCTCACCTGGCCACAAGCCGAACAGATGCGCTGCGCACGTCCCAGCCCTGTCTGTCGAGGTTCGTGTTGCCGGACGTTCACGGCACAGGTAAAGCGATAGCCCCTGCCATAGATCGTCTTGATAAACCGCTTGTCCATCTTCAAGTGTTTGCGCAACGCATAAATGCAGCGGGTGAGCGACTCTTCAGCAACCTCTCCCCGTGGCCAGACCCACTCAAGCAAACGATCCTTGGTGATCAGTGCGCCATCGGACGCCAGCAGCAGCCGCAGTACCTGCCACTCCTTGGGCGGCAACTGAATGTCCACACCATCGCCAGTCAACCGTCCATCGCCATGCAAGGTCCACCCGGCAAAGACCGATGAGGCCGTCGGCCCTTCATTCGTGAGGGTCATACACACCTCTGCATCCAACTACTGACATTGAATTCCTTGTTTCAAGAAATGGCGAAACGCCAACCCCGCGACTATAAAAACCTGAACCTGGGACAGCGCTAGGAAAAGACCGATGAATTCGAGGCTTTCGGCGGGTACCGCGTAGGATTTTTCGCCACTACGGTCAACAAGCGTGCTTAAACGGCTATCTCATTCAGAGACATCATGGTTTTGGCGCACAAACGCACGTTGCACGCGCTCATATTGAGCCTGCGTCAGCGGCGGCGGCCCCACAGCGCCAGCCAACATCCTGGGCTCACTCCCAACCGCACGCGCCTGGATTACAAACAACCGGACCTCGGCGCGTCGCCCGCGACTCGCCCCCTCGTCATCACGTCGAAAACCGCCCAGCCACAGGCGTTTACCCTGCGCCACGCGCACCACCGTGCTGATTCCCACTCTGCCTGCCGCCCCTGCGGCGCCAGGCGTGGTTTTACCCGCCATCTGGCGGCCATCCTCGAGACTCAGCAGCATTTCGATCTGATTCGCTTGAGCAAAGCGCGGTAGCACACTGGCTTCGGTGCCATAGCGTACGGGCTGCCATTCGCCTTTATTGTCACCGGGGTTGGGCAGGTAGAACGTGTGCTGATCCTGGAACACCGCTGGTACATTTTCCTGGGTGAGTATCACCGGGTACGCTGTGATCCTGGCTTTGCGGCGACGCTCCAGCGCATTGAGTTGCACCATCAAGCGGTTATCGTCCAAGGGTTCCATGACGCGCGTCACGGAAGCCACGCCGTCGGTTTCCCGGGCCCAGGCTGCGCCGAGCTTCTCGAGTTCGTCGCGGTCCACATCGACCTGCCACAGTGACACTTCAATCGGACGTTTGGGCTTGTCCAGCTCCGCCACCAGGTCTTCAATCACCTTCACCTGGGCAGGCTTGCCCTTGATCAACAAACTGTTGGAGTCAGGATAGGCAATCACTAACAAGCTCTTGTCAGCCAGTAAACCCGGCTGGCGCTGCGTGGCATCCTTCTGCTCGATCGCCAGCAGGTTTTCGATTATCGAGGCCATGCCCGGCACATTGACCTTGTCGTTACCCATGGCGTATTGACGGTCCGCCACGTGGGTATTGAATACCTGCACCACGCCGAAGATCTGCTTGCCCATGCGCACCTCGGTGCGTTGCCTGTCCATCAGCCGGGCCAGGTGCAACACCTGATCCACATAATTGGGTGGCCCGGCCACATAGAACGTCCGCCCGCCGCTCTCCCTGAGGGGATAACGTGATTCATCTAGCCCCGAACGGCGCATGAACCCTCGCAACCTGTCGACCGAGATATGCCGCAGCGCCACCGCCGAGCTTTTTGCTTCGCCGGCGTCATACAGATAAAGCACCTGCCCGTCGCTGTACCAGATCAGACCTTGTTGCGCGGCGACCGCCTCCAGGGTCTGCTGAGCCACCCCCAAATCGAATACCCCGGAGATACGCTTGCGCGCCACGTCGCGGCTGACGACGACGGGCTGGCCCAAAGGCACCGATAACGCGGTAAAAAAGGTATGCAGGCTTTCATCCCGCGCCTGGTAGCTTTCCCCCAGGGCGGGAGCGTTTGCCAGCAACAACGTAAGGCACATCAGCCAGGGGCACAGCCTGTGGAAACTCATCATTGCCGGGGGTTCGATATACACGCAGGGGTTCCTGGCAGTCTGGCGCAAAGAAGCGGCCATACTGAAAGGCCGTCGACTTTCAATCTTGATGGAAAGCTGACGGCAGGCCACCTCTATCTGCCCGTGGCATGTGCCTTGCTATGGACTTTGCATCAGAGCGCGCACCAACGTCGGAGCGTGCCTACAGACAAAGGCGTCGTTACCCCGCAATGGCCTGCGCAGGCATCACCGCGCTGCCATCTAAGGAAACGACGCTTTTTTTTGACAGAAAAGGTAGGTGTTGATGAACGATTCGGTCGGCAACAGCCCGGTGAACAATGCGCTGGCCTGGGTAAACGGCAGTGACGCCCCGGAAAAGAGCAGCCTCGACCTGGGCTTCATGGCGCTGACCGATTGCGCCTCGCTGGTGGTCGCCGCCACCCAGGGCTTCGCTCAGCCCTACGGCCTGACACTGAACCTCAAACGCCAATCATCCTGGGCCAACCTGCGCGACAAACTGGTCAGCGGTGAGCTGGACGCCGCCCACAGCCTGTACGGGCTGGTCTATGCCGTGCACCTGGGCATTGGCGGCGTAGCCTCTACCGATATGGCCGTGTTGATGGGGCTCAACCAAAACGGCCAGAGCATCAACCTCTCCCACAATCTGCAACAACAGGGGGTGGTCACTCCTGATGCACTGGACCGTCACGTGCACCAAAGCCGAACAAAGCTGACCTTCGCCCAGACATTTCCCACAGGCACCCACGCCATGTGGTTGTATTACTGGCTGGCCAGCCAAGGCATTCATCCATTGCAAGATGTGAACAGCGTGGTGGTGCCACCGCCGCAGATGCTCGCGCACTTGCAAGCCGGGCGTATCGACGGTTTTTGCGTCGGCGAGCCCTGGTGCGCCAGCGCAGTCAAGCAAAACCAGGGGTTCACGCTGGCGACCACGCAAGCGATCTGGCCGAACCATCCGGAAAAAGTACTCGGCTGCACCCAGGCGTTCGTCGATCAATACCCGAACACTGCCCGCATGCTGGTAATGGCGATTCTGGAGGCCAGCCGCTTTATCGAAGAAAGCCAGGAAAACCGCCGCTCTACGGCGCAATTGCTCAGCGCCCGCGACTACCTCGATACGCCGCTCGACTGCATCGAGCCACGCCTGCTGGGCGCTTATGACGATGGCCTCGGCAACCAGTGGCAAGACCCGCATGCCTTGAGGTTTTTTGCCGATGGCGAGGTGAACCTGCCGTACCTCTGCGACGGCATGTGGTTCATGACCCAGTTCCGGCGTTGGGGCCTGCTGCGCGAAGACCCGGACTACCTCGGCGTTGCCCGCCAGGTGCAGCAACTGGACCTGTATCGTCAAGCGGCCGCTGCCGTCGGCGTTCCGGCAAACGGCCAGGACATGCGCAGCAGCCAGTTAATCGACGGCAAAATCTGGGACGGCTCCAACCCCGCCGCGTATGCCCGCAGTTTCCGCCTGCACGCCATGGCCGACCCTTCCAGCCGCCACGCCCAGCGTTGACAGGAGGACCCACGATGTTGCGAATCCTGTTGATCAACGATACCCCGCGCAAAGTCGGGCGCCTGAAGGCCGCGCTGACCGAAGCAGGATTCGAGGTAATCGATGAGTCCGGCCTGACCATTGACCTGCCTGCGCGCGTCGAAACGGTGCGACCGGACGTGATCCTGATCGATACCGAGTCGCCCGGTCGCGATGTGATGGAGCAAGTGGTGCTGGTCAGCCGCGACCAACCCCGGCCGATCGTGATGTTTACCGACGAGCACGACCCGAATGTGATGCGCCAGGCAATCAAATCCGGTGTCAGCGCCTACATCGTTGAAGGCATTCAGGCCCAACGCCTCCAGCCCATCCTGGACGTGGCCATGGCGCGTTTTGAAAGCGACCAGGCCCTGCGCGCGCAGCTCCAGGCCCGGGATCAGCAACTGGCCGAGCGTAAACGCATCGAGCTGGCCAAAGGCATGCTGATGAAAATGAAGCACTGCAATGAGGAAGAGGCCTACACCCTGATGCGCCGCCAGGCCATGAGCCGCCAACAGAAACTGATCCAGGTGGCGGAGCAGATTATTGCGATGAGCGAGTTACTCGGCTGAACTGGCGCAGCTCTTGCTAAAGAATCCTCACAGGTAACCAACGGCGGTTGCCCCTTCTACGACAAAGACGTCGCCCACTCGGTTTGCCCTCGCAAACCCGGTGGCGGCGTTTTTTTGTTTTGGCCCCAGAACATGGGGCCGGTGGGGCGGCCCTAAACGGCTGTTCCATCACCAGGCCTTCTTACAAGACTCCCAACCGTTGAGGTGCGTGATGAAATCAAGCTTCTGGAAATCCGGGCACACCCCGACCCTGTTTGCCGCGTTCCTGTATTTCGACCTGAGCTTCATGGTCTGGTACCTGTTGGGCCCGCTGGCGGTACAGATCGCCGCCGACCTGCACCTGACCACCCAGCAACGTGGCCTGGTGGTGGCGACGCCGATCCTGGCCGGCGCGGTACTGCGCTTTTTAATGGGCATGCTGGCCGACAAGCTGTCGCCCAAGACCGCCGGCCTGATCGGTCAGGTGATTGTGATCGCAGCATTGTTCGGGGCCTGGAAGCTTGGCATCCACAGCTACGAGCAAGCCCTGCTGCTCGGCGCGTTCCTTGGCATGGCCGGAGCGTCCTTTGCGGTTGCCCTGCCCCTGGCGTCCCAGTGGTATCCCGCTGAACACCAAGGCAAGGCCATGGGCATCGCCGGCGCCGGTAACTCCGGCACCGTGTTTGCCGCGCTGCTGGCACCGGTGCTGGCCGCTGCGTATGGCTGGAGCAATGTGTTCGGCTTCGCGCTGATTCCGCTGATCCTCACCCTGATTGTCTTCGCCTGGCTTGCGCGCAATGCCCCTGAACGTGCGAAAGCCAAATCCATGGCTGACTACTTCAAGGCCCTGGGCGACCGCGACAGCTGGTGGTTCATGTTCTTCTACAGCGTGACCTTCGGCGGCTTTATCGGACTGGCCAGCGCCCTGCCCGGCTACTTCAACGACCAATACGGCCTGAGCCCGGTGACCGCCGGCTACTACACCGCCGCCTGCGTATTTGGTGGCAGCCTGATGCGTCCGTTGGGCGGCGCCCTGGCTGACCGTTTCGGCGGGATTCGTACCCTGCTCGGCATGTACAGCGTGGCGGCAATCTGCATCGCTGCGGTCGGGTTCAACCTGCCAAGTTCCTACGCTGCATTGGCGCTTTTCGTCTGCACCATGCTCGGCCTCGGCGCGGGTAATGGCGCGGTGTTCCAACTGGTTCCCCAACGTTTTCGCCGCGAGATCGGCGTGATGACCGGCCTGATCGGCATGGCTGGCGGTATCGGCGGCTTCGCCCTCGCTGCGGGTATGGGTGCGATCAAACAAAGCACTGGCAGTTATCAGATGGCCCTGTGGTTGTTCGCCAGCCTCGGCGTGGTGGCCTGGTTTGGCCTGCACGGCGTCAAACGTCGCTGGAGAACCACCTGGGGCTCGGCCGCCGTGACCGCCGCACGCGTCTGATGAGCCTGCAACTGAGCATCGCCCACGCCAGCGCCATCGGCCCTCGAGCGGAAAACCAGGATGCCCTGCGCGTGGTCACCCCGGTGGCGGAACTGGCCGCAAGCAAGGGTTACCTGTGCGCCATGGCCGACGGTGTCAGCCAATGTGCCGACGGTGGCCTGGCCGCGCGCTCGACCTTGCAGGCGCTGGCGCTGGACTACTACGCCACGCCGCAAACCTGGGGCGTAGCACAGGCGCTCGAACGTTTGCTGCTGGCGCAGAATCGCTGGCTACAGGCCAACGGCGGCGGCCAGCCACTGTTGACCACCCTCAGCGCCCTGGTGTTTCGCGGCCAACGCTTCACGCTCGCACATGTCGGCGATTGCCGGGTCTATCGCTGGCTGGACGGCGAATTGCAGCGCATCAGCGAAGACCACGTGTGGGAGCAACCGGGCATGCACCATGTGCTCAAGCGCGCCCTTGGCCTGGATCAACACCTGGTACTGGATTTTCTCGACGGCGAATTGCGTGAGGGTGAATGTTTCCTGCTGCTCAGCGATGGCGTGTGGGCCACCTTGGGCGATCAAAGCATCCGGGCGATTCTGCGTGAGCAAACCGACCTGGATCTGGCGGTCAACACCCTGGTCAACGCCGCACACCTGGCCGCCAGCCAGGACAATGCCAGCGCGCTGCTGGTGCGTATCGACAGACTGGGTGCCGCCACCCTTGGCGATGCGCTGGTGCAGTTGCAGCAATGGCCGCTGCCACCGGCCCTGAAAGCCGGGCAACACTTTGAGGGCTGGCAGGTTGAAAGCGTGTTGGCGCAGAGTCGCCAGTCCTTGTTGTACCGCGTACGCGATGCACAGCAGCAGCCTTGGCTGCTGAAAACCTTGCCGCTTAACCGCGAGGATGACAACGATGCGGGCCAAGCGCTGCTCTCGGAAGAATGGTTTCTGCGGCGAGTGGCCGGGCGCGCGTTTCCTGAAGTCCATGCGGCCAGTGGGCGTCAGCATTTGTACTACGTGATGCGTGAATATCCGGGGCACACCCTTGCAGAACTGTTCCAGCATCAGGGCCCATTGCCCCTGGCGCAGTGGCAGTCCATCGCCGAGCGCTTGTTGCGGGCGGTAGGCATGCTGCATCGGCGGCAGATCCTGCACCGGGACATCAAGCCGCAGAACGTATTATTGGGTGACGATGGCGAACTGCGCGTCTTGGATTTCGGCCTGGCGTATTGCCCGGGGCTCTCCGAGGACCGCGCCCATGTGCTGCCCGGCACGCCGAGTTTTATCGCACCCGAGGCTTTCAGTGGCGAACCTCCTACGGCGCAACAAGACTTATACGGCGTCGGTGTCACGCTGTATTACCTACTGACCGGGCATTACCCCTACGGCGAAATCGAAACCTTCCAACGACCCCGTTTCACCCAGCCCGTCAGCGCCAGCCGCTATCGCCCCGACCTGCCGGACTGGTTGCCCCTCAGCCTGGAACGCGCGGTGGCGGCTCACCCCGCACAACGCTATGAAACAGCCGAAGAATGGCTGCTGGTGCTGGAGCAGGCCGACCGCCGTGAGTTGAGCGTGCGGCCCAAACCGCTGCTGGAGCGCGAACCGCTCAAGGTCTGGCAAACCGTGGCGCTGGCATCGCTGCTGGTCAATCTGGTGCTGGCTTACTGGCTGTTGCACCACTAGAGGGCGAATAAACTCAGGGATATCGGCACTCTCCCCAATAAAACCGGGCGCTGGGTAACTTGGCACAACCACTGCATTAACTTTTTCAACAACACACATATAGCCGCTCCTTCAACGTCGAAGGGCCGAGCTTCCCGAGAGAACGGGACTAGGACAAAGGCGTCCTCGCTAGCTAACTAGCGGGGACGCCTTTTTTGTTTGCGCGTGATTTGTCGAGCCATTACGGAGAACGACATGAAAAGACTCAAATTGGTGATGATCGGCAACGGCATGGCCGGGGTTCGCACCCTCGAGGAATTGCTCAAGCTGAGCAGCGAACTGTACGACATCACCGTGTTCGGCGCCGAGCCCCACACCAACTACAACCGAATTCTGTTGTCGCCGGTGCTGGCGGGCGAGCAGACGTTTGAAGAGATCGTGCTCAACGATCTCAGTTGGTACCTGGATAACAACATCAAGCTGTTGCTCAACCGCAAAGTGGTGCAGATCGACCGCGTCAAACGCATCGTTATTGCCGAAGACGGCAGCGAAGCCGAATACGATCGCCTGCTGATCGCCACCGGCTCAACGCCGTTTATCCTGCCGATCCCCGGCAACACCTTAAAGGGTGTAATCGGCTACCGCGACATCGCCGATACCCAGGCCATGATCGACACCGCCAAGACCCACACGCACGCCGTGGTGATCGGCGGTGGTCTGCTCGGCCTGGAAGCCGCCAACGGTCTGATGCTGCGCGGCATGCACGTGACTGTGGTGCATATCGGCGAATGGCTGCTGGAGCGCCAGCTGGACAAGACCAGCGGCCAGTTACTGCAAACCGAACTGGAAAACCGTGGCCTGGTGTTTCGGCTGTGTGAACAGACCCAGGCCCTGCACGACGCCGGCAATGGCCGCGTTGGCTCCGTGCAATTCAAGAATGGCGACATCATCCCCGCCGATCTGGTGGTAATGGCCGCCGGTATCCGCCCCAACACTGAACTCGCGGAAAAGTCCGGCATCCCCTGCAACCGTGGGATTCTGGTCAACGACACCCTGCAAACCTACGACCCGCGCATCTATGCCATCGGTGAATGTGCCAACCATCGCGGGATTGCCTACGGGCTGGTGGCGCCGCTGTTCGAGCAAGCCAAGGTCTGCGCCAATCATCTGGCCCAGTTGGGCTTTGCGACCTATAAGGGTTCGGTCACTTCGACCAAATTGAAGGTGACCGGCATCGAATTGTTCTCGGCTGGCGACTTTATGGGCGGCGAAGGCACCGAGACCATCACCCTCTCCGACCCGATCGGTGGCGTTTACAAGAAACTGGTGATCAAGGACGACATCCTGGTCGGCGCCTGCCTGTACGGCGATACCGCAGACGGCGGTTGGTATTTCCGTCAGATCCGTGAGAACCACGCGATTGGCGAGATCCGCGATCACTTGATGTTTGGCGAAAACACTCTCGGCGATGTAGGCCATCAAGGCCAGGACAAGGCCATGAGCATGGCCGACAACGCCGAAGTCTGCGGATGCAACGGCGTGTGCAAGGGCACCATCGTCAAGGCGATTCAGGAACATGGGCTGTTCAGCGTTGACGAGGTGAAAAAGCACACCAAGGCCGCCAGCTCCTGCGGCTCGTGTGCCGGGCTGGTGGAACAGATTTTAATCAACACCGTGGGAGGCGCTGCGGACGTCAAACCGAAAAGCGAAAAAGCTATTTGCGGTTGCAGCGACCTCAACCACGGGCAAATCCGCCAGGCTATCCGCGAACAGCATCTGCTGACCATCGCCAGCACCATGACTTACCTGAACTGGCGCACACCCAATGGCTGTGCCACTTGCCGCCCGGCATTGAATTACTACCTGATTTCCACCTGGCCCGGCGAAGCCAGGGATGACCCGCAATCGCGCCTGATCAACGAACGCGCCCACGCCAATATTCAGAAGGACGGCACCTATTCTGTAGTCCCCCGGATGTGGGGCGGGGTGACCAATCCCTCGGAGCTACGGCGTATCGCCGATGTGGCCGACAAGTACAACGTGCCGATGGTCAAGGTCACCGGCGGCCAGCGTATTGACCTGCTGGGCATCAAGAAACAGGACCTGCCCGGCGTCTGGAAAGACCTCGACATGCCGTCCGGCCATGCTTACGGCAAATCCATCCGCACCGTGAAGACCTGCGTCGGCAGCGAGTTCTGCCGCTTCGGCACTCAGAACTCCACGCAGTTGGGCATCGAACTGGAGCATGACCTGTTCAATATGTGGTCGCCGCACAAGGTCAAGCTGGCAGTGTCGGGCTGCCCACGCAATTGCTCGGAAGCGGGCATCAAGGACGTAGGAATTATCGGTGTCGACTCCGGCTGGGAGATGTATATCGGCGGCAATGGCGGGATCAAAACCGAAGTCGCAGCGTTCTTCGTCAAGCTGAAAACCGCCGAAGAAGTCCGCGAATACAACGGCGCTTTCCTGCAGCTGTACCGCGAAGAAGCCTTCTACCTAGAGCGCACCGTGCATTACCTGCAACGGGTGGGCATGGAACATATCAAGAAGGCCGTATTGGAAGACCCGGCCAGGCGCCAGGCGCTCAATGAGCGCCTGCAGTTCTCACTGTCATTCGAACAAGACCCTTGGAAGGAACGCCTGGAGCAGCCGCTGCTGAAAAAGGAGTTCGAGGTTATTCCCGTCAAGCAACTGGAGGTGCAGGCATGAACTGGCTGGATATTTGCGCCCTCGATGAAATCAACACTCTGGGTTCGCGCATCATCAATGGACCCAAAGGCGATATCGCGATTTTTCGTACCAGTGATGACGAAGTTTTCGCCCTCGACGACCGCTGTCCGCACAAGGGCGGGCCACTGTCCCAAGGTTTGATCTATGGCAAGCGCGTGGCCTGCCCGCTGCATAACTGGCAGATCGACCTGGCGTCCGGCGAAGCCCAGGCACCGGATATTGGCTGCGCCCATCATCACTTCGCCCGCGTGGAAAACGGCCGAGTGATGTTGGCCCTGCGGGACGCGGGTTGATGAACCGCCAGACCACTGCATCCACGTGTTGTTATTGCGGGGTGGGTTGCGGCGTGCTGATCGAGCATGACGGCTCGCAGATCCTGGGCGTGCAAGGCGACCCGAACCACCCGGCAAACTTCGGCAAGTTGTGCAGCAAAGGCGCCAGCCTGCACCTGACCGGCGACCTGGCTGCCCGCGCCTTGTACCCGGAGCTTCGCCTGGGCAAAGGCCTGGTCCGTGCCCGCACCGACTGGGACACGGCTCTCGAACACGCGGCCAACGTGTTCGCCGACACCATCGCCGAGCACGGGCCGGACAGCGTGGCGTTCTACATCTCCGGGCAATTGCTGACAGAGGACTATTACAGCTTCAACAAGCTGGCCCGCGCGGTGGTCGGCACCAACAATATCGACAGCAACTCGCGGCTGTGCATGTCTTCGGCGGTGGTTGGCTACAAGCGCAGCCTGGGCGCCGATGCACCGCCGTGCAGTTATGAAGACCTGGAGTCCAGCGACTGTGTGATGATCGTCGGCAGCAACATGGCCTACGCCCACCCAGTATTGTTCCGACGCCTGGAGGAAGCTAAATCCCGGCGTCCACAGATGAAAGTCGTGGTCATTGACCCCCGGCGTACCGACACCTGCGATTTGGCTGACCTGCACTTGGCGATCTTGCCGGGCACGGACGTCGCGTTGTTTCACGGAATTTTGCATCTGTTGCTGTGGGAAGACTGGATCGACCGCGACTTTATCCAGGCGCATACCGATGGGTTGGCCGAGTTAAAGCGACTGGTGCATGACTACACACCGCAAATGGTCACGCAGTTGTGCGGGATCAGCGTCGAGCAACTGCGCCTTTGTGCGCAATGGGTCGGCACGTCCAGCAGTTTTCTGTCGCTGTGGTGCATGGGGCTGAACCAATCCACCGCCGGCAGTGCGAAAAACAGCGCGCTGATCAACTTGCACCTGGCGACCGGCACGATTGGCCGACCGGGCTGTGGGCCGTTTTCCCTGACGGGTCAGCCCAATGCGATGGGTGGACGCGAGACCGGCAGCTTGTCGAATTTACTGCCAGGGCACCGCGAAGCGGCCAACCCCGAACACCGAGCGCAAGTCGCCGCCTATTGGGGGGTTGAATCGTTGCCCACGACAACCGGGTTAACGGCGATCGAACTGTTCGAGCAAATCCAGGCCGGCAAGATCAAGGCATTGTGGATTGCCTGTACCAACCCTGCGCAATCCCTGCCAGACCAGAACAGCGTCCGTGCGGCCTTGGCCGCCTGCCCGTTCGTGGTCTTGCAGGAAGCCTTTCGCACGACCGAAACTGCTGCCTATGCCGACCTGCTGCTGCCTGCCGCCAGTTGGGGGGAGAAGGAAGGCACAGTGACCAACTCCGAACGGCGTATTTCCCACGTGCGCCGCGCCATCGTCCCACCAGGAGAAGCGCGTCCCGATTGGGCGATTACGGTGGATTTCGCACGGCGGCTGGAGCGTCGCTTACGGCCGGGATCGACCAGCCTGTTTACGTTTGAACAACCTGCGCAGATTTTTGATGAGTACAAAGGACTGACCGGCGACCGCGACCTAGACTTGTCAGGCCTCAGCCATGCCCTGCTCGATCAGATCGGCCCGCAGCAATGGCCATTTCCCGTGGGCGCGCAAACGGGAACGCCGCGCCTGTACACCGATGGCACCTTCCCCACCGAAACCGGCCGCGCGCACTTTATCGCCGACCCTTACCGCGCCGCCAAGGAACAGCGGGACGCGCGCTTCCCGCTGACCCTTATCACCGGCCGCCTGCGCGACCAGTGGCACGGCATGAGCCGCACCGGCACGGCGGCGCAGTTGTTCGGGCACGTCAGTGAGGCGTTACTGAGCCTGCACCCGGAAGAGTTACGCCGCCATCGCTTCAAAGAAGGTGACCTGGTCAGCCTGAAAAGCCGTCGCGGCAGCGTGATCGTCGCCGTCAGCAGTGACGACAGCGTGCGTCCAGGCCAGGCGTTCTTGCCCATGCATTGGGGCGATCGCTTTCTCAAAGGCGGCGTCAACGTCCTGACCCCACCGGCGTTCGATCCCCTGTCAAAACAACCCGAACTCAAGCACAGCGGCGTGCGCCTGGAGCCAGTGCAACTGCCATGGCAGCTGTTCGCGCTGATCGAAGGAAATATACAGCAACACTTTGAGGCCCTGCGCCCGCTGTGCGAGGGCTTTGCCTACGTCAGCCTCAGCCTGGCCGGGCGCGAAAGGCCGGCGCTGCTGGTGCGCGCTGCGCACACCGAAGCGCCCGACCTGCAACTGTTGACCCGAATCGACGAACTGCTGGGCCTGAACGACGGCCCTGTCATGGCCTATGACGACCCCCGTCGCTCAATCGGCAAGCGCGTCAAAATTGAAAAAGGCCGCATTACTGCGCTGCGCCTGGCAGGCGAAACCCTGGCCCGACACTGGCTGCAAAAACTCTGGCAGGAAGGCCGGGCTGACGAACAACTACGTCGCTGGCTGTTGGCGCCGCTCAGTGCTCCACCGGGTGGCGCGACAGCCAGCACCAAGACTTTGTGCAACTGCAAGAACGTCAGCGAAAGCGCGGTGTGCGCCGGTATCGGCCGTGGACTGGACCTGGACGGGCTCAAACAGGAACTCGGCTGCGGCACTCAATGCGGCTCCTGCGTACCGGAAATCAAACGTCTTTTGGCCAGCAACCCGCAGCCAATCGCAATGCGTGTGTGAGGGGAAAATATGAGCGCAAAGGTTTGGCTGGTGGGCGCAGGGCCGGGTGATCCGGAGTTGTTGACCCTCAAGGCGGTGCGGGCCCTGCACGAAGCCGATGTGGTGCTGATCGATGATTTGGTCAACCCGGCAGTGCTGGAACACTGCGTCAACGCGCGGGTAATTACCGTAGGCAAGCGTGGGGGTTGCCGTTCGACGCCGCAGGATTTCATTCACCGCCTGATGCAGCGTTATGCGCGCCAGGGTAAATGCGTGGTGCGACTTAAAGGCGGTGACCCGTGCATTTTTGGTCGAGGCGGCGAAGAGGCGAGGTGGTTGCGCGAGCGCGGGGTGGAGGTGGAATTGGTCAACGGGATTACAGCGGGGCTGGCGGGGGCAACGAATTGCGATATCCCGCTGACGTTGCGCGGTGTCAGCCGAGGCGTAACGCTGGTCACGGCGCATACTCAGGACGACAGTAGCCTGAACTGGCGTGCGCTGGTCGAGGGTGGCACGACGCTGGTGGTGTATATGGGGGTGGCAAAACTTGAAGAGATTCGTCGGCAACTGCTGGAAGGCGGAATGGCCGCGGATATGCCGGTGGCGATGATCGAAAACGCATCGTTGCCCCAGCAGCGCGAATGTCGCAGTCGTCTGGCGTCTATGCATGCGGATGCGCAGGCGTTTGCCCTGAAGAGCCCGGCGATCCTGGTGATCGGCCCTGTTGCCGCCACTGCACAGGCGATCCGGGTTGCGGTCTCAGCCAGCATTTGAGGCAAATCACAGGCGAAAAAAAGCCCGGCCTAAGCCGGGCTTTTTTCTACCACTCAGTAATTACTGAGCAGCTTGAGCTTCTACCGAGGCTTCTACGCGACGGTTGATAGCGCGGCCAGCTTCAGTTGCGTTGTCAGCAACTGGGCGGGATTTGCCATAACCAACCGAGCTTACACGGTTAGGAGCGATACCGTCTTTGACCAGAACTTGCTTGACCGCGTCAGCACGACGCTGGGACAGCTTCTGGTTGTAAGCGTCAGGACCGACGGAGTCAGTGTGACCTTCAACAACGGTGGTGGTCTGTGGGTACTGTTTCATGAAGTCAGCGAGGTTTTTCACGTCGCCGTAGCTGTTAGGCTTAACAACCGACTTGTCGAAGTCGAACTTCACGTCCAGCTCAACACGAACAACCTGAGCAACTGGAGCTTCTGGCTCTGGAGTTGGCTCTGGAGCTGGTGCTGGGGTAGGAGCTGGAGCAACTGCGCCAGCGTTACCGCCGAAGTTCACACCCAGGCCGACCAGTGCGGAGTAATCCCACTTGCCGTTGTCCAGTGCGTAGTCAGCTTCAACGCCAGCACGTGCGAACAGGTTGTTGGTGAAGTAGTACTTCACGCCAGCGCCAGCGATAGCCAGGGTCGACTGGTCACGACCAGTGTGACCGTCAGCAGCAACGTTGGTACGGCTCTGGTGACCGAAACCACCTTCAACGTATGGACGCAGGGAGTCAACACCGGCCTGACCGAAGTGGTACTGAGCAGTCACGCTGCCAGTGTCACCTTTGATCTTCTGGTTGCCAGTACCGCCGTTGGAGCGGGTGTGGTTGGTCGTGTCGTAGTTCAGGTTGATCGACACGTCGTCGGTCAAGAAGTAACCGATGCTTGCGCCAGGGTTGAAGCCGTCTTCGATGTGCTTAACGCTATCGTTGTACTGCTTCTTGTAGAACAGCTGGCCTTCAACTGCGCCTTGGCCTTGTGCCAGAGCGCCGAAAGAAGTGGCAGCAATAAGAGAACCAATGGCAAAGCCCAAGGTGTTTTTCAGTTTCATCCGTTAAATCCCCATCTGGTGATTGTAAAGCAGTCCCACAAACCGGGGGACAACTCGGCGACAAGTCTAACAGAACTTGCCTACACGTAAGAGATATTTGCACCGAACTAAGTTTCAGTACTGCCCGCAAATTTCTCACGTAATTTATCAAGAGCACGTTTGTAACGCATTTTTGTAGCACTCAAACCCATGTGCATGATGTCAGCAATTTCCTGAAACTCGAGCTCTGCGACAAATCGTAGCACCAGAATTTCACGGTCAATTGGATTCACATACACCAACCAACGGTCAAGTCCGCCCTTCTCCTCGGGTGTCGGCGCCTTTTCTTCAGACGCTTCCTCAAGGGGGTCCAGACTCAAAGCGTCCATCAAGCGACGCTTCCGCCGTTCCTTACGATACTGCGTGATGCACTCGTTGTACGTGATGCTGTAGAGCCATGTCTTGAACTTCGATTTCCCCTCGAAGTTCTTCAGGCCGTACAGCACCTTGAGCATCACTTCCTGACAGACATCGTCCGCGTCTCTATCGTTCCCTAAATACCTTGAACAAACGTTGAACAGAGTGCGTTGATACCTGCGCATCAATTCTTCGTACGCGCGTGTTACGTGAAACAGCTCCGTGTGCGAGCGCGCGACCAACTCCTCATCAGAGAGCTCACGGGGGTCATAGCGCGTAGACAGCGTTTGGGCTTTATTCAAAACAAGTCGTGCCGACAGTCAGGTCAATGTCCGCTACAGCCCGGTCACCCGGGTTTGCGGCGGCGTACATTAGCAGGGTTTACCGGGTTAGCGGCTACTGACCTGCTGCTCCAGAAGAATCCGATTGGACAGTGACACCAGGTCACCGTCATCGGTCAGCACCGTCGTCTTGACTGTACCGATCTCTTCGATTTGCCCTTCGACCTCGCCCACACGGACCTGTTGCCCAACCTGATACAGCTCACGCACATAGATTCCCGCAAGAATCTGACCGGCAATTTCCCGGCTACCCAACCCCATGGCCAGCGCAACGGCCAGACCAACGGTAATCAAAACAATCACAATCACGTGGTTAAGAAGGTCAGTTTTGACCTCCAACTGGCTGATCGCGACGGAAATACTGATGATGATCACCAGCCCCTGGGCAATTCGCCCCAGGCCCGCAGCATAGTCCAAGCCCACGCCTTCGGCTGCCCCACGCACCAGACCGTTGGCCAATTGCGCCAGCAAAACGCCTACCAGCAACACCAGCGCGCCGCCGAATACTTTCGGCAAATACAGCGCCAGCATGTCGAGCGTAGCTGAAACTCGCTCAAGTCCAAGGGATTGAGCCGCAGAAACCAGAAAAATAAGTAAAACGAACCAGTAGACGATCTTCCCGATCAGGGTAGAGATCGGGACTTGCAGCCCGGCACGGCCCAATAGTTTGGTCAAACCGGTGCCCGCCATCAAGCGATCCAGCCCAAGCTTGGCGAGTAATTTGGACAGCAAGGTGTCGAGCAACTTGGCCACGACAAAACCCAGCAATACCAGGACCAGAGCACCAAACAGGTTGGGAATGAAATTCGCCACCTTGGTCCACAATGCGGTCATCGCGGTGACCAGGCTCTGGGTCCAGAGATCAAGTTCCATATTCAATCAGCCTTATCAGCAGTGCGAGCAAGAGGTTTACGACGGGAAACCGGCGATACATGGGCCGAACCATTGTTCAGGGCCATCATCAACGCAGGCAGCCAACGACCGAGCAAACCGAACAGGTCACCCGCCCCTACCTGACGGTTGGCGGTTTTCAACACGCGGCCCAGGCAAGCGTCGTCGTCACGGTTGGACGGCGAAGCATTGAGCATGTCACGCAAAGACTGTTCGAACGGATCGTGCATAAAGACCTCTCGCAAGTATTTTAAAAGACGAGGGTTAAATTCTTGGGGTCACATGCGACCCTTCCTGTGTTCAGGTCATATTCAGGTCAAACCCAGCGCAATCGTCGAAATAGCCACCATTGCCCGAGCGCGACAGCCACCATCATCAGGCAGGCAATCGCGAATCCGTAGGGGTCACCGGAGAAGGGTATTCCGCCCACGTTTATACCCAGCAAACCGGTCAGAAAACTCATCGGCAGGAAGATTCCCGTGATGATCCCAAAGCGGTACATGGTGCGATTCATGCGCACGCTCAAGCGCCGGTCTTCGGTCTCAAGCACAAGCCCCACGCGCTCCCGAGTCAATTCGAGCTCTTCCAGGTAACGGGTCAGGCTGTTGTTCAATTCGTTCCAATAGTCAGCATCATCGTTACAGAACCACGGCAATTTGATCCGCGTCAGCTGGGCAAAAATATCCCGCTGCGGCGCCAGGAATCGCTTCAGCCCAGCCGCTCGTCGACGGATCTGCAAAACATTGCCATGTTCCGGAGTATACCGTTCGTCGGCATCAAGTTTTTCTTCCTCGAAATCGACGATTTCGGAAAGATCGGTCACCAAATCCTGCACTTTATGGGTCAGGTACTGCGCCATATAAAGGATGAGTTCAGACGAGGTTTTTGGGCCTTTGCCCTCCGCCAGTTGCACCAGCAACTCATCAGTGGCGCGCAGCGGGCGCAAGCGCAAGGAAATCACGCGACTGGCCGCAGCGAAGATACGCACCGAGACCATGTCTTCCGGCTCGGCCCCCGGGTTGAGGTTGACCCCTCGCAGAAACAGCAGCAATTCGTCGTCCGGCAGCGGCAACAGGCGCGGACGGGTGTTTTCCTCCAGCAACAAGTCGCACGCGAACTCGCTCAAGCCGCTGGATTTACGCAACCAGGTCTGGGTCCGCGGATGGCTGCGATCCCAATGCAACCACAGGCTTTCCTGGGGCTGCAGTTGCAAATCGTCGAGCTCAGTCCGGGTAATCGAACGCGCACCGCCTTTACCGTCCAGTACCAGGGCATGCACCAGCCCCCACTGCGCGTTTTCTTCCTCGAACATCCTCACCCCTATGGCTACAGCAGTTTATTCAGGCATTTTCAGCGGGCTTGGCGAGACGATCACACCATTATTGTCCGCATAGATGTATTCACCCGGGCGGAAGGTTACGCCCGCGAAGGTCACCACTACGTTCAGGTCGCCAATGCCGCGCTTGTCGGTTTTCATCGGGTGAGAGGCCAGTGCCTGCACACCCAGGTCAGTCTGGGCGATGACATCGACATCACGGATGCAACCGTAGATCACCAGCCCTTCCCAGCCGTTTTTTGCGGCTTTCTCGGCGATCATGTCACCCAGCAAAGCGCGGCGCAGGGAACCACCACCGTCGACTACCAGCACTTTGCCGGCACCCGGCTGGTCGGCCTGCTCCTTGACCAACGAGTTGTCTTCGAAGCATTTGATGGTGACGATTTCGCCACCAAAGGAGTCTCGGCCACCGAAATTGCTGAACATCGGCTCAACCACCTGCACCAGGTCCGGGTAGGCGTCGCACAAGTCGGGCGTCACGTAATGGTTCATCGAGAAACTCCTGTCGTGAAAGAAGAGGTCGAACATCCCACGGTGTACATCAGAAAAACGCGTCGTGACAGGCAATCTTTACATGCTCATCCGTTGACGGCGGCCATGATCAAACCCATTTTGTCGCAACGCAATAGCCATTGCGCGACTGAATATGACCAGAAGCCCATAACGCGTCATATCTTAGCCGCAACCACACACAAGTGAAACGCCCTTGGTAGCGCGCTTGCGTCAAACCGTTGCGGCAATCTGCGATTGAGCCCCGAACAAAGGTGTGAGCGGATCTTTCAACCACTGCGCCACCAACGGCCACACTTCGGCCTGGGCGGCTTTACTGACCAGCATTTCAACATGCCCGAAATCCCCGGTAAAACCTTGTCCGCGCCCCAGGCACAGGTATTGGCGATGCACAGAGCCCACTTGCTCGAACAGTTTGCGACACGCCCAATCCGGGTCTTGCCGATCACCCGCAGCGCTCACCGCCAACAGCGGCACGTCAACGTCGGCCAAGCCCTTCCACCAGTCTTGCTTACCCTCGCCAAAGCGACCGAACAGGCCATTCCAGCGCATGGCCTCGATCATCACGCCCGCTGGCTCGTCCTCCGGACCGCGCTTGAGGCGGGAGCCGGATACCTCGCCAAAGCGCTTCAGAAGCAAACGCCCCGTCCACTCCAGCGGTGGAATTTTCAACGGCCAGTGGGTGCGGCTGACCTGGCAGCCAAACAGCGCGACTGAGGCCACTGCTGGCGCGCCAAGGTGCTGACCGCCCAAGGCTGCCGCCAGAGCGGTGCCACCCAGGGAATGCCCAATCCAGTGCGGGATTTGCGCACTTTGCTCACGCACAAACGCCCCGATGGCCGGCAAATCGTAACGCGCATAATCGGCGACGCGATTGCTGGCGTAGTTCTGATTGCGCTTGGACAGGCCATGCCCGCGCATTTCCGGGATCCATACATCAAATCCCTGGCGCGCCAGGTAAGCGCCCAGGCCGATGCCTTTAGGCGAGTAACAGAAGCGCCGATTGGAAAAACTGCCGTGCACTAAAATTACCGGCGTGCCCCGGTTTTCCGGGACATCCGCCAGGCCCAAACGGGTCACGGCCAACTCGACGGTGCCGTCCGGGCTGTTGCCGGGTTTGAGGCGGTACACATCTTCACTCAGGTCGCCGCGACGTTCAGCGCTGATCAGGGCGACGGGAAACAGGTTGCTACTGCTTTGCATAATGCTCTTGCACAAAAAAGGGCGGCGTCCGGAAGGAGTTCCGCCCTGCACAGATAAGAATGCCGGTCACCCTTAATGAGTGACCGGCACTTTTGACGTAACGACCTTATGCGGGCGCTTGGCCTTCCGCGAGGAAGAACCAGGTTTCCAGCACGGAATCGGGGTTCAGCGAGACGCTTTCGATGCCCTGCTCCATCAGCCATTTGGCCAGGTCCGGGTGGTCGGAAGGGCCTTGGCCGCAGATCCCGATGTACTTGCCGGCCTTGTTACACGCCTGGATGGCGTTGGCCAGCAGCTTCTTGACCGCCGGGTTACGCTCGTCGAACAAGTGAGCGATGATCCCCGAATCGCGGTCCAGGCCCAGGGTCAGCTGGGTCAGGTCGTTGGAGCCGATGGAGAAACCGTCGAAGAACTCCAGGAACTCTTCGGCCAGGATGGCGTTGGATGGCAGTTCGCACATCATGATCACGCGCAAGCCGTTTTCACCACGACTCAGGCCGTTTTCCGCCAGCAGATCAACGACCTGGCTCGCCTCGCCGAGGGTACGCACGAACGGCACCATAATCTCGACGTTGGTCAGGCCCATCTCGTTGCGCACGCGTTTGAGCGCACGGCACTCCAGCTCGAAGCAGTCACGGAAAGCTTCGCTGATGTAACGCGAGGCGCCGCGGAAACCCAGCATCGGGTTTTCTTCTTCCGGCTCATAGAGCTTGCCGCCGATCAGGTTGGCGTATTCGTTGGACTTGAAGTCCGACAGGCGCACGATGACCTTTTTCGGGTAGAAGGCCGCCGCCAGGGTGCTGATGCCTTCCACCAGCTTCTCGACGTAGAAACCTACCGGGTCGTTGTAGCCGGCGATGCGCTTGTCGACGCTTTCCTTGATCTCCAACGGCAGACCGTCGTAGTTCAGCAAGGCCTTGGGGTGCACGCCGATCATGCGGTTGATGATGAATTCCAGGCGGGCCAGGCCCACACCGGCGTTTGGCAACTGCGCGAAATCGAAGGCACGGTCCGGGTTACCGACGTTCATCATGATCTTGAACGGCAGGTCTGGCATGGCGTCGATGGAGTTTTGCTTGATGTCGAAGCCCAGTTCGCCTTCAAAGATGAAGCCGGTGTCGCCTTCGGCGCAGGACACCGTCACACCTTGGCCATCTTTCAACAGTTGGGTGGCGTTGCCGCAACCCACCACAGCAGGGATCCCCAGCTCACGGGCGATGATCGCCGCGTGACAGGTACGCCCGCCGCGGTTGGTGACGATGGCGCTGGCGCGCTTCATCACCGGCTCCCAGTCCGGGTCGGTCATGTCGGAAACCAGTACGTCACCTGGCTGGACTTTGTCCATTTCGGACACGTCCTTGATGATCCGCACTTTACCGGCGCCAATGCGCTGGCCGATGGCGCGACCTTCTACCAGCACGGTGCCGGTTTCTTTGAGCAGGTAACGCTCCATGACGTTGGCCGAGGTACGGCTCTTCACGGTTTCAGGTCGAGCCTGCACGATGTACAACTTGCCGTCGTCACCGTCTTTGGCCCACTCGATGTCCATCGGGCACTTGTAGTGCTTTTCGATGATCATTGCTTGCTTGGCCAATTCGCTGACTTCGGCGTCGGTCAGGCAGAAACGCGCGCGTTCGGCCTTGTCGACATCAACGGTTTTCACCGAGCGACCGGCCTTGGCCTCGTCGCCGTAGATCATCTTGATGGCTTTGCTGCCCAGGTTACGGCGCAGGATGGCCGGACGGCCTGCCTCAAGGGTGTGTTTGTGGACGTAGAATTCGTCCGGGTTGACCGCGCCTTGTACGACGGTTTCGCCCAGACCGTAGGCACCGGTGATAAACACCACGTCACGGAAACCGGATTCGGTGTCCAGTGTGAACATCACGCCGGCGGTGCCGGTTTCCGAACGTACCATGCGCTGCACACCGGCAGACAAGGCCACCAGCTTGTGGTCGAAACCCTGGTGTACACGATAGGAAATAGCGCGGTCGTTGAACAGTGAGGCGAACACTTCCTTGGCTGCGCGGATAACGTTTTCCACGCCGCGGATATTAAGGAAGGTTTCTTGCTGGCCGGCAAAGGAGGCATCCGGCAAGTCTTCAGCGGTGGCAGAAGAGCGCACGGCGACGGCCATGTCGGGGTTGCCGGCCGACAAAATGGCGAAAGCAGTGCGGATTTCTTCGTTGAGCTTCTCGGGGAACTCGGCGTCCATGATCCATTTACGGATCTGGGCGCCGGTCTTGGCCAGGGCGTTGACGTCATCGACGTCCAGGGCGTCCAGCGCGGCGTGGATCTGAGCATTCAACCCGCTCAGCTCGAGGAAATCGCGGTAAGCCTGGGCCGTGGTGGCGAAACCACCGGGCACCGAAACACCAGCGCCTGCAAGATTACTGATCATCTCGCCGAGGGATGCGTTCTTGCCCCCCACATGCTCTACATCATGGACGCCGAGCTTATCGAGGGAAACTACGTACTCTACCAAGGTGATCTCTCCACTTTCTGTGTTGGAAAAGCTCAGGACGCCGGCTGCTCAGTAGGAGCAAACGCTGACGCTTGTGGCCTGGACCTGGAAAATAAGTGAGAATGCGGCCCACTGCGGGACGGCAAAATCGCGCCTATCATATCCAAGATTCGCCATCAGCTTAAGGCCCAGGGCTCAAATGAAACGATCTGCTTTCTTTATCTCCGACGGCACCGGCATTACAGCCGAAACATTGGGTCAGAGCCTGCTCGCGCAGTTCGAAAACATTACCTTCGCCAAATTCACGCGGCCCTATATCGACAGCGTGGATAAAGCGCGGGCCATGGTACAACAAATCAATCTGGCGGCCGAAAAAGACGGTTGTCGCCCGATCATTTTCGACACCATCGTCAATCAGGATATTCGTGAGATCCTCGCGACTTCCAATGGTTTCATGATCGACATCTTCTCCACGTTCCTGGCGCCGCTGGAGCAAGAGCTGAGTGAACACTCTTCCTATTCCGTAGGAAAGTCCCATTCCATTGGGCACAACTCCAATTATATGGAGCGTATCGAGGCGGTAAACTTCGCCCTCGACAACGATGACGGCGCCCGTACTCACTACTATGACAAGGCCGACCTGATCCTGGTGGGCGTATCCCGCTGCGGCAAGACCCCGACGTGCCTGTACATGGCCATGCAGTTCGGCATCCGCGCGGCCAACTATCCGCTGACCGAAGACGACATGGAGCACCTGACGCTGCCGGCCGCCCTGCGCGCGCACCAGCACAAGCTGTTCGGCCTGACCATCGACCCGGACCGCCTCACCGCCATCCGCAATGAGCGCAAGCCCAACAGCCGCTACTCCAGCTATGCCCAGTGCGAGTTCGAAGTGCGCGAAGTGGAAAATCTGTTCCGTCGCGAGAATATTGCGCACATCAATTCCACGCATTTCTCGGTGGAAGAGATATCGGCGAAGATTCTGGTAGAGAAAGGCGTAGAGCGACGCTTTAAATAATCTCTGTTGCTTGAACTGACGCCATCGCAGGCAAGCCAGCTCCCATAGCGGAATACACTGCAAATGTGGGAGCTGGCTTGCCTGCGATGAACGGTAACTCGGTTTACCGTCCTACAAATGAAACCTGTCCCCACCCTGCCCCAACGCCGTCGCCAGCGCATCAAACCCCGCCCGCAACAACTGGTCATCCCCCGACGTATTACAAATGCTCGCCCGAATAAACTGCGGCACTGCTGTTTGCCCCACGGCAAACGCCTCGGCGGTGGCGATCAGGTAATTATTCTGCTTGAGCTCCGCCTCAATTTCCGACGCTCGCCATGGCTCCGGTACTTCAATCCAGAAATGCGGACTGTTGAGGTGGGTGCGGTACTCCAAGCCGGTCAGCAGGTCACGCACCAGGGCTTTGCGTCGGCTGATCTCATTGATTTGTTGGCGTAACAGGTATTCCGCCGTGCCGTTTTCGATCCACTGGGTTGCCAGTTCCAGGGTCACCGGCGTGGCCATCCAGCACGTCGAGCGCAACGCTGCCGAAATACGGCTGACCAACGCCGGTGGCGCATGCACATATCCCACACGTAACCCGGCAGACACCGCCTTGCTCAGGCTACTGATCAAAATCGTACGCTCCGGTGCGAAAAAGCTTAGCGGTGGTGGGCGATCTTCCACCAGGACGCCGTGGGCTTCGTCTTCAAGAATCAGCAGATTATGCTCACGGCATACCTTAACCAAAGCCTCACGGCGTGCGACAGACAGCACCGCCGTGGTCGGATTCTGGATGGTCGGTGTGCAGTACAGCGCCGAAACCCGGTGATTACGACAAACTTCATCCAGCGCACCGGGCAGCACGCCTTCCTCATCCATCTCCAGACCGATCAGACGTACGCCGAGCATCCGCGCAGCGGTAATCAGCCCAGGGTACGTGAGCTGTTCAGTGACCACCGTATCGCCCGCCCGCAGCAGCGCCATCATGGCGCAAAGCAAGCCATGCTGGCCGCCATTGACACAGATGACCTGCTCGGGAATCGGGTGAAATTCGCGCTGCAACAGCCATTGCGCACCGGCCTCACGGTAGCGCGGCAAACCGGCGTCGGGTGTGTAGGCACTGATGTCTTGAAGGAACTTGGCATTGGTCGACAGGGTTTGGAAGCTCTGCGCGAGAAACACCGTCTCCTGCCCGGGAATATGCATGTTACGGCTCATATCGAAATAATGACGTGGCTCCTCGCTGACGTTGCGAAAGCCTTCATCACGCTGACGCTCCATCCCACGCTTGCGTACGAAAGTACCGTCACCCACCCGTGCCACCACTAACCCAAGGCGTTCCAGTTCGCCGTAGGCTCGGCTGATGGTGCCGATGGTCACGCCCAGATTGTCGGAAAGAACCCGATGGGGCGGCAGTTTTCGCCCCGGCTCAATCAAGCCTTCAAGGATGCCGCGTTCCATCACGTCAGACAGGCGCTTGTACTTCACGCCCTGACCGCTGGACAACCCCTCACGCATAATTGACACCATGTCAATATTTGTTTTGACAGCCATCATTCGCCCTAATAGTGTGCTTTTACGGGTTCAATCACCGAATGAAACAACTTAATACACAGTCAATATAGAGTTCAATTCCGGCTCAGGGAAGCAATAAACGATGCCAATGTCCGCCGTTCTTGAAAACACTACAAAAACAAAAACTCAGAAACAGTGGTTGGCCGGCCTGGTAACCAGCGTGATGTTTCTTATCGTGTGCCTGAGTTGGGGCACCACTTGGCTGGGGATCAAGATCGCCGTCGAAAGCGTGCCTCCGCTGACGTCTGCAGGCTTGCGCTTCCTGATCGCGTTTCCGTTGTTTCTGTGCTTTGCCCTGGTGCGCCGTGAACCGATCCTGTTCCCCCGAGAAAGCCGCTGGTTCTTCGTATTCGTAACCCTGTCCTATTTCAGCGTTCCCTATTACTTGCTCAACTATGGCGAGATGCACGTCTCGTCCGGCCTCACCGCCCTGCTGTTCAGCTGCATGCCCGTCTTCATCCTGATTTTCTCCGCGCTGTTCCTGCGCGAGCGCATCTACTTTTCCCAAGTGGTCGGCATCGGCATCGGTTTCGGCAGCCTCTACATGATCATCAAGAGCCAGGGCCTGCACCTGGATCACGCCGAGTTCTTCGGGGTACTGGCGATCCTGACCGCCGCGATCATGCATGCACTGTGCTATGTCATTACCAAGCAAAAAGGCAGCGCCATCAGCGTAATTACCTACAACACCCTGCCCATCGGCATTGCCGGGCTGATGCTGTTCGTCGCCGGGCTGTGGTTTGAAACGCCCACGTTCGAAAACATTACCCTGCGTTCCTGGAGTGCACTGTTCTACCTGGGGCTGGTGGCGTCGGTGGGTGGCTTTATCGTCTATTTCATGCTGCTAAAACGCTTGAGCCCGATCATTTTGTCGTTCGTGTTCATCATCTTCCCGGTGTTCGCGGTGATCATCGGCGCCTGGTACGAAGGCGTGGAGATTTCCCGTGACCTGATGCTGTACTCGGCCATCCTGCTGGCCGGCTTTGCGATTACCAAGTTGCCGGTTGAAAAACTGCTGGCCAAGAAAAATTGACTGTCCTGACCCATCAACATCAGCCACGCGAGAGAAACATGGATGTCCTCCGCCCGACCGCCCTGGAACAGATCTACGCCCACGCCAGCCGCAGCTACCCCGAAGAGTGCTGTGGTTTTGTCTTCGCCGACGGCAGTGTGTACCTGGGCAGCAATATCCAGAATGAGCTGCACCGCAAGAACCCCGAGATGTACTCGCGCAGCGCGGCCAACGGCTACACCTTTTCCGTGGCCGACACGCTGCTGCTGAACAAGGCGTTTCGCAGCGATAACCCGGTGGTGGTGATCTACCACTCCCACCCGGACGTCGGTGCCTATTTCAGTGACGAAGACCAGGACAAGGCGCTGTTCCTGGGTGAGCCGATCTACCCCGTCAGCTACCTGGTGGTGGACGTTCGCCAGGGTAAGGCCCTGGGCTCAAAGCTGTTTGCCTGGGATGGCAAGCATTTCGCACTTCAACCCTTCAACGACCTGCACACGGAGTTGTCCATGAACGCTATCTCTTTCCCCGATATTCTGGTTCGCGTGGCCAAGCTGCCGGAATCGACCCTTGAGGGCACTGGATCGACATTGCGCGAAGTCATTGAAAACCTCTGCAGCAGCCACCCACAGCTGCGCTCGCACCTGTTTCACGAAAAAAACAACCAGCTCAAGGAACACTTTCTGTTCACCGCCGAAGAAGAACTGATCGGCGCAGACGACACATTGCCGGAAAAAGCCAGGATCGAAGTGCTGCTCGCGACCTCAGGCGGCATGGATGTCGACGCCCTGAGCAATGAAGAAGTGCAGCGTTACGTGCGCCACATCACGCTGCCGGGCGTCGGCCGCGAAGGTCAGTTGAACCTCAAAAAAGCCAAGGTCTTGATCATCGGCACCGGCGGCCTGGGCTCACCCATCAGCCTGTACCTGGCGGCAGCCGGCATCGGCACACTGGGCCTGGTGGATTTCGATGTGGTGGAAAGCAGTAACCTGCAACGCCAGATCGTCCACGGCAACAGCACACTGGGCATGCCAAAGGTCGAGTCCGCCAAGCAACGCCTACAGGACCTCAACCGGCATATTCAGATCAACGCCCACAACACGGCCCTGAATGCCGACAACGCGCTGGAACTGGTGGGCGCCTACGATCTGATGATCGACGGCACCGACAACTTCGACACGCGCTACCTGGTCAACGACGCTTGCGTGCAGTTGGGCAAACCCTTGGTGTATGGCGCCATCTATCGCTTCGACGGGCAGATCAGCGTGCTCAACCATAAAGGCGGGCCTTGCTACCGCTGCCTGTTCCCCACAGCCCCGCCCGCAGAACTGGCCCCCAACTGCAGCGCCGGCGGCGTCATCGGTGTACTGCCGGGAGTGGTCGGGATGATTCAGGCCACCGAAGCCATCAAGTTGCTGATCGGCATCGGCGAACCGCTGTCCGGCCGCTTGATGCGTTTCGATGCGCTGGCAATGAAGTTCAGCGAAATCCGCTTCAAGCGTCGCGCCGATTGCCCCTGCTGCTCGGAACTGCGCCACAGTGAAACCGTGGCACCGGCGGTTTGCGCGGACGCCCTCCCCTGCCAACCTTCCCTGGCCGAAGAGCGCTACATCAAGCCGCGCGTACTCAAGCAGCTGCTCGAACACCCGCGCAGCGCTGACGTGCTGCTGGATGTGCGCGACGCCAGCGAACTGGAAGTGTGCAAATTGCCAGGCGTTGTGCACATCCCCCTCGCCGAACTGGATGGGCAACTCGACAGCCTCAGCCGGGACAACACCCATTACCTGATCTGCTACGCAGGAACCCGCGCCGAGCAAGCGGCCAGCACCTTGCTGGCGGCCGGTTTCGCCAATACCAAAGTCCTGCAGGGCGGCATGAAGCACTGGGTTCGCGACGTCGAACCCGATATGCCTTTGTACTGATTCGGGGACAGCCTGATGTTGCATAACTCAATTCTCGACGTGATCGGCCATACGCCCATCGTGCGCCTGGAGCAGTTTTCCGAGGACCTCGGCATCGAGGTCTACGCCAAGCTGGAATCACTCAACCCCGGCGGCAGTCACAAGGCGCGCATCGCCTTGGGCATGATCCTCGACGCGGAACGTCGCGGCGTGCTGATCCGCGATTCCGGGCAAACCATTATCGAACCCAGCGGCGGCAACACCGGCATCGGCCTGGTGATGGCAGGCAATGTACTGGGTTACAAAGTGGTGCTGGTGATCCCCGACAACTACAGCCCCGAAAAACAGAAACTGCTGCGCCTCTACGGCGCCAAGGTAGTGCTGTCGGACAGCCGTTTGGGCAATAACTCCCATGGCGAAAAGTGTATGGAGCTGCAGCTGGAAAACCCCAGCTTCGTGATGCTCAACCAGCAACGCAACGGCGCCAACCCACAAACCCACCGCGATACCACCGCGCCGGAAATCATCCGAGCCTTTGGTGAACAGCGCGTTGACTATTTCGTCAGCGGTATCGGTACCGGTGGCCACATCACCGGCATCGGCGAAACCCTCAAAGCCACGTGGCCGGCGATCCGGGTAATGGGCGTGGAGCCGGAAGAATGCGACCTGCTAAAAGATCGGCACGCGCCGCACCATATACAGGGCCTGTCGATTGGCTTGATCCCAAGCATCCTCAATGTCGAGGTGCTGGACGGCATGCTCAAGGTATCGCGCCAGGCGTGCATCGACATGATGAAACGCATCATGCGCACCGACGCCATCAGCCTTGGGTTGTCCTCGGCTGCCAACATGGTTGCCATCGCTCAGCTTGCCCCCGAACTTCCGCCCGAAACGGTGGTGTTGACCATGGTCTACGACAATGCTGACAGCTACCTGCCCAATTTCGAGTAACCCGTTTGCCAACCATCCAGAATGTGGGGGTGCCTCCATGGGGGGCTTTATCGACATGCAACAGCTGCACGATGAGTTGCTTACCCACCTCATCAAGACCCTGACGCCTACGCAGATGAAGCAGTTGGAACCGCACCTGGCGCCGCTGATCCAGAACGCCGCGCAGGCAGTGGCCGAAGACTTGATCGCCTATGCCTATCGCGACCCGGCTTCCCGAGGGCGTGGCGAGTTGATCCTGGAGTCCTATGCCTCGTTCAAGGCCGTGCTGTTCTATCGGCTTGCGCACCTGGTGTGGAATTTTCCCGACCAGACTAACGGCCTGTTTTCGCGCATCGCCCTCAAGCTCAGCAATCAGGGCAAAGTGCTCTCCGGCGCCGAGATTCACCCCGCCGCACGCATCGGCCGGCGCTTCGTACTCGACCATGGCTACGGCACGGTGATCGGCGAAACCTGCGAGATCGGCAACGACTGCTACATCCTCTGCGGCGTGACACTGGGCGCACAGGGTATCGCCAACAACCCGGACGGCAAGCGTCACCCGCGCCTGGGCAACAATGTCGAGGTGGGCGCCGGCGCGCGCGTGCTCGGCTATGTGCTGATCGGCGATAACGTGTTTATCAGCCCTTCCTGTGTAATTACCCAGGATGTGCCGGCGGGCACCAAGGTCAAGGTGGTCAATCAGATTCAGCTGCAGAAAAACGCCGAATCGGACCACAGCAACTACCTCGGTGCGTTCGCCCTGGATGAGCGTTTACACGTGGTCGGTGAGGTCAGTGCCAGCCACAAGGTCACGGTACTGGATGCTGACTTTCACCCCCTGCAGGGGCTGATGCTGGAGGCAACGGTAAAAGAGCGCCATCACCTGCAATTTCGCTTGCGTCGCCTCGATGTCGGCGACCACCTGCCGCGACTGCCGCTGAACCTGAAAGTCTGCGGGCCGGAATTTGAAATCACCCTGCTCTCCCCTCCTGGCTTGAGTGCAATGGTGCGCCACCTGCTGCAAGCCAGCCCACTGATCGTCGGAGGTTGAACATGTCCGTGCACACCATGGAAACCCTGGCGCTGTTTGACAGCGCGCCCTATCAGAACGCCTTCAGCGCACGGGTGATTGCCGTCAGCGAGCACGGTATCGCGCTGGAACACACGCTGTTCTACCCCACCGGCGGCGGGCAACCGGGCGACACCGGGCATCTGACCCTGGCCGATGGCACGCGGGTCGAGGTGATCGGCACCGTGCGCGACCCGGTGCTGCGCTCGATCATCTGGCACCAGGTTGAACACTGCCCCGAGCAATTGACGGCCGGTGTGCAAGTAGACGCAGGCCTGGACTGGCAGCGGCGTTACCAGCACATGAAGATGCACACCTGCCTGCACTTGCTGTGCTCGATCATTGATGCTCCGGTCACCGGTTGCAGCATCAGCGCAGACAAAGGACGCCTGGATTTCGACCTGCCGGAAATGACCCTCGACAAAGACAGCATCACCCGCGACCTCAACGCCTTGATCGAACAGGCCCACGAGGTAAAAACCCTGTCGATGCCAGCCTCCGAATATTCGACCCTGCTCCAAATCACCCGCACCCAGGCGGTGGCACCACCGGTCATCCAGGGTTCGGTCCGCGTGATCGAGATCGCCGGGATCGATATCCAGCCGTGCGGCGGCACCCACGTGATCAACACCGAAGAAATCGGCCGGGTGTTTTGCGAAAAAATCGAGAAGAAGAGCAAGCACAACCGTCGGGTGATCCTGCGCTTTGAGTAAAAATCGAGGCTGACCCGGTCCAGCATGGGGGCTCACCCCACCCTGTCCGAAGCGGTTTTGCGCGCCCTATTTCTTTTGCTTGTCGGCGTTCTTGACCGGCGCCTCAATCTGCTGTTGAAGCGGTGAGATCAACGTGTGGTAGTAAGCAGTGGCCGCATCAAGTCCGTCCTCAAGCGCCTGGTTTTCTTTCTTGAGCGCTTCAACGGTCCTGGCCCTCGAGGCTGTTGACTCATTCGCCGGGACAGACACTTGGTTTTGCCGGGAAGCGGGTGCTTCAGGCTGCACGTCGTCTGACGAAACCGGTTTGGCGGAGGCCGCCGTCCCTGTAGGTATTTGCCTTTGCGGGAGATCCATCGTGTCGACTCGGTGAGCCAGGCTCCCAACCAGCTGTTGCAGCCGTGTAAGCATCCTATGGAACTGCTCGAATGCCTTCTTGACCATATGGCGAAACTCATCGTTTTCACGGGTCAACGTATCCAGACTGCGCGACAGGCCTGACTCGTTCACCAGCGTGCCCTGCAGGAGGAAAGTTTCATCCTGTTCATCGAAGAGGCGGTAATACGGCTGACTGGCCGGTGCAACGGCAGAATCGGGAGCTGCTTTACCCTGGGCTTGCGGCTCAAACTTTTCCACCAGCGCGTTTAGTTTGGCGAGAAGTTGATTATTTTTTTGAGTCAATTCTGCCAGCAGGCGCGTTTCTGCGGTTTCTGGCGGCTTCGGGTTGACGATTGCATGGTGGCTCGAAAACTGACCGCGCTGCTCGGGTGTCACAGGGTTGCGGGGAGGCGCCGCGTCGGGCCGTGTGTCGGATCTCCCGGAAGCTTCGGCGTCGCCTTCCGGGCCCGTGGGCGCAGGCGCCGGGGAGATCTCATGGCCGACAGTGCAGGGCGATGGTTGCCGAGTATTTACGCTAGTCATGGGGTGCCGCCTCAGATTCAGGTCTTTAATACGTAACTGACGCGTGCCAGCAGCGATGCAATAGCCAGTCGTCTCACTACCTGATTGGCACTTTTCTGAAAGCAGTTCCGAGCCTGCATGACAGGTGGGTAGCTGATTGTGTCCGCTTAGAAAAACAGCCACACCCTGCAATTTGAATGATTGTTAAGCCTTGCCAGGGCAGTCGACACCCTGGCGGTGTTTTTTTACCTAAAACTGACAGTAATTTTATACGTTTGTAACATTTTGAAACGTACAATCCCGCCAGCGGCGAATCTCCCTCAGATTCGATGCGCCCCAGACTCACGGAGAAAGAGCGCCCGCCCATTCTCGGTGGGTGATTTGTATAGAAGCTAAGCTCACCCCACCGCACCTCTTTGAACCTGAACGCTGCCGGACTGACTGCCTATGAACCACGGCCTATGAAAAAAGTATTCCGTCACTACCTGCCAGCCTCCACGCTGCGCCTGCTGCCCAACCGCTGGGATTTGGTCGCACTGCCTCTGGTGATCGGCTTTTTGCTGTTCTTGTCCATCGGCGCCCGGGAAACCTGGGCCCCCATCGCCACGTTGCAAAGTGAGGTCATCTCCCTCGACCCGGCCAACCTGCCGGAATACGCCATGCGCACTACCTTGCGAATGCTTGCGGCAATGGTGGCATCGCTGGTTTTCACGCTGTTGTACGGCACCCTGGCCGCCAAAAGCCGGCGCGCCGAAAAACTGCTGGTGCCGGTGCTCGACATTCTGCAGTCGGTGCCGGTACTCGGTTACATCTCGTTTACGGTGACGTTCTTCCTGCTGATGTTTCCAGGGCGCGTGCTGGGGGCCGAGTTCGCGGCGATCTTTGCGATCTTTACCAGCCAGGCCTGGAACATGACGTTCAGCTTTTACCAGTCGCTGCGCATGCTGCCCCATGACCTGGTGGAAGTGTCCACCAACCTGCGGCTTTCCGGCTGGCAGAAGTTCTGGAAACTCGACGTGCCCTTCGCCATGCCCGGGCTGGTGTGGAACATGATGATGAGCATGTCCGGCGGTTGGTTTTTCGTGGTTGCTTCTGAAGCCATCACCGTCGGCGACAAGACCATCACCCTGCCGGGCGTGGGTTCATACCTGGCCTTGGCCATTGCCCAGAAAGACCTGCATGCGGTGGGGTATGTGATCCTGGCGATGATTGTGGTGATCCTGATCTACGACCAATTCCTGTTCCGCCCACTGGTGGCCTGGGCCGACAAATTCCGCATGGAAACCACCGCCTCCCAGGGCGCCGCGCCACAGTCCTGGCTGCTGAACCTGATCCAGCGCACACGCATCGTCCAGCGCATCCTGCGCCCTATCACCCGCACCGTCAGTCGCATCGGCAATAAGCGTTTCAGCCTGGCGGGGGGTGCGCTCAAGGCCTTGCCGGCAGAGACACCGGCGGCGTCAAAGGTGATCGACTGGGTGTGGGGCACTCTGATTGCGCTGATGGCGGCTTATGCGCTGTACCACATCGTGCAATACGTCGGCACCGAGGTGACGTTCGCCGAAGTCGGCCATGTGTTTGTACTGGGCCTTATCACGCTGCTACGGGTAGCCGGGCTGATTCTGATCGCCTCGCTGATCTGGGTGCCGTTGGGCGTGATGATCGGCTTGCGTCCCAGCCTTGCGGAAAAAATCCAGCCCCTCGCGCAGTTCCTCGCGGCGTTCCCGGCGAACCTGCTGTTCCCGGTGTTCGTCATTGTGATCCTGCACTACAAGCTCAACCCGGACATCTGGCTGAGCCCGCTGATCGTGCTGGGCACCCAATGGTACATCCTGTTCAACGTGATCGCCGGCGCCACGGCGTTCCCCAATGACTTCAAGGAAGTCGCCGCCAACTTCCGCATTCGCGGCTGGCTGTGGTGGCGCAAGGTGATGCTGCCGGGGATCTTTCCGTATTACGTCACCGGTGCGATTACCGCGTCCGGCGGTGCATGGAACGCCAGCATCGTGTCCGAGTATGTGTCCTGGGGCCAGGACAATGTGGTGGCCCACGGGCTGGGGGCTTACATCGCGCAGACCACGGCTGCCGGCGACTTCCCGAAGATCGCCTTGGGCGTCGTGGTGATGTCGATCTTTGTGGTGGCCTTCAACCGCGCGGTCTGGCGACCTATGTACGCCATGGCTGAAAACAAACTTCGCTTGAATTGACGGGATTCGCTGTGATGAATACCAACACTGAACACACTGCTGATACCCCCGAAATCTTCTCGCTGAAAAACGTGAATCGGGTGTTCGGCAAAGGTAAAGACGAACTGCAGGTGCTCAGTGGCGTGAACCTGAGCCTGCACGAAGGTGAAATCGTCGGCATGCTCGGCCGCTCTGGCTCGGGCAAGTCCACACTGCTGCGCATTATCGCCGGGCTTATTCAACCGTCATCGGGCGAAGTCCGCTACAACGGCGCGCCGCTGAACGGCCCGGCCGAAGGCGTGGCCATGGTGTTCCAGACGTTTGCGCTGTTCCCTTGGCTGACCGTGCTGGAAAACGTGGAGGCCGGCCTGCAAGCCTTGCAGGTCGAGCGCAAGGAAACCCGCAAGCGCGCACTGGCGGCCATCGACTTGATCGGCCTGGACGGTTTTGAAAACGCCTACCCTCGCGAGTTGTCCGGCGGTATGCGCCAGCGTGTGGGTTTTGCCCGTGGCCTGGTGGTCAACCCGACCCTGTTGCTGATGGACGAACCCTTCTCCGCCCTGGACGTACTGACCGCCGAAACCCTGCGCACGGACTTGCTGGACCTGTGGAGCGGCAAACAACTGCCGATCAAGTCGATCCTGATCGTGACCCACAACATCGAAGAAGCCGTGTTGATGTGCGATCGCATCCTGGTGCTGTCGTCCAACCCCGGTCGCGTGGTGGCAGAAATCAAAGTACCGTTCCCGCACCCGCGCAACCGGCTGGACCCGACCTTTCGGCAAATGGTCGACGACATCTACGCACTGATGACTGACCGGCGCAGCGCCGACGCCAGCCGAGGCCTGCCGGAGCTGAAAATGGGCAGCCTGTTGCCGGAAGTGTCCACCAACCTGATGGCCGGCTTGATCGAAACCCTGGCCGCCGAGCCTTACAACGGTCATGCCGGCTTGCCGACCGTGGCCGAGCGGCGCTTGCTGGAAGTCGACGACCTGTTCCCGGTAGCGGAGATGCTTGAGCATTTGGGCTTCGCTGAGCTCAAGGGCGCCGACATCACCCTGACCGACGCCGGCAAATTGTTCGCCGACTACGGCACCCAGGAACGCAAAACCCTGTTCGCCGAGCATTTGATCCGGCACGTGCCGTTGGCCGCACGCATTCATCAGGTGCTGCTTGAGCGCAGCGGGCACCGGGCGCCACGGGTGCGCTTCGAGCAGGAGTTGGAAGACTCGATGACCGAAGCATTTGTGGAGAAAACCCTGGAAAGCGTGGTGGCGTGGGGGCGCTATGCGGAGATTTTCTCCTATGACGACCACACCGAGACGTTCAGCCTGGATGATGTGGAAGGCAGTATGTAAGCCGGACACTTTTTATTCAGAAACACTGAACAAATGTGGGAGCTGGCTTGCCTGCGATGGCATCACCTCGGTTAACTGCAAGACCGAGGCGCCTGCATCGCGGGCAAGCCCGGCGCCCACATTGACCGCAGTGATTTTTTAGATCACGAACAGGTCCACAAAGCGGTTCACAGGCGTGGCCTCAAGCCGTGCCTGATCCTTGCACAACGCAAAAATCTGCGCACTGCGCTGCGCGGTAAACCGCGTGGCCAAATTGGCCTTGAACTTGTCTTCCAGCAACGGAATGCCATCCACCCGACGCCGACGATGGCCAATCGGGTATTCCACCGCCACCTGCTCGGTGCTGGAGCCGTCCTTGAAATACACCTGCACCGCGTTGGCGATGGAGCGTTTGTCCGCCTCCAGGTATTCGCGGCTGTAGCGCGGGTCTTCGACAATGACCATCTTCTGGCGCAGCTCATCGATGATCGGATGAGCCGCATGAAACTCGTCCTCATACTGCTCGGCCACCAGGTTGCCGAAGGCCAAGGGCACAGCGGTCATGTATTGCAGGCAGTGGTCGCGGTCGGCGGCGTTGGCCAGTGGGCCGACCTTGGAGATGATGCGAATCGCCGACTCGTGGGTGGTGATCTCGATGCGTTCGATTTCATGCAGGCGATGCTTGACCAACGGGTGCAACGTCACCGCCGCCTCACAGGCCGTTTGCGCATGAAACTCGGCGGGGAAACTGATCTTGAACAGCACGTTTTCCATCACATACGTGCCGTAGGGCTGTGACAGGCTGAAGGCCCGCTTGTCCTCGGGTTTGAGCGCCAGGTCGTTGTTGGTGTGGCTGAACAGCACGTCGTAAAAACCCCACTGCGGCGCGCTTAACACGCCCGGGATGCCCATCTCGCCACGCAGTGCGATGTCCGCCAGGCGCACACCACGGCTCGACGCGTCCCCCGCCGCCCAGGATTTGCGCGAACCGGCATTGGGCGCGTGGCGGTAGGTGCGCAGCGCCTGCCCATCGACAAACGCGTGGGACAAGGCGGCAAGCAGTTGCTCACGGTTGGCGCCCATCAGCTTGGCAGTGACGGCGGTAGAAGCGACTTTCACCAGTAGCACATGATCGAGACCGACACGGTTGAAGGAGTTTTCCAGGGCAATCACACCCTGGATCTCGTGAGCCATGATCATCGCGTCCAGCACCGCGCGCACGGTCAGCGGCGTGTCGCCATTGGCCACGCGTTTTTGCGAAAGGTGGTCGGCCACGGCAAGAATGCCCCCGAGGTTATCCGAAGGGTGGCCCCATTCGGCGGCGAGCCAGGTGTCGTTGTAGTCGAGCCAACGCACGATGCAGCCAATGTCCCAGGCGGCTTTGACCGGGTCCAGCCGAAAGGACGTGCCCGGCACGCGCGCGCCGAACGGCACCACCGTGCCCTCCACGATCGGCCCCAGGTGCTTGGTGCACTCGGGGAAGCGCAAGGCCAAAAGGCCACAACCGAGGGTGTCCATCAGGCAGTTGCGGGCGGTGTCCAAGGCGTCCCGTGAATCGATCCGGTAATTGAGGACGTAATCGGCGATGTCCTGCAGGACCTGGTCGTAGTCGGGACGGTTGTTCTGGTCGACGTTGGCGCTCATGGCAGTTCTCCAAAGTGGGTTAGGGTTGTTTCATCCTCAGGGTCAGGGTTGATCATGTGTGGCAGGTCTGATTGCCTGCTAATGGAGTGCGGATTGCGTTGAACCCCTGTGGGAGCGGGCTTGCTCGCGAAGGCGGCGTGTCAGCTATACATAAGTTGACGGGACCACCGCATTCGCGAGCAAGCCCGCTCCCACATAAGCCCGCCCCACCAGGTGACGGTGTAGGGTTTTAAAAGGCGTCGCCGGGAACGCGTACGAAGCCTTCCATCAGGACTCGCGCGCTGCGGCTCATGATGGCTTTTTTTACCACCCATTCACCGTTCACCTGGCGGGCTTCGGCGCCGACGCGCAAGGTGCCGGACGGATGCCCGAAGCGCACGGCGTTACGTTCAACACCACCGGCGGCGAGGTTAACCAACGTCCCGGAAATTGCCGCCGCCGTGCCGATCGCCACCGCTGCCGTGCCCATCATCGCGTGGTGCAACTTACCCATGGACAGCGCACGCACCAGCAAGTCGACATCACCGGCCTTGATCGCCTTGCCACTGGACGCCACGTAGTCCGCAGGCTTGGCCACAAACGCCACCTTCGGCGTGTGCTGTCGCTGGGCGGCCTCGTCGAGGTGTTTGATCAGGCCCATGCGCAACGCACCATAGGCCCGCACGGTTTCGAACATCGCCAGGGCTTTGGGGTCGCTGTTGATCTCGCCTTGCAGCTCGGTGCCGGTGTAGCCAAGGTCTTCGGCGTTGATGAAAATCGTCGGGATGCCCGCGTTGATCAGTGTCGCCTTGAAGGTGCCGACACCGGGTACTTCGAGGTCGTCGACCAGGTTGCCGGTGGGGAACATCGAGCCGCCGCCGCCCTCTTCTTCCGCCGCCGGGTCCATGAATTCGAGCTGCACTTCGGCGGCCGGAAAGGTCACGCCATCGAGTTCGAAGTCGCCGGTTTCCTGCACCGCACCGTCGGTGATCGGCACATGGGCGATGATGGTCTTGCCGATATTGGCCTGCCACACCCGCACCACCGCTACACCGTTGTGCGGCACGCGGGCCGGGTCGACCAGCCCGGCGCTGATGGCGAACGAGCCCACCGCCGCCGACAGGTTGCCGCAGTTGCCGCTCCAGTCGACAAAGGGCTTGTCGATGGAGACCTGGCCAAACAGGTAGTCCACGTCGTGCTCGGCGCGTGTACTTTTGGCCAGGATCACGGTTTTGCTGGTGCTGGAGGTCGCACCGCCCATGCCGTCAATCTGCTTGTCGTAGGGATCGGGGCTGCCGATCACCCGCAACAGCAGGGCATCGCGGGCGGCACCCGGCACCTGCGCCGCTTCGGGCAGGTCCTTGAGGCTGAAGAACACGCCCTTGCTGGTGCCGCCACGCATATAGGTGGCGGGGATCTTGATTTGCGCTGTGTGTGCCATGGTTATCCTCTTCAGGCGGTCGCCGCCGATTCCAGGAAGTCCTGGGCAAAACGCTGCAACACGCCACCCGCCTCGTAGATCGACACTTCTTCAGCGGTGTCCAGGCGGCACGTCACCGGCACTTCGACACGTTCGCCATTCTTGCGGTTGATGACCAGGGTCAACTGCGCACGCGGGGTGCGCTGGCCGATGACGTCATAGGTTTCGCTGCCGTCGATGTTCAAGGTGTGGCGGTCGGTGCCCGGCAGGAACTCCAGCGGCAACACGCCCATGCCCACCAGATTGGTGCGGTGGATGCGTTCGAAGCCTTCGGCGGCAATCGCTTCCACACCGGCCAGGCGTACGCCCTTGGCCGCCCAGTCGCGGGACGAGCCCTGACCGTAGTCGGCGCCCGCAATAATGATCAGCGGCTGCTTGCGTTCCATGTAGGTTTCAATGGCTTCCCACATCCGCGTGACCTGGCCTTCAGGCTCGATACGCGCCAGGGAACCCTGCTTGACCTTGCCGTTTTCAACCACCATTTCGTTGAACAGTTTCGGGTTGGCGAAGGTCGCGCGCTGCGCGGTCAAATGGTCGCCGCGGTGGGTAGCGTAAGAGTTGAAGTCGACTTCCGGCAGGCCCATTTTCGCCAGGTATTCGCCAGCGGCGCTGTCGAGCATGATCGCGTTGGACGGCGACAGGTGATCGGTGGTGATGTTGTCCGGCAGCACCGCCAGCGGGCGCATCCCCTTGAGCGGACGGGCGCCGGCCAGCGCGCCTTCCCAGTACGGCGGGCGGCGGATGTAGGTGCTTTGCGGGCGCCAATCATATAGCGGCGCGACTTTCGGGCCGGTGTCTTCGTGAATCGCGAACATCGGGATGTAGACCGCGCGGAACTGCTCCGGCTTGACCGAAGCCTTGACCACCGCGTCGATTTCTTCATCGCTCGGCCAGATGTCTTTGAGGCGGATTTCCTTGCCGTCGGCATCCAGGCCCAGCACGTCCTTTTCAATGTCGAAACGGATGGTGCCGGCAATCGCATAAGCCACCACCAGCGGCGGCGAAGCGAGGAACGCTTGCTTGGCGTACGGGTGAATGCGCCCGTCAAAGTTGCGGTTACCGGAAAGCACGGCAGTGGCGTAAAGGTCGCGGTCGATGATTTCTTGCTGGATCACCGGGTCGAGCGCACCGGACATGCCGTTGCAGGTGGTGCAAGCGAACGCCACCACACCAAAACCCAACTGCTCCAACTCGTGGGTCAAGCCCGCTTCATCGAGGTACATCGCCACGGTTTTCGAGCCGGGCGCCAGCGAGGATTTGACCCACGGTTTGCGGACCAGCCCGAGCTTGTTGGCGTTACGTGCCAACAGGCCGGCGGCGATCACGTTGCGCGGGTTGCTGGTGTTGGTGCAACTGGTAATGGCAGCGATGATCACCGCGCCATCGGGCATTTGCCCCGGCACTTCGTCCCACGGGCCGCAGATGCCTTTGGAGGCCAGATCGCTGGTGGCGACACGGGCGTGCGGGTTACTCGGGCCGGCCATATTGCGTACGACGCTGGACAGGTCGAAGGTCAGGCCACGCTCGTACTGCGCACCTTTGAGGTCATCCGCCCACAGGCCGGTGTGGCGCGCGTACTGCTCAACCAACGTGACTTGTTCGTCTTCGCGGCCGGTGAGTTTCAGGTAGGCGATGGTTTGCGGGTCGATGTAGAACATGGCCGCAGTGGCGCCATATTCCGGGGCCATGTTGGAGATAGTCGCGCGGTCGCCCAGGGTAAGTGCCGAGGCACCTTCGCCGAAGAATTCCAGCCATGCCCCCACCACTTTCTGCTTACGCAGGAATTCGGTCAGCGCCAGCACCATGTCGGTCGCGGTAATGCCCGGTTGCAGCTTGCCCGTCAGCTCCACGCCGACACTTTCCGGCAGGCGCATCCACGAGGCGCGGCCGAGCATCACACTCTCGGCTTCGAGGCCGCCGACGCCGATGGCGATCACACCCAGGGCATCCACGTGCGGGGTGTGGCTGTCGGTGCCGACGCAGGTGTCGGGGAACGCCACACCGTCACGCACCTGAATCACCGGGGACATTTTCTCCAGGTTGATCTGGTGCATGATGCCGTTGCCCGGCGGGATCACGTCGACGTTCTTGAAGGCCTTTTTGGTCCACTCGATAAAGTGGAAACGGTCTTCGTTGCGACGGTCCTCGATGGCGCGGTTTTTCTCGAACGCGTCCGGGTCAGCACCACCGGCTTCAACGGCCAGGGAGTGGTCGACGATCAGTTGGGTCGGCACCACCGGGTTGACCTGGGCCGGGTCGCCGCCTTGCAGGGCGATGGCATCGCGCAGGCCGGCGAGGTCGACCAGGGCGGTCTGGCCGAGGATATCGTGGCACACCACGCGCGCCGGGAACCACGGGAAGTCGAGGTCACGCTTGCGCTCGATCAGTTGGCTCAGGGACGCATTGAGCATGGCCGGGTCGCAACGGCGCACCAGGTTCTCCGCAAGGACGCGGGAGGTGTACGGCAAGGTGGCATAGGCACCGGGGCTGATTGCATCGACGGCCGCTCGGGCATCGTAGAAATCCAGGCGGCTGCCGGGCAGCGGTTTACGAAATTCAGTGTTCATCGTCAGGACTCGGTCACGGTAGTTACAAAAGAAGAGCCGAGGCAGATCCAGAATTGGAATGAGGTCAAAATGTGGGAGCGGGCTTGCTCGCGAAAGCGGTGGAACAGTCGCCGGATGTGTTGAATGACACACCGTATTCGCGAGCAAGCCCGCTCCCACATTTTTGATTCGGTTACCACGTCAGGATCGCCGGTCACTTCACTCAGCGACGTTCGATTGGCACGAACTTGCGCTGCTCAACGCCGATGTATTCGGCGCTCGGACGGATAATGCGGTTGTTGGCGCGCTGCTCGAACACGTGCGCGGCCCAGCCGGTGAGGCGCGAGCACACAAAGATCGGCGTGAACAGCTTGGTCGGTATGCCCATGAAGTGGTACGCCGAGGCATGGTAGAAGTCGGCGTTGGGGAACAACTTCTTCTGCTCCCACATGGTCTTGTCGATGGCTTCCGAGACCGGGAACAACACGTTGTCGCCCACTTCGTCAGCGAGTTTTTTCGACCAGCCCTTGATCACTTCATTGCGCGGGTCGCTGTCTTTGTAGATCGCGTGGCCAAAGCCCATGATCTTGTCCTTGCGCGCCAGCATGCCAAGAGTGCCTTCAACGGCTTCTTCGGCCGAGCCGAAACGCTCGATCATTTCCATCGCCGCTTCGTTGGCGCCGCCATGCAGCGGGCCGCGCAGGGAGCCGATGGCGGCCGTGACGCACGAATACAGGTCGGACAAGGTCGAGGCACACACGCGGGCGGTGAAGGTCGACGCGTTGAATTCGTGCTCGGCGTAGAGGATCAGCGACACGTTCATGACTTTCTCATGCAGCGCGCTCGGCTTCTTGCCGTGCAGCAGGTGCAGGAAGTGGCCGCCGATGCTGGGCTCGTCGGTCACGCAGTCGATGCGCTTGCCGTCGTGACTGAAGCGATACCAGTAGCACATGATCGCCGGGAAGGCGGCGAGCAGGCGGTCGGTGACATCGCGTTGCACGCTGAAGTCTTTCTCGGGCTCGATATTGCCCAGGAACGAGCAACCGGTGCGCATCACGTCCATCGGGTGGGCATCGGCGGGGATGCGTTCCAACACTTCTTTCAAGGCCTGGGGCAGATCGCGCAGCGTGCTCAGTTTTTTGCTGTAGGCGGCCAGTTCGGCTTTGGTCGGCAACTCGCCGTAGAGCAGCAGGTAAGCGACTTCTTCAAATTGCGCGTCGGCGGCGAGTTCACGCACGTCGTAACCGCGATAGGTGAGGCCGGCACCGGCCTGGCCTACGGTGGACAATGCGGTCTGCCCGGCTACCTGACCACGCAGGCCGGCACCACTCAGTACTTTTGCTTCAGCCATGGTTCTTCTCCAATTTTGTAGTTATTCAGGGAGGCGCGTTCGTTACTTTTTCGCGGCGAACAGCGCGTCGAGCTTCTGCTCGAAGGTGTGGTAGTCGATGCGATCGTAAAGCTCCATGCGGGTTTGCATGGTGTCGATCACGTTCTGTTGGGTGCCGTCGCGACGGATCGCGGTGTAGACGTTCTCGGCGGCCTTGTTCATGGCACGGAAAGCCGAGAGCGGGTACAGCACGATGGAAACATCGGCAGATTTCAACTGTTCGGTGGTGTACAGCGGGGTTGCGCCGAATTCGGTGATATTGGCCAGGATCGGCGCCTTCACCCTTGACGCGAAGAGCTTGTACATCTCCAGTTCAGTGATGGCTTCCGGGAACACCATGTCGGCGCCGGCTTCGATGCAGGCGGCGGCGCGTTCCAGGGCGGACTCCAACCCTTCCACGGCAAGGGCGTCGGTGCGCGCCATGATCACGAAGCTGTCATCGGTGCGCGCATCCACGGCGGCCTTGATGCGGTCGACCATTTCCTGCTGGGACACGATCTCTTTATTCGGGCGATGCCCGCAGCGCTTGGCGCCGACCTGGTCTTCGATGTGGATGGCAGCGGCGCCGAACTTGATCATCGACTTGACCGTGCGCGCCACGTTGAAGGCTGAGGAACCGAAACCGGTGTCCACGTCTACCAGCAGCGGCAGGTCGCACACGTCAGTGATGCGGCGCACGTCGGTCAGCACGTCATCCAGGCCGGTGATGCCCAAATCCGGCACGCCGAGGGAGCCGGCAGCGACACCGCCACCCGAGAGGTAGATGGCCTTGAAACCGGCGCGTTTGGCCAGCAGCGCGTGGTTGGCGTTGATTGCGCCCACCACTTGCAAGGGATGTTCGCTGGCGACTGCATCGCGGAAACGCTGGCCTGGAGTAGTTTTATTGTTGGAACTCATGACTCACCTCGCTGAGTGGCTGTCTGGGGCGCGCCGTCCGGGAAGTGACGGGCGATATTGCGTTTGGAGGCGCCGATATGCCGGCGCATCAACAATTCGGCCAGTTCACCGTCACGATCGGCAATCGCGTCAAGAATGCGGTGATGCTCGGCAAAAGCCTGGCGTGGACGATTGGGGGTGGCGGAGAACTGGATGCGGTACATGCGCACCAATTGGTACAGCTCGCCGCAGAGCATTTGGGTCAGCGTGCGATTACCGGCGCCTTGAATTATCCGGTAATGAAAATCGAAGTCGCCTTCCTGCTGGTAGTAGCCGAGCCCGGCCTGGAACGCTTCGTCGCGTTCATGGGTGTGCAGCACTTGGCGTAGCTCCTCGATTTCCGCATCGGTCATGCGCTCGGCGGCCAGGCGGCAGGCCATGCCTTCCAGAGATTCGCGGATTTCATAGAGCTCGATCAGCTCGGCATGGCTCAAGGACACCACTCGCGCGCCAACGTGAGGCACGCGCACCAGCAGACGCTGGCCTTCCAGGCGGTGGATCGCTTCACGCAATGGACCACGGCTGATGCCGTAGGTGCGCGCCAGTTCCGGCTCGGAGATCTTGCTGCCGGGGGCGATTTCGCCTTTGACGATGGCGGCCTGGATACGCCGGAAGACGTTCTCTGACATGGTCTGGGAATCGTCTTGCGCTACCACTGGGGTTTCCAGTTGATCCAGCATATTGTCGACACCTTTAAAAGCAATGCCGCAAAAACTAGCCAATCAGACCTTATTAGTCAAAGAATAAATCAACATTGTCGACAATCGTCTAATAACCCCTTCTGCACGCTCTAGGGCATGGCCGCCTGCCAGCGCTGGCGCCAAAAAAGCATCATGTTAGAATGCCCGCCGCTTTTGCCTGACATCACTTGATGAAACGGCGCACTAGAGATTGCGCAGCAATGCCAGTCGCCTTGATGAATTGAACATCGCACTGCACCGCGTCAGGATCTATGAGACTCAAGCCCTTCCTTCTGATTTGCCTACTGTTCCTGCCGGGGCTCATGCCGGGGCTAAGTGCTGCCGCCGAGAAGACCGTGTATGGCCTGAATGAATACGCCAAATTGGCCGGCATTGACCTGGAAGTGGCGGCCAAACTCGACACCGGCGCCAAGACCGCCTCGTTGAGCGCCCGCGATATCAAGCGCTTCAAGCGCAACGGCGAATCCTGGGTGCGCTTCTACCTGGCTATCGACGCCGCCCATTCCCACCCCATCGAACGCCCGTTGGCCCGCGTCAGCAAGATCAAGCGCCGCGCCGGTGACTACGACCCCGATGAGGACAAGAACTACACCGCCCGCCCAGTGATCGCGCTGGAAATCTGCATGGGCAGCGCTTTACGCAGCATCGAAGTGAACTTGACTGACCGCAGTGCCTTCCAATACCCGCTGCTGATCGGCTCCGAAGCGTTGAAACGCTTTGATGCGCTGGTCGACCCCAGTCTTAAATACGCAGCGGGCAAACCTGCCTGCGCCGCCGACGCTCATACCGCCGAGTAAACTGAATGCGCTCTCTGACCCTGCACCTGAAAATCCTGATCACCATCCTGGTGGTGTTGGGTATTTCGGTCACCGCCTACCAGATTTTCGTGCTGGGGATTCCTGTCACCGAGGACGCCACCGACGACCTGTGGAACATCGACGCCAAGGTCGAGTTCGTCGCCAACCCCAAGGACCCGGTGAAAATCTCGATGTTCGTGCCGCCCCTGAGCCGCGACTTCGTCAGCCTCAATGAGAGTTTCATCTCCAATAATTATGGCGTCAGCGTCAACCGTACTGACGGCAACCGTAAGGTCACGTGGTCGGCGCGCCGAGCCAAAGGCAAACAGACCCTGTATTACCGACTGGTGCTGACCAAGCGTTACAGCGGTGAAAAGGTCAAGGTCAAGGGCCCGACCTTCCGCGACAGCATCGCAGTGGACGGCCCGGAGAAAATCGCCGCCGAAGCCTTGCTGGCGCCGATACGCCAGCACTCGGCGGACGTCGAGACCTTTATCGGCGAGGCCATCAAGCGCACCAACAACCTCAACGACGACAATGTGAAGCTGCTGCTGGCCGGCGATCCGTCGACGCCGCACAAGGCCAAGATCGTCGAGCTGCTGCTGTCCATCGCCCACGTGCCGATCGAAAAGGTCCACACCATCCGCCTGGTGGCCGACCAACCGCAAACCCCCGAGCTGTGGCTGCGCAGTTTCAACGGCAATGACTGGCTGTACTTCAACCCGGAAACCGGCGAGCAAGGCCTGCCGTCCGACCGCCTGTTGTGGTGGACGGGCGATGAAAACCTGATCACGGTCGATGGCGGCAAGAAAGCCATGGTCACCTTCAGCCTGAACAACAGCGAAATGAACGCCATTCGCCTGGCCAAGCTGACCGACGAAAACACTGACGCCAACTTCCTCGAATATTCGCTGTACGGCCTGCCGCTGCAAACCCAGCAGACCTTCATGATCATGGTGATGATCCCGATTGGCGTGCTGGTGATTCTGATCCTGCGCAACCTCATCGGCCTGCAGACCCTGGGCACCTTTACCCCGGTGCTGATCGCCCTGGCGTTTCGCGAGACGCAGCTGGGCTTCGGCATTGTCCTGTTTACGATCATCACGGCGCTGGGCCTGTCCCTGCGCTCGTATCTGGAACACTTGAAGTTGCAGATGCTGCCGAGGCTATCGGTGGTGCTGACCTTCGTGGTGGTGCTGATTGCGGCCATCAGCCTGTTCAGCCACAAACTCGGCCTGGAACGCGGGCTGTCGGTGGCGCTGTTCCCGATGGTGATCCTGACCATGACCATCGAACGCCTGTCGATCACCTGGGAGGAGCGCGGCGCCAACCATGCGCTGAAAGTGGCGATCGGTACGCTGTTCGCTGCCTCCCTGGCGCACATCATCATGAGCGTGCCGGAGCTGATCTACTTTGTGTTTACCTTCCCGGCGATCCTGTTGATCCTGGTGGGCTTCATGCTGGCCATGGGTCGTTATCGCGGCTACCGCCTGACCGAGCTGGTGCGCTTCAAGGCCTTCCTCAAGGCTGACTCGTAATGTTCGGCTTCTGGAAGACCTGGAAGGCCCTCGAAGCGCGGGGGATCATGGGCATCAACCGGCGTAATGCCGACTACGTGCTCAAGTACAACAAGCGCAGCCTGTACCCGATTGTGGATGACAAGATCATCACCAAAGAGCGGGCGATTGCCGCCGGCATCCATGTGCCGGAAATGTACGGGGTCATTTCCACCGAGAAGGAAATCGACAAGCTCGACGAGATTATCGGCGGGCGCAACGACTTCGTGATCAAACCGGCCCAGGGCGCCGGCGGCGATGGCATCCTAGTGGTGGCCGACCGTTTTGAAGGGCGCTATCGCACCGTGTCCGGCAAGATCATCAGCCATGAAGAAATCGAGCACCAGATTTCCAGCATCCTCACCGGTTTGTATTCCCTGGGCGGCCACCGCGACCGTGCGCTGATCGAATACCGCGTGGTGCCCGACCAGATCTTCAAGAGCATCAGCTACGAAGGCGTGCCGGATATCCGCATCATCGTGTTGATGGGCTACCCGGTGATGGCCATGCTGCGCCTGCCGACCCGGCAGTCCGGCGGCAAGGCCAACCTGCACCAGGGTGCGATTGGCGTCGGTGTGGACCTGGCCACCGGCCTGACCCTGCGCGGCACCTGGCTGAACAACATCATCACCAAACACCCCGACACCACCAACGCAGTGGATGGGGTGCAACTGCCCAACTGGGATGGTTTCATGCAGTTGGCGGCCGGCTGCTATGAACTGTGCGGGCTGGGCTATATCGGCGTGGACATGGTGCTGGACCAGGAAAAAGGCCCGCTGATCCTCGAACTGAATGCGCGGCCGGGGCTGAATATCCAAATCGCCAACGACTGCGGCCTGACCCTGCGCACCCACGCCGTGGAAGCGCGCCTGGCAGAGCTGAAAGCCGCCGGCGTGACGGAAACCCCGCAAGAGCGCGTGAAGTTTGTGCAGGAAATGTTTGGGCATATACCCCACGTCGAAGGCTGATCCGGGCTTCAATCTGTCTATAGCCGACATCCCCTCTAGGACCAAATCCTACGGGGGACTACAATCGCCTCCCCACGCCAATCGCTGATCCGCCCCGCAATGTCGACCTGTTCCGTACACTCGCTGCCCTACCGGGCCAACCCCGCCGAATACTTTGCGGCGATTCGCCATGCCCCCGGTGCGGTGCTGCTCGACAGCGGGCGCCCGGCTGCCGAACGCGGGCGCTATGACGTGCTCAGCGCCTGGCCACAAGCAACCTTGACCGTAAGGCCTGACGAAAGCGGCAGTGATTTCCTGCAACGCTTGCGCGATAACCTGACGCAGCTGGGTGAAGCGGCAATGCCGGCAGGTGTGGAACTGCCGTTTGCCGGCGGCTTGATCGGCTATCTGAGCTACGACTTCGGCCGGCACCTCGAACAGATGCCACACCTGGCGACGGATGACCTGCACCTGCCGGATGCACGCTTCGGGCTGTATGCGTGGGCACTGATCAGCGATCACCAGGCACAGACCAGTCAGTTGGTCTTCCACCCGGCGCAGGCCGACAGCGAGCGACAACGGCTGATCGACCTGTTCAGCCAGCCTGCCCCACAAACATCAGCCACCTTCAAGCTCCACGGCCCGATGGCGCCCGACCTCACAGCCGAGGCTTATCGCCAGGCCATCGTGCGCATTCAGGACTATATCCAGGCGGGCGACTGCTATCAGGTCAACTTCGCGCAGCGCTTCCGGGCGCCGTGCATCGGCGACCCATGGGTGGCTTACTGCGCTCTGCGTGAAGCCTGTCCTACGCCTTTCTCCGGTTTTCAAAGCCTGCCGGATCACGGCGCGGTATTGAGCCTGTCGCCAGAGCGCTTCGTCAGGGTCAGCGAACGCCACGTCGAAACCCGCCCGATCAAAGGCACCCGCCCGCGGGGTTTGACCGCCGAAGAGGATGCAGCTCACGCCGCCGAACTGCTGGCCAGCCCCAAGGATCGCGCCGAAAACCTGATGATCGTCGACCTGCTGCGCAACGACCTCGGTCGCACCTGCCGCACGGGCTCGGTGAAAGTGCCCGAGCTGTTCAGCCTGGAAAGCTACCCCAACGTGCACCACCTGGTGAGCAGCGTCACCGGCATCCTGGCCGACGACAAGGACGCCCTCGACCTGATCGCCGGCAGCTTCCCCGGCGGCTCGATCACCGGCGCGCCGAAGATCCGCGCAATGCAGATCATTGACGAGCTGGAGCCGACGCGACGCGGCTTGTACTGCGGCTCGCTGGTGTACCTGGACGTACGCGGCGAGATGGACAGCTCCATCGCGATTCGCAGTTTGTTGGTCAAGGATGGGCAGGTGTGCTGCTGGGGCGGCGGCGGGATCGTAGCGGACTCGCAGTGGGAGGCGGAGTATCAGGAGTCGCTGACCAAGGTGCGGGTGTTGTTACACACGTTGGAAAACCTCTAGCGCCGCGCTTCTTCTGGCGCTCAGACGCAGAGCCCAGTAGCCGAAAAAGCCTGAATCAGAATGGCCGTGGACGGCGTGTGAGTGGGAGGATAGCGTCCAGCCCCTACCGCCCACCCGCCGTTTGTGAAGGATCACATGAAGCGACTGTCTACTCGTCAGAAATTATTTCCGCGATTGCATATCCACTCAAGCATATCTATTATCTCCCGTATTGGGAGATTTCAACGATGCGGATAATCGCTCTCTCTACCTTACGAATATTCTGGGAAAGCCATCCCGCGTATATCGAGGCCAAAACGCCGCTGGTCGAGCTGTATCGCCACATGGAGAAGACTATTTACGCCACGCCGCAGGCACTCAAAGATGAGCTTAGAACGGCGAGCATTCTCAAGGGCGGCAGGGTTGTTTTCAACGTGGGCGGCAACAAGTACCGAGTGATCATGGCGATCGACTATCAACGACAGCTGGGTTTCATCCGTTTCGTAGGGACCCATGCGCAATACGACCAGATCAACGCGGAGACCGTGTGATGAACATCAAACCTATTCACTCCCAGGAAGACCTGACTGCGGCGCTCGCACGCGTCGAGCAGCTATGGGGAGCGCAAGTCGGCTCGCCAGAGGGTGACGAGCTGGAAATCCTCGCCGTACTCATTGAGAAGTACGAGGCGGAACATTTTCCAATGCCGGCTTCGGACCCAGTGGAAGCGATTAAATTTCGCATGGAGCAGTTGGGCATGACTGCCCGCGACCTGGAGCCTTTTATCGGTACGAGCGGGCGAGTGTCCGAAGTGCTGAATCACAAGCGAAAGCTGAGCCTGGCGATGATCAAACGCCTGCATGAAGGTTTAAGTATTCCTTATGAGCGGTTGCTGGCCGGGGTTTAGGCGCAGACTGAACCGGCTTCATCACAGGCAAGCCAGCACCCACATTTTAAGGGTCACAAATCAAAATGTGGGAGCCGGGCTTGCCCGCGATGAGGCCAACAGCATCAACCAATCAACTACAGGCTCAATGGCCGATTCGACGCCTTGATGAACTCTTTCTTCAAGTCCTCAAACGTATGCACCGCGGGGAACTGCGGGAACTCGCGAATCACATTCTCCGGCGCATGGAACAGAATCCCACGGTCAGCTTCGCCGAGCATGGTGGTGTCGTTGTAGGAATCGCCGGCGGCGATCACGCGGTAGTAGAGGATCTTGAACGCCAGCACCGACTGGCGCTTGGGGTCCTTCTGGCGCAGTTGGTAGCTCACCACCCGGTCGTTCTCATCGGTAATCAACCGATGGCACAGCAAGGTCGGGAAGCCGAGTTGGCGCATCAGCGGTTGGGAGAATTCGTAGAAGGTGTCTGACAAAATCACCACCTGGAAGCGCTCGCGCAGCCAGTTGACGAACTCGATGGCACCGTCCAGCGGCTTGAGGGTGGCGATCACTTCCTGGATATCGGCGAGCTTGAGCCCGTGTTCGTCGAGGATGCGCAGGCGTTGCTTCATCAGCACGTCGTAGTCGGGAATATCCCGGGTGGTGGCCCGCAAGGATTCAATACCGGTTTTTTCAGCGAAGGCGATCCAGATTTCCGGAACCAGCACTCCTTCCAGGTCGAGACAGGCAATTTCCACAACACACCCCTATTTATCTTATTCAAGTTGAGCGAGCAAAAGGACTGCCGAACTCTAGCGACTCAAGCTCGGCCCCGCAACGCGAGGCGGATTTTGATACCATCGCTCCCCTATAGAGCGCTCAGCGCCACTGACCTGTAGGAACCGTCCTGATGAACCAAGCCTTCGACGTCGCTGAACTCGCTGCGACTTACGCAAACAAATCCGCCCAGGACATTCTCAAGCTGGCGTTCAGTCAGTTCGGCGATGACCTGTGGATTTCCTTCAGCGGCGCCGAGGACGTGGTGCTGGTAGACATGGCCTGGAAGCTGAACAAGAACGTCAAGGTATTCAGCCTCGACACCGGCCGTCTGCACCCGGAGACCTACCGGTTTATCGAGCAGGTGCGCGAGTTCTACAAGATCGACATCGAGCTGATCTCGCCGGACCAGCGCGCGCTGGAACCCTTCGTCAAGGAAAAGGGCCTGTTCAGCTTCTACAAGGACGGCCATGGCGAATGCTGCGGCGTGCGCAAGATCGAGCCGCTGCGCCGCAAACTGTCCGGCGTAAGCGCCTGGGCCACCGGCCAACGCCGCGACCAGAGCCCCGGCACCCGCAGCCAGGTGGCGGCACTGGAGGTCGACAGCGGTTTCTCCACCCCGGAACGTACGCTGTACAAGTTCAACCCGCTGGCGCAGATGACCAGCGAGGAAGTCTGGGGTTACATCCGAATGCTCGAGTTGCCTTACAACAGCCTGCATGAACGCGGCTTTATCAGCATCGGCTGCGAGCCGTGCACCCGGCCGGTATTGCCGAACCAGCACGAGCGCGAAGGCCGCTGGTGGTGGGAAGAAGCTACGCAGAAAGAATGTGGCCTGCACGCCGGGAATATCATCAGCAAAGCCTGAGGGCTAGCGCAGTAAAACATGTGGGAGCGGGCTTGCTCGCGAATGCCGTGGATCAGTCGACATATTCAGTGACTGGCCCTTCACATTCGCGAGCAAGCCCGCGCCCACATTTGCTTTGTGGTGGGTATAAATTTTGTACACACTGATGTAACCATCGGTGCCATTTATGTGTGCAATCCAGTCAAAAGCGCACCATAACGTAACATCTCTTCCCGCTTCTTTTCGTTCTCTCCCGCACTGTTTCTACTGCATAAAAAATAAATACCTGTTCAAACGGTCAATTTATATCGCTTTTAATTCAGTCAGTTATTTGGACAACCTATAAAAACGAAATTAATCGCCCGTTTCATAGTTCCAAAACTGGCACGCATGTGGGTTAAGGTGAAATGCGCTTTGTATACAATAAATACAAAACCTACATACACTTTGCCATCTGCGGCTTGCTCGCCGATGCGCTGGAGCCTGCCGGAATGCGTACAAGCCTCTCGAATAACATCGCACTGGATCTGCCCTCCTCCGCCCTGAACCCGGCGGCCGCGAGCCCCGGCCCGTTGGTGCTCAGCCCTCGCCTGCACAACCGGGACCTGGCGCCCACCAAAGTTGAGGGTCGTCGCTGGGGTCGCTACAGCATTTTCGCGCTGTGGACCAATGACGTGCACAACATCGCCAACTATTCGTTTGCCATTGGCTTATATGCGCTGGGCCTTGGCGGTTGGCAGATTCTGTTATCACTGGGGATTGGCGCGGCGCTGGTGTACTTCTTCATGAACTTGTCGGGGTATATGGGGCAGAAGACCGGCGTGCCGTTCCCGGTCATCAGCCGTATCAGTTTCGGTATTCACGGTGCACAAATTCCGGCGCTGATTCGGGCGGTGATTGCGATTGCCTGGTTTGGTATTCAGACCTACCTGGCGTCAGTGGTTTTCCGCGTGCTGTTGTCGGCAATTCATCCAGGGTTTGCCGACTATGATCACAACTCGATCCTCGGCCTGTCGACGCTGGGTTGGGCGTGTTTCGTGGCGATCTGGTTTGTGCAACTGGCGATCCTGGCGTACGGCATGGAAATGGTGCGGCGCTATGAAGCGTTTGCCGGGCCGGTCATTTTGGTGACTGTGGCCTCATTGGCCGGTTGGATGTATTTCCAGGTCGGCGGCAATATCGCCTGGTCGATCCGCGAGCCGCTGAGCGGTGGCGAGATGTGGCGCAACATCTTTGCCGGCGGCGCGTTGTGGCTGACGATCTACGGCACGCTGATTCTCAACTTCTGCGACTTTGCCCGGTCCTCGCCGTGCCGCAAGACCATCCTGGTCGGCAATTTCTGGGGCTTGCCAGTGAATATCCTGGTGTTTGCCGCCATCACCGTGCTGCTCTGCGGTGGGCAGTTCCAGCTCAATGGACGGGTGATTGAAAGCCCGACCGAAATCATCGCAGCGATCCCCAACACCTTCTTTCTCGTGCTGGGCTGCCTGGCATTCCTGATCGTCACCGTGGCGGTGAACATCATGGCCAACTTCGTCGCACCGGCCTTTGTGTTGAGCAACCTGGCGCCCAAGTACCTGAACTTTCGTCGTGCCGGGCTGATCAGCGCCACCGTGGCGGTGCTGATCCTGCCGTGGAACCTCTACAACAGCCCGCTGGTGATCGTGTATTTCCTGTCCGGACTGGGCGCGCTGCTGGGGCCGCTGTACGGGGTGATCATGGTCGATTACTGGCTGATTCGTAAAAGCCAGGTGGACGTTCTGCAACTGTATAGCGAAGACCCGAATGGCGTTTATTACTACAGCCGAGGCGTCAATTTACGCGCAGTCGCGGCGTTTATTCCTGCGGCGGTGATCGCGATCCTACTGGCGCTGTTGCCAGGTTTTACCAGCGTCGCTCCCTTTTCCTGGCTGTTTGGCGCTGGTATTGCAGGGCTGTTGTATCGGCTGATCGCCAAGCGCCAACCGTTCTACGCCGATGTCAGCGGCGAAAGCATTGCAGTCGATAACGTCAGTCATTAACCAAGGACATTCCATGCGCATCCTCGTGGTCAACGTCAACACCACCGAATCCATCACTGAAACCATCGCCCAGCAGGCACGGGCCGTGGCCTCGCCCGGCACCGAAATCGTCGGCCTCACGCCGTATTTCGGCGCCGAGTCGGTGGAAGGCAATTTCGAAAGCTACCTGGCCGCTATCGCCGTGATGGACCGGGTGATGGCCTACGATCAGCCGTTTGATGCGGTGATCCAGGCCGGCTATGGCGAACATGGCCGTGAAGGCTTGCAGGAGTTGTTGAATGTGCCCGTGGTGGACATCACCGAGGCGGCGGCCAGCACGGCGATGTTCCTGGGCCACGCCTACTCGGTGGTGACCACCCTGGACCGTACCGTGCCGTTGATCGAAGACCGATTGAAACTTGCCGGGCTGTATCAACGCTGCGCCTCGGTACGCGCCAGTGGCATGGCAGTGCTTGAGCTTGAAGAAGACCCACTGGCCGCCATGGAAGCCATCGTGCGCCAGGCGGAACTGGCGATCCGCGACGACAAGGCCGAAGTGATCTGCCTGGGCTGCGGCGGTATGGCCGGGCTGGATGAGCAAATTCGCCAGCGCACCGGCGTGCCGGTGGTGGATGGAGTGACGGCGGCGGTGACCATTGCCGAATCCCTGGTTCGGTTGGGGTTGTCGACATCGAAGATCAGGACCTATGCCACGCCGAGGCCGAAGAGGGTCATTGGTTGGCCGGGTTAGTTAGGCCGGTAGACCGAGTCGCCTGCATCGCGGGCAAGCCCGGCTCCCACATTGGAATTGAGCAACCGTCGTCAAATCGCGCTGAACCGCTGCCCCAAGCCCTTTTCGGAAAACTGCTCAATGATGAAGTCCACAAACGCCCGAGTCTTGCCGGGCAGCAGCTTGTGTTCGGCGTAGTAGATGGAGATGTTGCCGTCGTCGACGTACCAATCGGACAACACCCGCACCACCGCGCCGCTGTCGAGGAACGGCACGGCCATCGGCATGCTGACCAGCGCAATCCCAAGGCCTTGGGCGCTGGCGCAGCAGGCGGCTTCGGAATCGCTCATGGTCATGCGCGGCTTGAGCACCAGCGGGCGTTGCTCACGCTCCGGGCCCGTGAGCTGCCAGGTGCGCACGCGGCCGGTTTGCGGAGAGCGGATCAGGATGCCCAGGCAACGCGATAAATCTTCGGGCGCCCTTACCGGCAGACGCCGCTCCAGATAAGCCGGCGAGGCCACCAGTATTCGATGCGCAGGTGCCAACTTGCGCGCCACCACACCCTGGGGCAGTTCAAAACCGCCGCCGATAGCCGCATCAAAGCCTTGGCCGATCAGGTCCACCTGGCGATTATCGAAATGCCAGTCCGGGCTGATATCCGGAAAGCGCCGCATGAACTCCACCAGTAACGGCACCACATAACGATTGCCGAACACCGTGCCCATGCTGACCTTGAGCGTGCCCACCGGGCGGCCTTCCGCGCTCGCCAGGTTGGCCACGGCGTTCTGGATGGTGATGAGGCTGCCGCTGACTTCTTCGAGGAACAGCTTGCCGGCTTCGGTCAGGGTCAGGCGCCGGGTGCTGCGTTGAAACAGGCGAACACCGAGGCGTGCTTCCAACTTGGCGACACTCTTGCCGACCGCCGCCGGCGTCAGGCTCAGGTGCCGGGCCGCTTCGGCGAAGCTGCCGCCTTCGGCACTGCGCACAAAGCATTCGATACTTCCAAAGCTTTCCATATCGCACCATTCTAAACTTTTGGTTTACACAGACTATAGCAATCACGGTCTACCGGCATGGGTGGGTGAGGTCGATACTCGGCCCATCAACTACTTGGAGATCGACATGACCACACAAAACCTCACCGGCAAAGTCGCCTTGATCCAGGGCGGTTCCCGCGGCATTGGCGCTGCGATCGTAAAACGCCTGGCCGCACAAGGCGCAGCCGTCGCCTTCACTTACGTCAGTTCGGCCGCCAAGGCCGAAGAACTGCAGAACGTCGTGATCAGCGCAGGCGGCAAAGCCCTGGCCATTCAGGCCGACAGTGCCGACGCCACGGCGATTCGCAATGCGGTCAACGCCACCGTCGAAGCGTTCGGGCGCCTGGATATCCTGGTGAACAACGCCGGTGTATTGGCCATCGCGCCACTGGAGGATTTCAAGCTGGAAGACTTCGACCAGACCCTGGCGATCAATGTGCGCAGCGTGTTTATCGCCACTCAGGAAGCGGCCAAGCACATGGGTGAAGGCGGCCGCGTGATCAACATCGGCAGCACCAATGCCGAACGTATGCCGTTTGGCGGCGGTGGCCCCTACGCGATGAGCAAGGCGGCGCTGGTGGGCCTGACCAAAGGTTTGGCACGGGACCTGGGGCCACGCGGCATCACCATTAACAACGTGCAGCCGGGGCCGGTGGACACCGATATGAACCCCGCGAACGGTGAGTTTGCCGAGACGCTGATCGGGTTGATGGCGGTGGGGCGTTATGGCCACGTGGAGGAGATAGCGAGTTTTGTGGCTTACCTGGCCGGGCCGGAAGCGGGGTATATCACCGGTGCAAGCCTGACCATTGATGGTGGTTTCAGCGCCTAACCCATTGTGGGAGCTGGCCTGCCTGCGACAGCGGTCTTGAGGACGCCATCGCAGGCAAGCCAGCTCCCACATTTTTGACCCTGTTCAGTCAGGGAAAAGGTGGCAAGCCATAGGCGGCGAGATCGAAGTCCGCGAGTTTGCGGATGATCTGGTCGGCATGTTGGTATTTGCTGTCGGCCATGGCTTCATCGGGCACGGCAATAGCGGTCATGTTGGCGGCTTTCGCGGCCGTCACACCGAACGGCGAATCCTCGAACACCAGGCAATCCTGTGGCGCGACGCCCAAGCGGCGCGCAGCGGTCAGGAAGATATCCGGCGCAGGTTTCGCGGCGCCGACTTCCGGGTCATCGGCCGTGACAATGGTGCCGAACAGGCCAAACCATTCACGGTGCAAGGTGGTCTTGTGGCCAAACGAATTGCGCGACGAACTGGTGCCCACCGCGATCGGAATGTTATGCGCCTTCAAGTGCCGCACCAGCGCCTCGGCCCCGGGCATGCCCAAGGCCTTGGGAAAACGCTCGCTCATCAGCGGTTCACGGATTCTGAGAAACTCTGCTGGCGTGATCGGCAAGTCCAGCGCCTTGACCACGTAATCGGCCAGGTCCTGAGCGCCTCGGCCGATGATGTGCTGCTTGATGCCCCAGTCGTAGGAACGGCCGTAGCGTTCGGCGATGATCTGCGTGACTTCGGTGTAGATGCCTTCGGTATCCAGCAATAACCCGTCCATATCGAAAATCACGGCCTTGATCGGGCCGACTGCGGTACGCGGTGCATTCATCACAACAGAACCTTGGGGGGAGGACTAAAAGGATTCAGCACAATAACGGCCCAGGTTGCTTGCAAGCAACCATCACGGCCACAAACCTGAGCCCGCCCTCACGCCTTACTCCGCAAAGTCCACGCCTTCAGTCGTCTCAGCCCACGCCTCAAAATCAGCGCTTAACACCCTTGACCTGGGTGCATGCAAAACCCAACGTAGCCTTGCCCGGCAGCAGGCACACTGGACGGCTTCGGCTTTGCCTATGTTGGGCGCTCCAGCCTCGCGCCCTATTTGCAAAGCGGCGAGTGGGTAGAAGTATTGGGCGACGGGATCATCCATAGTACGTGGCGGGTGTATGACGGCAATCGCAGTAATATGTCGAAAAAACTGCCTGTGTTTATCGCCTACCCGCAAGAAGAATTCGGCGCCTGACACTGGCCCACCTTATAAGCGAATCCCAACATGCTCTATCGCGTAGCCGCCGACAGCCTGGTGCTGTTTCACCTGAGTTTCATCTTGTTCGTGCTGTTCGGCGGATTGCTGGCCCTCAAGTGGCGGCCTGTCATGTGGCTGCACCTGCCCGCAGCGGCCTGGGGGGTCGCCGTCGAGGTGTTCCACCTGCCCTGCCCGCTGACCCGTTGGGAGAACCTGTTCCGCCATCTCGCCGGGCAGGACGGTTATGGCGGCGGGTTTGTCGAGCATTACATCCTCACGCTGATCTACCCGGCCGGGCTGACCCCGAACATTCAATGGGTACTCGGGGCCGTGGTGTTGCTGATCAACATGGCGGTGTATGTGCGCTTGATCAGGCGGACGCAGGCAAACACCCCAGGTCGGCCAAGGTAGTCTCCACCGCCTGTTCCAGCGGCGTGTGCGGCTCACGGCCCAAGGCATCCAGCAAGCGCTGGTTATCCAGGCGCAACGGGGTTTGCCACAGGTAGCGCATTTCCTGCATCTCACGGACTGTGACGACAAAGGGCGCTGCCAATTTCATCAACCACCAAGGGAAACGACCTACGCGCGGTTGATGGCCGGTCCGACGCAGCACCACGCGCTGGATCGCCTCGGCCATCTGCGTGCCGTCCGTGTCCATATGCCCAGCCATATGAAAGCGCGCGAACGCATCGAGGCTCGCCCGACGCTCAATCAACTCGAGCATCGTGCGCGCCACATCCGGCAGGTACGCCCATTGATGCGCCACACCGGGAGCGCCCGGGTAGCTGACGGCGTGCACCGGTTTGCCGGGCTTGATCAAGCCTTGGGCGAACCAATTGTTGGCCACCCGGGCGCCGAAAAAATCCCCGGCGCGCACGATCACCACACGAGCGCCCCGGCGGGAAGCGTCCTGTAGACGCTGCTCCAGTTGCACACGAATCGCGCCTTTGCGTGTCTGCGGGTGCTGAGGCGAGTCTTCGTGCAACACGGGAAACGCATCCGGCCCGAAGTTGTAGACCGTGCCAGGCAACACGATGGTCGCGCCCTCGGCGATGGCCGCCGCGATACTGTTATCGATCATTGGCAGCACCTGCTCGGCCCAGTTGCGATAGCCCGGTGGGTTGACCGCATGGACGATCACCGCACAGCCACGCGCGGCAGCGAGCACTTCCTGGCGATTGAGTGCATCGCCCTGGAGCCAGGAGAAGGCGGCATTCGCAAGGCGCGCCTTGTCCACATCCCGGGTCAACGCACACACCTCCCAGCCTGCCGCACTCATCTGCCGCGCCACTTCGCCGCCGATCCCGCCCGTCGCACCCAGTACCAGAACTTTGCTCATGACCGTCTCCCACGTTGGTTGGTGAGGCCATTGTGTGGCGGGGTCAGCTATAGATAAATTGCCGAAGAGCATCGAGCCGCTATACATTTATGCATGCCTGCGAATATTGGTTGGGAGCTTTACCGGTCGTTCCTCGGCGTACTGAAGGAAGGATCGTTGTCGGGGGCCGCGCGGCTGCTTGGCATCACACAGCCGACGGTCGGCCGGCACATCGCTGCACTGGAATTGGCGCTGGGGGTGGTGCTGTTTACTCGCTCGCCCACCGGGCTGTTGCCGACGGCGGTGGCCCACACCTTGCGCGCCCACGCCGAAACCATGGAGCGCACGGCCGCCGCCCTGGAGCGCGCCGCGTCAGCCCAAGGCGATGAAGTGCGTGGCGTGGTGCGGATTTCCGCCAGTGAAGTGGTCGGCGTGGAAGTGTTACCGCCGATCATCACGCAGTTGCGCCGCCAGCACCCGCACCTGCGGGTTGAACTGATCCTGAGCAACCGCCTGATCGACCTGCTGCAACTGGAGGCCGACATCGCCGTACGCATGGTGCGACCGAGCCAGGAGCAATTGCTGGCAAGGCGCGTCGGCCTGATCGAAGTCGGCCTGCACGCCCGCGACGATTATCTGCAACAGCACGGCAGCCCTCTGCTGATGCAAGACCTGGTCGGCCACTCGGTGATTGGCTTCGATCAGGAAAGCGCGTTTATCCGCAGCCTGGCCATCAAAGGCTTTGAACGCAGCACCTTCGCCATCAGCAGCGACAGCGACCTGGCACAACTGGCGCTGATTCGCGCCGGTGCCGGTATCGGCGGCTGCCAGGTGCAACTGGCCAAGCAAGACCCGCGCCTTCACCGGGTCCTGCCCGACGCGTTTGCGTTCAAGATGGACACGTGGGTCACCATGCACGAAGACCTGCGCAACAGCCCGCGCTGCCGGGTGACATTTGATGCGCTGGTGCAGGGTTTACAGCGTTACGTACAGGATTGAGACAGCTGAATTGGTAAAGAATCAGACTCCCTCATTCCGTTCGTAGACGCCCCCATGTCCGAAGCCTTCGAAGTCCCCAGCCCCCACGAAAAACACGTCGAACACACCACCGAACACGCCCATGGCCGTGGAGACAATTTCGCCAGCCGCATCGCTGTGATGACCGCCCTGATGGCCACCCTCGGCGCCATGCTCAGCTACCAGGCAGGCTCGACCGAAAGCGAAGCGGCAATGGACAAAAACAACGCCGCCATCATCAAGACCGAAGCCGCCAACCAGTGGAACTACTACCAGGCCAAATCCAGCCGACAAAACCTGGCGGAACTGGCCACCCATATTCCCGGTGTGGATGCTGCGCATTACAAGGATGAGATCGAACGCTACAAGGGCCAGAAGGAAGAAGTGCGCAAGCAGGCCGAGAAGCTTGAGGCGACTTCGCGGGACTGGGATCAGAAGTCCGAAGAGGCGCTGCACCAGCATCACCGATGGGCTCAGGCGATGACGGCGATTCAGATCGCGATTTCGCTGGCGGCGATCACGTTGCTGACGCGTAAGGAATGGTTGAAGCGGATGTCATACACCGCTGGCGGCGTGGCCGTGATATTGGGCAGCCTGGCGTGGCTGCATCTCTGACTGACCGAACGCGGTCAAAAAGTGGGAGCTGGCTTGCCTGCGATGGCGGTGGGTCAGGCCGCATCAATGTTTGCTGAACCCGCGCTATCGCAGGCAAGCCAGCGCCCACAGGTGCTCTTCGGGGTTATCAGAGTTGGGCTCTGCATCGTATCGCTATATAGTAAATCGCATAGCGACCAGTACAGCTTGAACGCGAGGGAAAACCGGTGACTGCACAACCCAAAGAAGCCGTGGGCACCGCCTACAGTATCGACTCCATGCGTTATGCCCAGGCCATGACGAGGCAAGCCATCGACCACCTTGCCCAACGTATTCGCCCCGGCATGCTCGAATCCGAAGCGCGCGAGCTGGGCAAGCAGGTGCTCACCGAGCTCGACATGCAACGCATCTGGCACCCGCTGCTGGTGCGTTTCGGTGCCAACACCCTCAAGACCTTCAAGCAACGCTCCGACGGCGACCCGGTACTGGGTGAACACGATATCTTCTTCATCGACATGGGCGCGGTGTGGCAAGGCCACGAAGGCGACGCCGGTGCGACCTTCACCACCGGCAACGACCCGCAGATGATCGCCTGCGCCAACGCCGCCAAAGAACTCTTCGACCGCGTACAATCACGCTGGAAAAACCACCAGGCCGTGGGCCTTGAGCTTTATCGCTACGCCGAGGAGCAGGCCCAGGCCATGGGCTGGCAACTGAACCTCGACATCAAAGGGCACCGCGTCAGCGACTTTCCCCACGCGATCCACCGTGGCGGCGACCTGGGGGATTTCGAGCACTACCCGAATGCCGGACTGTGGATCCTGGAAATCCAGATCGCCCACCCGAGCAAGCCGTACGGCGCCTTCTACGAAGATTTACTCGCCTGACCCACCAAGGAATCAAAATGGAACACTCCACCCAATTTCCTGTGCTGCTGTTTTCCTACGGCACCTTGCAAGACAAGGCCGTGCAACTGGCTAACTTCGGCCGGGAATTAGTCGGCCAGCAGGACGCGATGCTGGGCTATTCACAAAGCTGGGTAGAAATCACCGACCCCGAAGTGCTGGCCACCAGCGGCAAGACCCACCACCCGATTGTCGCACCGACTACAGAAAAGGCTGCCAGCGTTGAAGGCATGGTCTTTCAGATCAACGAACAGGAACTGGCGGCGGCGGATGCGTATGAAGTGTCCGACTATAAGCGGGTCTCGGTCGCGCTGGCTTCCGGGCTGACAGCTTGGGTGTACGTGCAGGCGTGAAGATGAAAATGTGGGCTGATTGATTTCAATCCGCCCTGGTCGCGTTTAAAGTGTCGCCCCCCTCGTGAATTGAATCGCGAGGGTTAGTCCATGGAGTTACACAGTGAAGTACGTCAGTAAAGTGGTTGCAGCAGCAGTTCTCGGTTTCGCACTGGCAGGCTGCACCGGCACCGCCATCAAATCCCCGCAGTACGACAGCAGCCAGTACACCGTTCTGGGCCACAGTGAAGCCAGCGCCACCGGCATCATGTTGTTCGGGGTTATCCCTATCGGCCAGAACAGCCGTTTTGTGCGCGCTCAGGATGCAGCCATCAAAGCCAAAGGCGGCGACGCGCTGATCAACACCCAAGTGCAGGAAAACTGGTTCTGGGCATGGGTATTGAGCGGTTACACCACCAAGATCTCGGGTGATGTGATCAAGCTGAAAACCGCGCAATAAGTGTGAACGTGTCAAAATCGCCAGGGCATTAACCCCTGCGCGCGACGTATCATGGGCCTGACCTTCGAGGATGGCCCATGAACCTCAGTATCCTGTACGCACTTGCCGCTGCCGCCCTCTTCGGCGCCAGCACGCCGCTCGCCAAAAGCCTCGGCCTGGGCCTCTCGCCCGTGCTGCTCGCGGGCCTGCTCTACCTCGGCAGCGGAATCGGCCTGGCCGGCGTGCGCCTTATCCGTGATCGCGGTTGGAAACCCAGCGGGTTGACCCGTTCCGAATGGCCGTGGCTGATCGGCGCCATCGCGTTCGGCGGCATCCTCGGGCCGGTCGCGTTGATGTTCGGCCTGACTCGCACAGCAGGCGCGACCGCTTCCCTGATGCTCAACCTTGAGTCGGTGCTGACCGCCGTTATCGCCTGGCTGGTATTCAGAGAGAACGCCGACCGGCGCATCGTCCTGGGCATGCTCGCAATCGTGCTGGGCGGCGTGGTGTTGTCAGGGGCCGGCGGTGGCGGCACGAGCCACGATTGGACCGGGCCGTTTGCCGTGGCGGTGGCCTGTTTGTGCTGGGGGATTGATAACAACCTGACGCGCAAGGTGTCTGCGTCGGACGCGGTGTTTATTGCGGGCGCCAAGGGTTTAATTGCCGGGGTGGTGAATTGCAGTTTGGCGCTGTATCTCGGGGCGCAGATTCCGGGTGTTGCGCAGCTGGCGCCTATCTTGTTGGTTGGCTTTCTGGGGTATGGCATCAGCCTGGTCATGTTCGTGCTGGCATTGCGCGGTCTGGGCAGTGCGCGCACCGGCGCCTACTTTTCGACCGCGCCGTTCCTCGGTGCCGCGGTTGCGCTGCTGGTGATGGGCGAGTCGGTGACCATGGCGTTCTGGATTGCGTCGGCGCTGATGGCCGTGGGTGTGTGGCTGCACCTGACGGAGCGGCATGCGCATGAGCATCTGCACGAGGCGACGGAGCATGGGCATCGGCACGTGCATGACGAGCATCATCAACATGAGCATGGGTTTGAATGGGACCCGGCGCAGCCGCATAGTCATGTGCATGTTCATAGTGTGATGCGGCATAGCCATGCGCATTTTCCGGATGTGCATCATCGGCACAGGCATTGACGGCATGTGCTCATGCTGACGGCCTAGCCCATCAAGGCTGCTCAGCCACCACGCAATTGCGCCCGTTTTGCTTGGCCTGGTACAACAGCTGGTCAGCCCTCTCAAGCACAACCGCTATCGAATCGGCGCCGGGGTGCCATAGCGCGACGCCCAGCGAAACCGTCACGTGCCCGACAGTTTCAATGTCCGCTGCGTCAATTGAGGCACGCAGTCGCTCGGCGACATCCATTGCAGCCTGAAGCGAACTATTGGGCAATAACAACACGAACTCCTCTCCACCGACCCTGCAGGGCAAGTCATTGGACCGCGAGTTCTGCTGCATGAGCTGCGCGATAGCCCTCAGTGTTTCATCACCTGCACCGTGGCCGAAGGTGTCGTTCACACGTTTGAAGTGGTCGATGTCCATGGAAACAACGGCGAACGCTTTTTCGGCCTCCTGCCAGCGCGCCAGGATGTCCTGCATCGCGCGACGGTTGGCCAGGCCTGTCAGCGCATCGGTTTGCGCTTGCTGATTGAGCTTGCCGATTTTCTCTTGCAGCAGGGTGGCACCCAGCAACAGCGCTCTGCGAATCTGCCAGCTTTCGAAATAACGCGCCGGGACTGCCCTGATGCGTTCGTAGCTGTCGGGTGTGTCCAGTCGTTTGGCGCACTCGGCAAGCCTGGACAGCGGCGCCGAGATCCTTGTCCCCAACCACCAGATCAAGATGATTCCGAACAGAGCCAGTGGCGCTATACCCTGCATGACCTTGGCCATGGTATGGCGCAGAACGGCGTGGATATTTTCCAGTGGCTGTTGCGAAATCACCCCCCAACCGCTACTGGGCACCCTGGCGAAACCCGCGAGCATTTCCACGTCACTGGCATCCGTCGCCTGCAAAGTACCGGCGTCCTGACTGAGCGCAGCATCAGCGATCAAGCCCTTACCCGTGACGCTGCCGATCTGCTCGGGGTCGGTGTGATAGAGCACCCGACGGGCGCTGTCGATGAGATAGACATGCGCCCCATCCTTGCGCACATTGGTATCCATCAGTGCCTGCAGTGTATTTCTCTGCTCAAGCCGGACACTGCCGCCTATCAGGCCCAGGTATTCGCCTTTCGCGTCAAATACGGGCTGGGTAATGAACACCACCAGATTGCCGGAGAGGGACCTGAACGCATTGCTGATTCTTGGCACACGAAGGCTGAGCGGCTCCTTGTGTTGCAGCGTGCGCCCATCGAGATGGAGGCTTTCCGGGGCTGAGGCAATGATTGTTCCGCCCGCGTCGGCGATCAGCACAGAGTTGAAGCTGGCGTCCTGGCCAAACAGTCGATCGGCCTCCTCCGCCAAATAGCGCTTATCGTCAAACGCCTTACCAATGACCCCGGAGCCATACTTTAACTTGTCCAGGTCAGAGTTAAGCACCTGCTCCACACTCAGCGCGATCCGAGAAGCGTAGGCCTTGTTCACCTCCAGGGCATTCTCAATTAACTCCTGCTTCTGAATCTTGAACGTCACCCAGAAACTATTGACCAGGGTTGCAAAGGCAGAG